>NZ_JBIKIL010000056.1:0-23338 GCF_044361645.1 Limnohabitans sp. | reverse complement strand
TCTTCGGGTTGGATCTGTTTGTAGTGTTTCAATGGAGTGATTTGCATCTTCGGACCTTACAGGGTTTGCAGGTGTTGCACTTCACTTTTGAATCCGCCCCCTGAGCGTGGGCTTGTCTACAAGTGGCTTGAAGACAGCATCGTTTTGCAAGGTGCTTGGCAGCGCTTTGTTGTTGTTTGCAAAATCCACCCGGGCTGCATCCATGCTGAAGAGTGCAGGGAAGCGAGCAGACCACGAACTCACTGCGGTGGGCTTGATAGTCGGGCCTTGTACCAAGCGGCGCACCGCGTCGAGCACGCCAGCCGTGTTGCAATGGGCTTGGTTGCTTCCTGCTTCAATCAAAACCTCCATGTCAGACGGTGTCAGACTGGGCTGGAGCAGGCCGCGCATCGCCCCAGCACGCGCCCGGGCCCAAGCGCATGTGCAAGCCGTCAAATTGGCCAGCTCAGACACGGCTGCTGGTCTCTGATGTGGAGGGGTTCAAGACGCATTCCTTTACGAAAGGAGTACATCATGGCATTTGTAAATGTTAATGGATATCACCCGTTTGGGTGAATTTTGAATTATTTTTAGTCTAAATCAGTGTTTTTTGAGGCCAATATCAAGCCCACACCAATGCAGGTGCCACGGCCTGGACTGCTTTGTAGCCAAGTGGGCACACCCAGTGTGCGGGCCAGTTCACGCACACTGAACAAACCCAGGCCCAGGCCTTCGGGCGCTTTTTGGTCCGCATCAAAGCGGGTGAAGGCTTCGAAACATTGCTTGGCCTGTTCGGGGGTCATGCCCAGGCCGGTGTCCCAACACAGCAGCCAAAGTTGCCCCTCGCGCGTGCGGCAGGCCAACAAAATGTCGCCTCCCGGTGGGGTGTATCGCACGGCATTTGTCAGCAGGTTGCGCACAATGCGCTGCAAGCTCAGCGGGTCGGTGCGCACGCTGTGTTGAGAGGGTCTGTAGCGCAGGTGCAGTTGCTTGAGTTGGGCCACTTGGCGCATGTCGTCCACCACTTCGCCAATGGCCGTGTGCACGCTCAGTGTTTGCCACTGGGGTGTGGGTGGGGCGTTTTCGTTCCAAAGTTGGCGCAGGGCGGGCAAAAAGTCGTCAACTTGGTTCAGGGCCGATTGCATGCGGCCCAGCAAACGCTCGCGCTGTGTGGCATCACTGGTCTCGCTCAGTTGCTGACTTTGCAGGCGCAGGCTTTGCAGGGGTTGCATCAGGTCGTGCTGTGACGATGCGTGCAGCAAGGCGCGTTGGCGCGCCGAGTGCAATTGCTGTTGCAGGGCTTTGCGTTTGCCCACCACCTGCACCGTCACCGCTGCCCCTAAAAAGGCAGCCACCAATGCGCCTTGCACATAATTGCCAATGAGGGTGTAGTGCACCGGCAAGTGCAGCACGCGGTAGAGGATGTAAAGCACACCCGAGCCGAGATAAATGAGCCAGACAGCCAGAAAAAGGGCCATGTGTGCACTGCGCTCTTGCAGCAAGCCTCGCAGGGCATAGGCGCTCAGAATGAGCGTGTGCACCACGCCGCCAAGCAGCAAGGTCAGGCGTGATGCTTCGGGCTTCATGGCGATGGCCAGTGGCACCAGCACCAGCCAAAACACACTCACGCCCTGCAGCACTCGGTCTGCCCAGGGCCATCGCTTGGGGGTGGCCAAGAACAAGCGCGCATGCCAACCGCTCAGGCCCAACACAATGATGTAGCCGGTCCAGCCGAGCCAACCGGCCATGCCTCGGTCAACCCAGGGCATGACGGCGGTGATCAGGCCACTGACCCAGGCTGCGCCCACCATTTCGCAAATTGCCATGACCACAAAAAGCGGTATGGACCGGTCTTCGGCGGTGCGCCACAGCGTGAGGGCATACACCAGCACCACGCAAGGAATGGCAAAGACAAAGCCAATGCCCAAGAGCAAGAACATGTGCTGCCGGGCAAAGCTGTCGCTGCGCACTGCCTCCAGCGGGAAGCGCATGCGGTTGTAGCCGTCTATGCGGAGCAAAAACCGGCGAGTTTCTCCTGCTTGTAAGGTGATTTGCCAAACCGGCCACAGGTGTGCACCCATCCATGCGCTCGGGCCCTCGGGCCGCCACTGCGGCAAGACTTGCCAGCTGCCGGCGGCTTGTTGCTGCCAAACAGCTGCATGGTCTTGGGTTGGCAACACATAACTGAGCAGCCAAGTTTGTGCGGTGCTTTGTGGGTTGTGCAGTTGCCAACCGGCCCAATAGGGAAAGGGCAACCACCGGCCATAAGACTGGTCGGAGGCCAGCAGCCGTGCGCCCTGGCCTTGCGCCAGCGACAGCGCCACTTGCTCGGGTGCGTATTGGCCCGCTTGGTCTGGCCAGGTCAGAAGGTTTGGCCAAAGTTCGACTTGCTGCAAAGCCGATGTCGGGCCGGGCAACACCACAGGCTCAACAGGCCAAACGGGGTGTGCTGTGGTTGCGTTTTGCTTGGGGGCCATCTGCATCTGCATCTGCATCTGCGACTGCGACTGCGCAGGTATTTGCGTTTGCGTTTGCGTTTGCGTTTGCGCATGCACTGGCAGGGCCAAGGGTGTCAAGAAAAAACAAAAAAACCACCAGCTCTGGGCTGCTTGCCGCCCAAGGTGTGTAACAAGTAGAGCGATGCCGCGCGACACCTTGCACCTCATGCACCCGGTGGGTGCAGTCCTTCTATGTGTTGCAGGTAAAACTTGCTGGCTTGGGTGCGGTTTTTGACTGCCAATCGAACGAACAGGCTTTTCATGTGGCTGCGCACCGTGTCTTCGCTGACGCACAGTCGATCAGCAATCTCGCGGTTGCTGCGCCCATTGGCCAATTCGCGCAAGGTGTCGAGCTGCCGCGTGGTCAAGTCGTGCAGGGGGTTGTGCTGCAGCGGTGCTTGGGCACGCCACTTTTGCCAAAAATCTGCGCCCAGCCACTTTTGCAAGCTTTGGAGAAGCTGGCTAAATGCCGCGCTTTTGCACAAATAAAGCGCTTGGTGTCGAGCGCAGAGCTCTTGGGTCGCTTGGTCGGTCAGCATGGTCAGGGCCAACACGGGCACTTGCGCTTGCCATTCGCGCAAAGAGCGCAAGGTTTGCTCTGGTGGGCTGTCGGGCAGTTGCAGGTCTGTGACGATGAACTCTGGCGGGGTGCTGGTGTTTTGCAACAAAGCGCGGGCCTCTGCCCAGCTGTAAGCCTTGCGCAGCTGCAAACCTGGCAGCCAGCCCCCAAGTCTGAAGCCGATGGCCTCGGCCATCATGGGGTGGTCCTCGATCAACAAGATGTATGCCCGTGCTGGGGCTGGCTGTGGCGGTGCAAGCGCGTGGCTTGGGGGCAGGTGCTGCTCGGTCATGGGGCGAAGCTCTTGGCGTTGGGCGTTGGGCGTTGGGCGTTAGGCGTGGGCGTGGGCGTGGTCTGAGCGTGGCCGTGGCCATCAGTCGTAAACAATCCGCGCTTGGCCTTGGTCGGCCTGCGCCATCCAGCTGGCCAGGGCGGCGTCGGTGGGGAAGAATTTGGCGGCTTCGCCCAGCGCCAGTTCGGCGCGGGCGGCCAAGTCGCCCTCGCGCCGCTCCAGCACCAGGCGCACCGGCAGGCCGCGCACCAGGTCGCCTTGCTCGGTTTGTTCGCGTTGCGCCGGAAATTCTCTGACCAGCCGGGCGATGTCGGGGGCTTTGCCATTGACCGCCACGCGCAGGTATTTGCCGTAGCGGCAACGGGCCGCGCCCAGGTCCATGATGTGCTCGATCTTGAGGCGAAAGCCGCCCGAGAAGCGGTCGGCCTGCATTTTGGCGGTGACGATGATGAGTTCGTCGTCTTTGAGCAAGTGCTTGGCCGATTGGATCAGGGCTTCGTCGGCGGTGGCCTCCATCACGCCGGTTTTGTCGTCGAGCTTGAAGATGGCCACTTTGCCGCGTTGGCCGTTGATGATGCGCAAGTCGCTGACGATGCCCGCCAGCACCATGGATTCGCGGCTGTCGATCAGCTCGTCTATTTTGCGGCGGGCAAACTGGCGCACTTCGCGTTCCACCGCATCGAACAAATGGCCAGACAAGAAAAAGCCCACGGCGGTTTTTTCGAGCAGCAGGCGTTCTTGGATGCCCCAGGGCATGACTTCGACCAAGTCGGGCTCTTGGGTGCTGGAGCCGTGCGAGTCGTCGCCCAGCATGTCAAACAAGCCGCCTTGGTTGGCGTTGGCTGTGGTGGCGCTGGAGAATTCAAAGGCCCGGTCGATGCTGGCCGACAAGGCGGCGCGGTTCATGTGCAGCGAGTCAAAGGCACCGGCTTTGATGAGCGCGTCCACCGTGCGTTTGTTGATGCGGGTGCGGTCCACGCGCACGGCAAAGTCAAACAAGCTTTTGAAAGGGCCGCCCTCGGTGCGTGCGGCCACAATGGCGTCGATGGCTTGTTGGCCTGTGCCTTTGATGGCGCCCAGGCCGTAGCGGATGATTTTGTCGGTCACCGGTTCAAAGCGGTGGGTGCCCCGGTTCACGTCGGGTGGGTCAAAGCGGATGCCAAACTTGAGCGCGTCTTCGTGCAGCACTTTGAGCTTGTCGGTGTCGTCCATCTCCACCGTCATGTTGGCGCAGAAAAATTCGGCGGTGTAGTGCACCTTGAGCCAGCCGGTGTGGTAGGCCAGCAGTGAGTAAGCGGCGGCGTGCGATTTGTTGAAGCCGTAGCCCGCGAACTTTTCCATCAGGTCAAAGACTTCGTCGGCTTTGGGCTGCGGGATGTTGTGGGTGGCGAGCGCGCCGGCGCGAAATTTCTCGCGGTGCTCGGCCATTTCTTCGGCTTTTTTCTTGCCCATGGCGCGGCGCAGCAAGTCGGCACCGCCCAAGCTGTAGCCGCCCAAAATCTGCGCCGTCTGCATCACCTGCTCTTGGTAGACCATGATGCCGTAGGTCTCGCTGAGCATCTCGGCCACCGCTGGGTGCGGGTACTCCACGGGCTCGCGGCCGTGTTTGCGGGCCACAAAGCTGGGGATCAGGTCCATGGGGCCTGGGCGGTACAGCGCGTTCAGGGCGATCAGGTCTTCCAGGCGGCTGGGCCGGGCGTCGCGCAGCATGCCTTGCATGCCCCGGCTTTCAAACTGGAACACGGCCTCGGTCTTGCCGTCTGCAAACAGTTTGTAGGTGGGTGCGTCGTCGACCGCGATGTTCTCAAAGGCAAAGTGCTCTTGGCCTTTGTGGCGCTTGATGATGAATTCGCGGGCGATCTCCAAAATGGTGAGCGTGGCCAGGCCTAAGAAGTCGAACTTGACCAGGCCTGCGGCCTCCACGTCGTCTTTGTCGTATTGGCTCACCGCCGATTCGCTGCCGGGCTGTTGGTACAGGGGGCAAAAGTCGGTCAGCTTGCCCGGCGCGATCAACACGCCCCCGGCGTGCATGCCCACGTTGCGGGTCATGCCTTCGAGCTTTTGCGCCAGCTCGATCAGGGTGCGCACATCTTCTTCGCGCGCGATGCGCTCGGCCAAGATGGGCTCCATGGCAATGGCGTAGTTGTTTTTGTCGCCTTCTTTGGGCGTGGCCGGTGGGTATTGCAAGGTGACCGACATGCCCGGTTTGTTGGGGATGAGTTTGCTGATGCCGTCGCAAAAGGTGTAGCTCATGTCGAGCACGCGGCCCACGTCGCGAATGGCCGCGCGCGCGGCCATGGTGCCAAAGGTGACGATTTGGCTGACCGCCTCGCGGCCGTACTTTTGCTTGACGTACTCGATCACGCGGTCGCGGTTGCCTTGGCAAAAGTCGATGTCAAAGTCGGGCATGGAGACCCGCTCGGGGTTCAAAAACCGCTCAAACAGCAAGTTGTATTGCAGGGGGTCGAGGTCGGTGATTTTGAGCGCATAGGCCACCAGCGAGCCCGCACCCGAGCCTCGGCCCGGGCCCACGGGGCAGCCATTGGCTTTGGCCCACTGGATGAAGTCGCCCACGATCAAGAAGTAACCCGGAAAACCCATCTTCAAGATGGTGCTGAGCTCAAACTCCAGCCGCTCGACATAGCGCGGGCGTTCTTCGTTGCGCTTGGCCTCAGAGGGGTAAAGGTGCTGCAAGCGCTCGGCCAGTCCTTCGAACGAGACGTGGCGAAAGTAGTCTGGCACCGACATGACCACGCCCTTGACGGGCGGTATCGGAAAGTTGGGCAACTGGGGTTTGCCCAGCACCAAGCTCAAGCTGCAGCGCTTGGCAATTTCGAGCGTGTTGGCGACTGCGCTGGGCAGGTCGGCAAACAGGGCGCACATTTGCGCAGCGGTTTTGAAATACTGCTCTCGGGTGAAGCGCCGAAGCCGGCGCGGGTTGGCCAAGATTTCACCCTCCGAGATGCAGACCCGGGCTTCGTGGGCTTCGTAGTCTTCAGGGCCGTGAAATTGCACCGGGTGCGTGGCCACCACGGGCAATCCCAAACGGGCCGCCAGCGCCACTGCGCCGGCCACTTGCGGCTCGTCTTCGGGGCGGCCTGCGCGTTGCAGTTCCAAATAAAAACGGTGCGCAAAGATGGAGCCCAACTGCAAGGCCACTTGGGCGGCTTTGTCGGTGTCGCCTTGGACCAGTGCCTGCCCCACGGGGCCCGCTTGTGCGCCGGACAGCAAGATCAAACCGCCCGACAGCTCTTGCAGCCAAACCAACTTGACCACGGCCACGGCTTTGACGGTGTTTTGGGTCCAGGCGCGTGCCAGCATTTCGCACAAATTGAGGTAGCCCTGGTGGTTTTGCACCAACAGCACCACCCGGCTGGTGGCCCCCGGATCGCCGCCCAAGCCCTCCAGGTGGATCTCGGCCCCGATGATGGGCTTGATGCCCTTGCCCCGCCCTTCTTTGTAAAACTTGACGGTGCCAAACAGGTTGTTCAGGTCGGTGATGGCCAGCGCAGGCTGGGCATCTTGGGCCGCCATTTTGACCACATCGTCGATGCGGCAAGTCGAGTCAACCACAGAAAATTCGGAGTGAAGGCGCAGGTGTACAAACATAGAGCGCCATTGTAGGAGGCACAAAGACAGCGCCCCCAGGCCGTCATCCAGCACTGGCTTGTTTGTCACCCCGGCCCCACCTCGGCTTGGTGCCGGACTTGACTTGGTAGCCAGTGCCTTTTGCGGCCAATGGTTTGGGCGCTTCAGGCGGGCTGGGGCATCAAGAATTCGCGGCTGATGCGTGCGCCCAGCACGTTGACGCGTTCCAAAAATTGCGTCAAGTAGGCGTGCAGGCCGGTGGCCAAGATTTCGTCGATGCGGCCAAACGCCAGCTCTGCGCGCAAACGGCCTGCATGGCGCAGGGTGTCGCTGTCGCGGTCGTGCGAGACCAGGCTCAAGTTGGCCACCACCTCGTTGAGGCTGGCGTGCAGCGAGCGCGGCATGTCGGGGCGCAAGATCAGCAGTTCGGCCACCCGCTCGGGGCGGATCACGTCGCGGTAGACCTTGCGGTAGACCTCAAAGCCGCTGACGCTGCGCAAGATCGCGCTCCAGTGGTAGAAGTCGTACTCTTGCATCGCTTCTGTTGCACCGCTGAATTGGCTTTGCAGGGCGGTGGGGGCTGTGGCGGTGGGGGCTCCAAAAAAGTCGTTTTGCATGGCGTGGAACTTCACATCGACCAGCCGCGCTGTGTTGTCGGCGCGCTCCAAAAACGTGCCCATGCGCATGAAGTAGAGCGACTCGTCCATCAGCATGGTGCCCACCGTCACGCCGCGTGACAGGTGCGAACGGAACTTGACCCATTCAAAAAACTGGCCCGGGTCGCGTTCAAAGTCGCCGTTTTTGAGCATGCGGTTGACTTCGAGCCAGGTTTGGTTTTGCGTCTCCCACACTTCGGTGGTGAGCGTCCCGCGCACGGCGCGGGCGTTTTCGCGGGCCGCCCGCAGGCACGACAAAATGGACGAGGGGTTGCTCTGGTCTTTGACCATGAAGGCCATCACTTCGCGGGGCGTGATGCTTTTGTACAGCGCCAAATAGGACGGCAGCAGCTCGCTGATCGACAAAATGCCCTCCCAGCCCGCTTCGACAGCGGCGGCAGTTTGCGGCAAGAGCGAGGTCTCGTAGCTCACGTTGAGCATGCGGGCGGTGTTTTCGGCCCGCTCCATGTAGCGGGACATCCAAAAAAGGTGGTCGGCGGTTCTTGAAAGCATGTGTGTTCTCCCTTGTCAGTCCTGCAAGATCCAGGTGTCTTTGGTGCCGCCGCCTTGGCTGCTGTTGACCACCAATGAGCCTTCTTTGAGCGCCACCCGCGTCAGGCCCCCGGGCACCATCTGCACCGTGCGCCCGCTCAGCACAAAGGGGCGCAGGTCGATGTGGCGCGGGGCGATGCCGCTGTCCACATAGGTGGGGCAGGTGGACAGGCTGAGCGTGGGCTGGGCAATATAGCCCTCGGGCTTGGCCAACAAGGCCCCACGAAAGCGCTCGATCTCGGCCTGGGTGGCGGCCGGGCCGACCAGCATGCCGTAGCCGCCCGCGCCGTGCACTTCTTTGACCACCAGGTCTTTCAGATTAGCCAAGGTGTACTGCAAGTCATCGGGTTTGCGGCACTGAAATGTCGGCACGTTTTTCAGGATCGGCGCTTCGCCCAAGTAGAACTTGATCATGTCGGGCACATAGGGGTAGACCGATTTGTCGTCGGCCACGCCGGTGCCCACGGCGTTGCAGATCGCCACATGGCCGGCTTTGTAAGCGTCCATCAGGCCCGGGCAACCCAAGCTGGAGCTGGGGCGGAACACCTTGGGGTCTAAAAAGTCGTCGTCCACCCGGCGGTAGATCACGTCCACCCGCTTGGGGCCGCGCGTGGTGCGCATGTAGACAAACTGGTCTTTGACGAACAGGTCTTGCCCTTCGACCAGCTCCACGCCCATTTGCTGGGCCAAAAACGCGTGCTCAAAATAGGCGCTGTTGTACATGCCGGGCGTGAGCACCACCACCGTGGGCTCGGCTGTGGTGGCGGGGCTGCTGGCGCGCAGGGTCTCCAGCAGCAAGTCGGGGTAGTGCGCGACCGGGGCCACGCGGTGTTGGCTGAACAGTTCGGGAAAGAGCCGCATCATCATCTTGCGGTCTTCGAGCATGTAGCTCACGCCGCTGGGCACGCGCAGGTTGTCTTCGAGCACGTAATACTCGCCTTGGCCTGCGCTGTCGGTGGCACGCACGATGTCCACGCCGCTGATGTGCGCGTAAATTTGTTGGGGCAGGTCCACCCCCACCATTTCGGGGCGAAATTGGGCGTTGCGCTCAATTTGCTCGCGCGGCACCACGCCCGCCCGCAAGATGTCTTGATCGTGGTAGACGTCGTGCAAAAAGCGGTTGAGGGCGGTGACGCGCTGCACCAGCCCGGCTTGCATCTGGGCCCACTCTGCGGCGGCGATGACGCGGGGGATGAGGTCAAACGGGATCAGGCGCTCGTTGCCGCAGTCGTCTTGGGGGTTCTCTTCGTCCAGCTCGCCATACACCGCAAAGGTGATGCCGACCCGCCGAAAAATCATTTCTGCCTCTTCACGGCGCATGCGCATGGTTTGGCTGTTTTGGGTTTGCAGCCAGCGGGCATAGGCGCGGTAATGGCCGCGCACCTCTCCACCCTCGCCTGGCTCGGGCAAGCGTTTGTACATCTCATCAAATGGGCGCATGGCTCAGAACTCCTTCACGGGACAAAGCAATTTGTATACCTGTTTCAGGGCGGCAGCTCGTGGTGCCAATAACGCTTGCGGCTTGCCCGTTCGCAATGCACCTGCTCGGGCCTTGCGCTGCGCCAAGTGGCTGCGCCGCAGTGGCTGCTGGGCACCAAGCGGGTGCCCATCGCACGGTAGCGCTCTACCACCGCCGGGGCGGGGTGGCCAAAGCGGCTTCGGTAGCCCGCTTGCACCAGCGCAATGCGCGGGCGCAATGCCTGCAAAAACGCGGGGGTGGACGAGGTTTTGCTGCCGTGGTGCGGCACCAGCAGCACATCCACCGGGGCCAGCCCAGCTTGCACCAAAGCCTGCTCTTGGGCGGCTTCGATGTCGCCGGTCAACAGGGCCGCGCGATCGCCGTGGCTGATGCGCAAGACGCAACTGAGCGCGTTGGGCTTGCGGCTGGTGGCACCCAGCGCCGGGTGCAGCACCTCAAACAAGACACCGTCCCAGACCCAAGACTGGCCGGCCTGGCAGCGCGTCCAAGCGGGGCGCAGGGCATGCAGGGCGTGCCAATCTTCGAGCGAGGATGACAAGCGCGCTTGCGGCTGGGTGTCGAGCACGGCTGCCGCGCCACCCGTGTGGTCGCTGTCGCGGTGGCTGAGCATCAACAGGTCCAGGCGCTCGCCCATGTGCGACAACAAGGGCACCAGCACCCTTTGCCCGGCATCGCTTTGGCTGGTGTAGCGCGGTCCGGCGTCGTAGAGCAAGCTGTGTGAGGCGGTGCGAACCAGGACCGCATTGCCCTGCCCCACGTCGGCGGCGAGCAGCTCAAAAGTTCCCATGGCTGGGCGGGGTTGAGACCAAAACAACACCGGCCACAGCAGCGGCAAGCACATCAGCTTCCAAGACAGTGGCAGGCGCAGCACCAAGCCCAATGCGCCCAGCAGGCCCAACAAAGCCAGGCTCCACGGGGGCATGGCCATGGAGACGCTGGCCAGCGGCCAAGCCGCCAAGCCAGTCAACAGGCCCGACAGGGGGCGCAAAGCCCACACGGTCAAATCCCACGCGCCCGACCACAGCACGCCCAACATGGCCAGCGGCGTGATGACCAAGGTCACCCAGGGGATGGCCAGCAAATTGGCCAACAAACCCACCAAAGAGACTTGCCCAAAGAACAGCAAGGTCAACGGGGCCAAGGCCACAGTGATGGTGGCTTGTTGGCGCAACAAAGCCAGCGCATGCTGCAGGCCCCAAGCGCCACCACCGCCCCCCGCAAGCGCACGCCCATGGTGCACAAGCACCGCCCAGACACCGTGACTGCGCCAAGTTGGTGCGGCCTCAGCTGCATCATGGGGTGCGTGCGGTGCGTGCGGTGCGTGCGGTGAATCCTTGTGGCCTTGTGGGTTGTGCGCCATCAACACCCCCACGGCCACAAAACTCAGCCAAAAACCGGGCTGCAACAAAGCCCAAGGGTCCCAGGCCAGCACCACCGCGCAGGCCAGCAACCAAACCACGGCCCCATGCCAGTGGCGCGCCGACATTTTGAGCACCACCACCACCAACAGCATGAGCAAGGTGCGCTGCGCAGGAATGCCCCAACCACTGAACAGCGCGTAAAAACCCGCCAACAGCAGGCCTGACACGGCCCCCACATGGACGGCGGGCCAGCGCAAAGCGCCGCTGAACCCCCACAACGCCGACTTGCGCCAAGCCCAGGCCACCAGGGTTGAAGCCAACCAAGCGAACATGGTCACATGCAGGCCCGAGATGCTCATCAAATGGGCCACGCCCGTGGTGCGAAAGACATCCCAGTCGGTGCGATCTATGGCGGCCTGATCGCCCGTGACCAGGGCCGCCACCACGCCGGCCAACTTGGCCGTTTCTGGATCGTCAGCGTCTGCTGACAGGTGCGTCAACAAACGCTCTCGCACCGCCTGACGCCAGCGCTCTATGGGGTGATGCCCAGTCGATGCGAGGCGCACTGGGGCCGGGTCTTTGGCCCCGGTGCGCACATAGCCGGTGGCACCAATGGCCCGCTCCCACAGCCACAACTCGTAGTCGAAACCACGTGGGTTCATGTTGCCGTGGGGCGCTTGCAGGCGCACCCGCATGCGCCACCGCTCTCCGGCTGTGACGGCCCCATGCCGCACAGCGGGGCTGTCATCGCTGTTGTCTGCGCTGCCCCAGCTGTACCAGCCCAAAGAGACCTGCGCGGGCAAGGCGGTGTGCAGGTCCACGGGGTGCAGCGCGCCCGCTGCGTCAAGCCGCCAGGCCTGCTCGATCTGAAAACGAAAACGCCAACCGGCCGTTTGGCGTTGCGGCATGGCCTGCACCATGCCCACCACCTCTAAGTCTTGCCCCTCCAGCTCGGGGTCCATGGCCTGCGCGCGGCCAAGGGCGTGCCAAGCTGTGACCGAAAAAGACAGCACCGTCCAGCAGACCAGCACCAGCACGGTTCGCACGGCAGCAGGCGCGGCCAGTGACCGCCAGGCCCACAGGCCGCCAGCGCAAGCCAGGGCAGCGGCACCCATGCCCCCATAAACCCAGGGCGTCCACAGCGCCTCTTGCTGCAGTTGCAGCGCCACCCCTGCGCACCACGCCAAGCAAGCCCCTGCCAAGTAGCGGGCCCAGGCCATGTCTTTCATGGCAAGACCCGCAGCGGCAGCTTGGTGTCGCAGACCCCCGCCAGCGCGCACGCGCACGGGCACCGGCGCGGGCACGGGCACGGGCACGGGCACGGGCACGGGCACGCGTACGCGCACCGGCGCGGCTGGGCTTGGGCTTGGGCGGTGGATCGCTGCATGATCGGCCTTCCTCCTTGGGCAGTGTGCTGGCTGCGCAGTGGCTGCGCTGTGGCGGGTCTGGGCCCTGCTGGGGCTGCGGCGGCAAGCCTTGGGCCTGGCGCGTGTCTTGCTTGTTGTAACTGCCCAAGCTGCATTTGTCATGCGTGCAGCCCCTGTTGCGCAGTTTGAGATATGTCGATACACCTTGCCCTGCACCACGTCACCCATTACAACTACGACCGACCGGTGCAGCTCGGCCCGCAAGTGATTCGCCTGCGCCCGGCCCCGCACAGCCGCAGCCGCATCTTGAGCTACAGCCTGCAGGTCGAGCCGGCCGAACACTTCATCAACTGGCTGCAAGACGCGTTTGCCAACTACCAGGCGCGCTTGGTGTTTGCCCAAAAAACCACCGCCCTCAAGGTCACGGTGGACATGGTCACCGAGATGGCGGTGTTCAACCCCTTTGACTTTTTTCTGGAGCCCTCGGCCGAACAGGTGCCTTTCCAATACGCCGACACGCTGCGTGAAGAGCTGCAGTCGTATCTGCACAAGAACGCCAAAACGCCACTGTTCAAGAAATACCTGGCCAGCCTGGACCGCAAGCGCCAGCGCACCATCGACTTTTTGGTGCAGACCAATCAGCGCCTGCACCAAGACGTCCGCTACACCATCCGCATGGAGCCGGGTGTGCAAACACCCGAAGAAACCCTCACACTGCAAAGCGGCTCTTGCCGCGACACGGCTTGGCTGATGGTGCAGCTGTTTCGGCACATGAACATCGCGGCCCGTTTTGTATCGGGCTATTTGATCCAACTGGTGCCAGATGTGAAATCGCTCGATGGCCCCAGCGGCAGCGAGGTCGATTTCACTGACCTGCACGCCTGGTGCGAGGTGTATTTGCCCGGTGCCGGTTGGGTGGGGCTGGACCCCACTTCGGGCCTGCTGGCGGGCGAGGGCCACATTCCGCTGGCCTGCACGCCCCAGCCTTCGGCGGCTGCGCCCATAGAGGGGCTGATGGACGAGGCCGAGGTCAGCTTCAGCCACGAGATGCGTGTGACCCGCATCCACGAATCGCCCCGTGTGACCCGGCCCTACAGCGAAGAACAATGGGCCAAGGTGCTGCACTTGGGCGAACAGGTGGACGCGCAGCTGCAAGCCGGTGATGTGCGCCTGAGCATGGGCGGCGAGCCCACCTTTGTGGCCACCCAAGACCGCGATGGCGCGGAATGGAACACCGACGCTTTGGGGCCGACCAAGCGGGGCCTGGCCACCGAGTTGGTGCACAAGCTGCGCCAGCAATACGGGCAAGGCGGTTTTTTGCATTTTGGCCAGGGCAAGTGGTACCCGGGCGAGCAGCTGCCGCGCTGGGCGCTCAGCATTTATTGGCGCGCCGATGGCCTGCCTTGCTGGCAAAACCCGGCGGTGTTTGCCGACGAGCGCGAGCCCAGTGCGCTCACCAGCGCCGATGCCCTGCGCTTTGTGCAGGCCCTGACCGCACGGCTGGGCTTGGGCAGCGACACTGTGCTGCCGGGCTATGAAGACACTTGGTATTACCTGTGGCGTGAACGCCGTTTGCCCATCAACGTCGACCCGTTCGACGCCCGTTTGGACGACGCGGTGGAGCGCCAACGTTTGCGCCGCGTCTTCAGCCAAGGCCTGGACGCGGCGGTCGGTTATGTGCTGCCGCTGCAAGCCATTGATCCGCCCGAAGGTGCTGGCGACAAGGCCACTGGCACCGGCTGGCAAACCGGCCACTGGTTTGTGCGCGACGACCGCCTGTGCCTGTCGCCCGGCGACTCGGCCATGGGTTGGCGACTGCCGCTGGACGCACTGCCTTGGGCCGCGCCGAACGAGCGCTGGCAGCTGATGGAGCAAGACCCCTTTTCGCCCCACCTCGCGCAGCGCAGCGCTTTGCCCGCGCAAGCGCCTGTGACATGGCAGCCGCGCCATGGCCCGGCGCAGCGCGCACCGGTCGCGCCCCCCAAGGGCCAGTCCGACCCCTCGGTGGTGCGCACCGCCTTGTGCGTGGAAGTGCGCGACCCTCAGCGCGCCCAAGGCCCCGAGGCCCAGGCCCAGGCCCAGGCCCAGGCCCAGGCCCAGGCCCAGGCCCAAGCTCTGGCCCGTGGCGAAACTTCTGGTGTGCTGTATGTCTTCATGCCCCCACTGGCGCGGCTCGAAGACTACCTGGCGCTGGTCAGCGCGGTCGAGGCCACGGCCTGCGAACTGGGCCTGAAGATCGTCTTGGAGGGTTACCCGCCACCGCGCGATCCGCGCCTGAAAGTCTTGCAGGTCACACCCGACCCGGGGGTGATCGAGGTCAACATCCACCCGGCGCACAACTGGCGCGAGTTGGTGGCGCACACCGAGTTTTTGTACCAAGCGGCGCATGAGACCCGCTTGTCGGCCGAAAAGTTCATGACCGACGGCCGCCACACCGGCACCGGCGGCGGCAACCACATGGCGCTGGGCGGCGCCACCCCGGCCGACAGCCCGTTTTTGCGTCGCCCTGAATTGCTGGCCAGCTTGGTTTTGTATTGGCACAACCACCCGTCTTTGAGCTACCTGTTCAGCGGCATGTTCATTGGCCCCACCAGCCAGGCCCCGCGTGTGGACGAGGCGCGCAATGACCAGGTGTATGAGCTGGAGATCGCGCTGCGCGAGATCACGCGGCACCGCAAAAAGTACGGCCAAGACATGGCCCCTTGGGTGGTGGACCGCACGCTGCGCAACATTTTGGTGGACCTGACCGGCAACACCCACCGCAGCGAGTTTTGCATCGACAAGCTGTACTCGCCCGACAGCAGCACCGGGCGGCTGGGCTTGCTGGAGTTGCGCGCCTTTGAGATGCCGCCGCACGCGCGCATGAGCATCGTGCAGCAGTTGTTGCTGCGCGCGCTGGTGGCGCGTTTTTGGGACGAGGCTTACACCGCCCCCGTGACGCGTTGGGGCACCGCGCTGCACGACCGCTTCATGCTGCCGCATTGGATTGACCGCGACTTTGACGATGTGCTCACCGAGCTGGGCGACGCCGGTTTTCACTTTGACCCGCGCTGGTTTGCGCCGCATTTCGAGTTCCGTTTTCCACGGGTCGGCCAAGTGCAGGTCGACGGTGTGGTGCTGAGCCTGCGCCATGCGCTGGAGCCTTGGCATGTGATGGGCGAAGAAAGCAGCGCTGGCGGTACCGCCCGTTATGTGGACTCGTCGCTCGAGCGCATCGAGGTGCATGTCAGCGGCATGAACCCGGCGCGCCACGCGGTGACAGTCAACGGCCACCCCCTGCCCCTGCAAGCCACGGGCGTGGTGGGCGAGTATGTGGCGAGCGTGCGCTTCAAAGCCTGGAACCCGCCCTCTTCGCTGCACCCCAGCATCGGCGTGCACGCGCCCCTCACAGTGGACCTGGTGGACACCTGGATGAAGCGCTCTTTGGGTGGCTGCCAATACCATGTGGTGCACCCGGGTGGGCGCAGTTACGACAGCTTTCCGGTGAATGCCTACGAGGCCGAAAGCCGCCGCATGGCCCGCTTTTTCCGCATGGGCCACACGCCCGGCCTCATGCGCTACCCGCCCCCGCTGCGCCCCAACGCGCAGGTGCACGCCAGCACGGAGTTTCCGTACACGCTGGATTTGCGGCGGGTGTGATCAAGGACAATCGCCCGATGAACGAACGTTCGCAACCGCAGCTCACCCCAGGCCCAGGCCCAAATCCAGACCCTGCCAAGTCATGGCTGGCGCTGGCGCAAGCGTGTGCACCCGCCGGGCATTGGGACGAGCTGCGGGGCGCGGTCACGCCAGCTGCCGCCGCCGAAAACCCGATGTCCATGGCCGCCGCCCCGGCCCTCAGCGCCGCTTGGCAGCGCTTCATTGAGCCACTCAACACCTCGTCCACCGCCAGCGCGGCCGAGCTGGACAGCCGCATGGCCCAGTTGCAGCGCCAAGTGCGCGACAACGGCATCACCTACAACGTGTACGCCGCCGCCGACCAACCGCAGCGGCCGTGGTCGCTCGATTTGTTCCCTCTGGTGCTGAGCCCTGCCGATTGGCATCAGATCGAGGCCGGCGTGATGCAGCGCATGCAGCTGCTCGAATGCATCATGGCCGATGCCTACGGGCCGCAACAACTGCTGCTGCGCGGCCAGTTGCCCGCTGCTTTGGTGCAAGGCCATCCCGCCTATTTGCCCGCCATGCAGGGCGTGGCCCCGGTGGGCGGGCGTTACTTGTCTTTGGCCGCATTTGACTTGGCGCGTGGCCCAGACGGCTGCTGGTGGTTGCTTTCGCAGCGCACACAAGCGCCCTCGGGTTTGGGCTATTTGCTGGAGAACCGGCAAATCATCTCGCGCCAGTTTCCGCAAGCCTTCGAGGCCTTGGCCGTGCAGCGTTTGGCGGGCACCTACCGCAGCCTGATCGACGGCCTGAAGGCGCGCAGCCCGGCCGGGGCTGCGGCCCACATCGCCTTGCTCACGCCCGGGCCTTACAACGAAACTTATTTTGAGCACGCCTACCTGGCCCGCTATTTGGGCCTGAGCTTGGTGCAGGGCAACGACCTGACGGTGCGCGAGCAAAAGCTCTACCTCAAAACCCTGCAAGGCCTGCAGCCGGTGCACGGCTTGCTCAAACGCGTGGACGACGACTGGCTGGACCCGCTGGAGCTGCGCGCCGACTCCACGCTGGGCGTGCCGGGTTTGCTGCAAGCGGTGCGCAGCGGCAACTTGTTGGTGGCCAATACGCCGGGGTCTGGCTTTTTGGAGTCGAACGCGCTCTTGGGCTTCATGCCCGCACTGGCGCGTGAACTGCTCGGCCAAGAACTCCAATTGCCCGCCATTCCCAGTTGGTGGTGCGGCGAGGCGGCGGCGCTGCAAGATGTGTTGCCGCGCATCCCCCAGTGCGTGATCAAACCCACCTACCCCTACCACACCGACCGCCAGAGCTTTGAGCCGGTGCTGGGCCACACGCTGTCGCGCCCAGCGCAAAACGAATGGGCTGAGCGCATCTTGCGCGACCCCGACGCGCACACCCTGCAGTCTTGGTTGCCGCTGTCGCACCAGCCCATTTGGCAAACCGGCGTTGGGGGCGCGTCCAGCATCCAGTCGCGGCCGGTGGTGCTGCGGGTGTTTGCGGTGGTCAATGCTCAAGGCGGCTGGCAAGTCCTGCCCGGGGGTCTGGCGCGCTTGGGCACGCCAGAGGGCATGGCCTCGATGCAGCGCGGCGGCAGCAGCGCCGATGTGTGGGTACAAGCACCCAGCAAACCGGCCAGCACAGCCCCGCAATTTCCACGTCGCCTGGCTGCGCACGATGAGGAGTTGACAGCGGCCCCTGACTTGGTCTTGGCCGAGGGCGCATTTTCTTTCAGCGCAAGCGCCGGGCGCATCCCTGCCGCCAGCGATGCCAGCGCCGAGCGCCAGCGTTTGGTCACCAGCCGTGCTGCAGAAAACCTGTTCTGGATGGGCCGCTACACCGAGCGCACCGAAAACACCTTGCGCATGGTGCGCCTGAGTTTGGAAATTCTCGGCAGTGAAAACCAAAACCTGCCCAGCTTGTTGAACTTCATCACCCACATGGCCACGCGCCACGGTTTGGTGCGCGCAGGGGTGCCCAGTGCGACCCAAGCGCATCGCGTGTTTGAACGCGCGCTGATCGCTGGCCTGTGGGACAGTGAACTGGCCACCAGCGTGGGTTTCAACCTGCGCTCGGTGCGGCTGGCGGCGGCCTCGGTGCGCGAACGCCTGTCGCCCGAGCATTGGCGCTTGCTGGAACAGGCTGAGTCGCGTTTTTTCCAAGGGGCCAATGCGCCGGACCTGGCCAAGCCCGCCGCAGACAGCTTGCCCAACAGCGTGGCGGTGCAGCGCCTGTTGGCCGACACCAGCCAGATGCTGGCCGCGCTCACCGGCGCGCAAACCGACCGCATGAGCCGCGACGACGGCTGGCGTTTGCTGTCCATGGGCCGCCACATCGAACGCCTCGAGTTTTTGTCCAATGCCCTGAGCCAAGCTGTGCAGCTGGAGCTGGTCGCGGAGCAAGCCGGGTTTGACGCTGTGCTTGACTTGTTTGACAGCACCATCAGCTTTCACGCCCAGCACCAGCAAAGCCGCACCCCACAGGCCTTGATGGACTTGCTGGTGACCGACCCGGACAACCCTCGCTCACTGGGCTGGGTGGCGCACACTTTGCGCTCGCGCCTGCGGCGCATGGGGCATCTGGCCGATGGGGCGAGCTTGCCCCTGGCCGAGCGCCTGCCCGCGCTGATCGGGCTCAGCCCCGAGGCGCTGTGGCCACTGCGCACCACACCCAGCGTTGCGGCCAGCGCCTGGCCAAGCCAAGCGAGCCAGGCCAGCCAGGCCAGCCATTGCCTGCCCCTGCAGACCACACTCGAGCAATGCCAAAGCGCTGCACGCGAAGTCTCTGACCAGTTGTGCAGCCTGTTTTTCACGCACAGCGGCGAAGCCCGCTACAGCGTAGGCGCTTGAAAAGCCAACACCCCATGCGCTTGGCCATCACGCACGACACCCGCTACCGCTACAGCCCCTGGGTGCAAACCGCGCAGCATGTGGCCCATTTGCAAGCGGCCGACACGCCGTGCCAAACCGTCATCTGCCACGCCATGCAGATCGCGCCCGAAGCCTCGGTGCAGCACAGCATTGACGCTTTTTTGAACCACCGCGCCTATTGGGCGCTGACGCATCCACACGAGGGCCTGAGCGTGCGGGCCTACACCGAGGTGGAGACCCGCAGCGTCGCAGCTGAGTCCTTGCTTGCCAGCGCCCAGCAAAGCTGGGAGGCGGTGCGCGCGCAGTTCCGCTACCGGGGTGGCCAGCCGGGTGATGTGCACGCGGGCATGGTCTTTGGCTCGCACCATGCGCCGGTGCATGCCGCCTTTGCACGTTATGCGCAAAGCAGTTTCACGCCAGGGCGCTCGCTGGCGCAAGCAGCCCAGGCCCTCACGGCGCGCATGCACGGCGATTTCCACTACGCAACAGCCAGCACCGACATCAACACCCCAGCGCTTGAGGCGCTGCAAAACAAACGCGGTGTTTGTCAGGACTTTGCCCACATCTTGGTGGCCTGCTTGCGCTCGTTGGGCCTGCCCGCCCGCTACGTCAGTGGTTACCTGCTGACCCAGCCTCCCCCGGGCCAGCCCCGTTTGGTGGGCAGCGACGCCTCGCACGCTTGGGCCTCGGTGTTTTTGCCCGAGTTGGCCAGCCACGCTTGCCAAGGCTGGCTGGACCTGGACCCGACCAACGACCGCTGCGGGTTGGCCAGCCCGGGCCTGGACTATGTGCGCTTGGCCGTGGGCCGCGATTTTGCCGATGTCTCGCCCCTGCGCGGTGTGCTGCAAGGCAAGGGCTCGCACACGCTGGAGGTGGCCGTCACGGTGGCCGCTTTGCGCGGGTGAAGTCGGCGGGCACACAGCCCGCCGCAGCCCTTCAGCGACAATGGCCGATTTGTGGCTCCAGCTGCGGCGGGAGTTCCTCTTTCAACCTGCGACCGAGACCACCACCATGAGCGTTTACGACCAACTCAAAGCCCTGAACATCGAACTGCCCCCCGTGGCTGTGCCCGCTGCTGCCTATGTGCCCTTTGTGCAAACCGGCCAACTGGTGTTTTTGTCCGGCCACATTGCCAAAAAAGGCGGCCAAGTCTGGGCGGGGCAATTGGGCAAAAACATCAGCACCGCCGAAGGCCAACAAGCCGCCCGCGCCGTGGCGATTGACCTGCTGGGCACACTGCACGCGGCCGTGGGTGACCTGAACAAAGTCAAGCGCATCGTCAAAGTCATGAGCTTGGTCAACTCCACCAGCGACTTCACCGAACAGCACTTGGTGACCAACGGCTGCAGCGAACTGCTGGCCCAAGTCTTTGGCCCCCAAGCCGGTGCGCACGCGCGCAGCGCCTTTGGCGTGGCGCAAATCCCCATGGGCGCTTGCGTCGAGATCGAATTGATCGCCGAAATCGGCTAAGGCCAAGGCAGCTCCCGCCCCGGCCATCGAACTGAGCCACAAGAACGGGCCCAGGCGGTGGCCAGCATCGAGCGCTACTTCCTGGACCATTTGGAGCAAAAAAATCGGCCACATTTCTACCGACGCCCTGCTCGGACATGAACAAGATCCTCATCGGTCTCACCCTGTTCACGGGGCTGTCGGGTTGCGGCCTCGACACGACACAAGCCTTTTACGAGGAAATACGCGCCCAGAAAAATGCCAAAGCTCTGGGCACGGGTGCCGCCCCCAGTCAGCCCTTGCCCCGCTACAAGGCCTATGAAAAAGAACGTGGCCAGCTGTTTTCAACGCCACCTTAAAACCGGCCCCCAGGCCAAGCCCTGAATTCAACCACTTCAACGGAGAACTTCCATGACCATGACCATTTCCATGTCCAGCGCCACCCTGCCCGTATGCACCCGCATGCTGAGCAATTTGAGCCACATCTTGGCCAAAGCCGAGCAATTTGTGGAAGCCAAAAAAATCGACCCCACCGCGCTGACCACTTACCGCTTGGCCCCCGACATGCTGCCCTTCACGCGGCAAATTTTGATTGCTTGCGATGCGGTGAAAAATGGCGTGGCGCGCTTGAGCGGCATCGAAGCGCCCAAGTTTGACGACAGCGAGACCACACTGGCGCAGTTGCAAGAACGCATTCAGAAAACCCTGGCCTTCATCGCCACCGTGCCCGCCGCTGCGCTGGACGGCACCGAAGCCAAAGAGATCACCTTCCCCGCAGGCCCGGGCAAAACCCGCAGCCTCAAAGGCCAGGACTACCTGACGGGCTGGCTGTTGCCGAACATGTACTTCCACATCACCATGGCCTACGCCGTTTTGCGCCACAACGGCGTGGAGGTGGGCAAGATCGACTATTTGTTGGGCGCTCAAGGTTGAGGGTGACAGGGGCGGCGCAGCAATAATGCGCTTGACAGTACGATAAAGCGCACTCAAAATGAGGCGCTTCAAACCCTTTCTTGCGCCGACCATGTCCCAACTCACTGCCAACGACCTCAAAGTACGCGGCATCGCGGCGATTGAATCCGCCCTGGCCGACCAAGCCGAAGCCACGATTTCTGTGCGCGGAAAAGACCGCTTTGTGGTGATGCAAATGGCCCAGTACCACCACCTGCGCGAATGCGAGCTCGAGGCGGCACTGGCGCAAAGTCACGCCGAACTGGCTGCCGGTCTTGCCGTTCAAGAATCGGCCAACGCGCACATGGCGCGGCTTGAAGCGCTTCTGCAAACTAAGCACACCGCCCCCGGTAATTGAAGCGATGCTGCAAGCAAAGTTCACCGCCCCCGGTAATTGAAGCGCAAGCGCCAGATGCCTTATGCCTTGGTTTTCACAGAGGGCTACACCCGCCGCGCTGTGCGATTTCTCAAGCGCCACCCGGAGCTGAAAAACCAATACGCCAAAACCCTGGCATTGCTAGAGATCAACCCGCACCACCCTTCGCTGCGCCTGCATGCACTGTCAGGCCGATTGTCAGGGGTGCATGCCGTGTCCATCAACCTGTCCTACCGCATCACGCTGGAGTTGCTGATTCAAGATCAGCAGATCATTCCACTCAATGTCGGTGATCACGACGCGGTGTATTGAGCCCGCGGGTACGCACTCTTACTCCACCCGAGTGACTTTATTCGGCTTGAACCCCAGATCCGCCACTTTGCCCTTTTTGGCGCGGGCCACTTTGGCGTTGTTCAGGCTGCGGATTTCCAGGGTTTCTTCGCGGTCTTTGCCGCCGCGCCCGATGCCTTCGATCTTGATGCTGCGGGTGTAGGCCGCTGCGCCCGCCAGGGTGTCTTTGGCTTCGAGGTCGATGAGCATCAGGCCCCGGCCGCCTTTTTCCATGGTCTTGAGTTCACTGATCTCAAAGGTCAGCACACGGCCGCCCGTGCTGGCGCAGCACACGCTGGTGGCTGCGGGCATGGCTTGTTTGTCGGCCGGCACGGTGGCGCTGGAGCCGCTCACATGGCTGGGGGCGCAGACGCTTTCGCCTTCGCTCAGGCTGATGAAGGCTTTGCCCGCTTTGTTGCGCGAGACCATGTTCTCGACCGAGGCCAAGAAGCCGTAGCCGCCCGAGCCGCTGAGCAGCAGCGTAGCGTGGGCTGGCCCGGCAAAGTAGTGGGCCACTTGGGTGCCGGTTTCCAGTTCGATCAAGGTGGTCACGGGCTGGCCGTCGCCGCGAGCGCCGGGCAAGGTGGCCACGGGCACGCTGTAGATGCGGCCTGTCCCATTTTTGGCCGTGCCAAAGATCAGCAAGGTGTCCACCGTGCGGCATTCAAAGGTGCCGTACAGGCCGTCACCGGCTTTGAAGGCGAAGCTGGTGGCGTCGTGGCCATGGCCGGTGCGGGCACGCACCCAGCCTTTTTCGGACACGACCACCGTCACCGGTTCGTCCACCACCTTGACTTCGGCCACGGCTTTTTTCTCTTCTTGAATCAAGGTGCGGCGCGGGTCAGCAAAGGTTTTGGCATCTTGCTCAATCTCTTTGACCATCAGGCGGCGCAGCGCGGCGGGGCTGCCCAAAATTTCTTCGAGCTTGCCCTGCTCTGCACGCAACTCGCTCAGCTCTTGCTCGATCTTGATGGCCTCCAAGCCGGCCAGTTGGCGCAGGCGAATTTCGAGGATGTCTTCGGCCTGGCGGTCGCTCAAGCTGAAGGCTTCGATCAGCGCGGGCTTGGGCTCGTCGCTGTGGCGGATGATGCGGATCACCTCGTCGATGTTGAGCAGCACCAGCTGGCGGCCTTCCAGAATGTGGATGCGGTCGAGCACTTTGTTCAGGCGGTGCTGGCTGCGGCGGGTGATGGTGGTCTGGCGGAAGCTGATCCACTCGACCAGCATCTGGCGCAGCGACTTTTGAATCGGTTTGCCGTCGATGCCCACCGAAGTCATGTTGATGGGTGCGGATGTTTCCAGGCTGGTGTGCGCCAGCAAGGCGGTGATGAGTTCTTGCTGTTCA
Source organism: Limnohabitans sp. (assembly GCF_044361645.1). Classification (GTDB taxonomy): domain Bacteria; phylum Pseudomonadota; class Gammaproteobacteria; order Burkholderiales; family Burkholderiaceae_C; genus Limnohabitans_A. The sequence goes on along the minus strand of NZ_JBIKIL010000056.1, from coordinate 73 downwards.
ATGCGGCTGGTTTTGGGCTCGAACACCAGGCGCACAGCGGCGTCTTTGCTGGATTCGTCGCGCACCACATCGA
>NZ_JBIKIL010000160.1:0-7072 GCF_044361645.1 Limnohabitans sp. | reverse complement strand
TGGCCCCCATGCGCTTCATCATTTTCATCATGCCGCCGCCGGACATTTTTTTCATCATGTCCTGCATCTGCTCAAACTCCTTGAGCATGCGGTTGACGTCTTGCACCTGAACGCCTGCGCCTGCCGCAATGCGGCGTTTGCGCGTGGCTTTGATCAGCTCGGGCTTGCTGCGCTCTTTGGGTGTCATGCTGTGGATGATGCCTTGCTTGCGGCCAATGTCTTTTTCGACCTTGCCCATGTCCATCGACCCGGCCTTGGCGCTCAGCTGGCTGGGCAGCTTGTCCATCAGGCTGGACAGGCCACCCATTTGCTTCATTTGCTGGATCTGGGCCAAAAAGTCGTTCAGATCAAAACCGCCACCACTCTTGACCTTGGCAGCCAGCTTTTGCGCAGCCTCCATGTCCACACCTGCGGTGACCTGCTCGACCAGGGCCACGATGTCGCCCATGCCCAACACGCGCCCTGCATGGCGTTCGGCGTCAAACACCTCCAAGCCGTCAATTTTCTCGCTGGTACCTGCAAACTTGATCGGCACGCCGGTGATCTGGCGCACCGACAGGGCAGCACCCCCGCGTGAATCGCCGTCGAGCTTGGTCAGCACAATGCCCGTCAAAGGCAAAGCGTCGCTGAAGGCCTTGGCGGTGTTGGCCGCGTCCTGGCCCTGCATGGCGTCCACCACGAACAGGGTTTCGACCGGCTTGAGTTCCGCATGCAAGGCCTTGATTTCGGCCATCAGGACTTCGTCAATCGCCAAGCGACCCGCGGTGTCGACCAGCAACACATCAAAGAAGTGCTTGCGGGCGTAGTCGACGGCAGCGCGCGCGATGTCAAGGGGTTTTTGGTCGGGCGTGCTGGGGAACCACTCGGCCCCGGCTTGGGCGGTGACGGTTTTGAGCTGCTCGATGGCAGCGGGCCGGTACACGTCGCCCGAGACCGTCAGCACTTTTTTCTTGCGCTTTTCAATCAGGTGCTTGGCCAGCTTGGCGGTGGTGGTGGTTTTACCGGCACCTTGCAAACCGGCCATCAAAATCACGGCAGGCGGTTGCGCGGCCAAGTTGATGTCCGACACGCCCTCGCCCATGGTGGCGGCCAACTCGCGGTTGACCACGCCCACCAAGGCCTGGCCGGGCTTGAGCGAACCCATGACTTCTTGGTCCAGGGCTTTTTCTTTCACCCGGGCAATGAAATCGCGCACCACCGGCAAAGCCACGTCGGCTTCGAGCAAGGCCATGCGCACCTCGCGCAGCATGTCGGCCACGTTCGATTCGGTGATGCGGGCCTGCCCGCTGAGGGTCTTGACGAGGCGTGAGAGTTTGTCGGTCAGGGCGGAGGCCATCAGGGAGGTCCAGAAATAAGCGGTTCAAGCGCATGGCGAAGCCCCAGTGGCTGCGCCCGAAAGGCTAAACTCGGCACCATGATTTTAGCGAGTGCAACTTTGTGGACACTGCCCTTGTCTGCCTTGGCGGTCTTGGTGTACGCCTTGCCCGCTTTGGTGCCGCGCCGCCTGGGTGATGCGCATGCGCGCCGCCTGCTTTGGCTGGCCTGGGGTTTGCATGCGCTGAGCTTGCTGCTGCTCTTGATGGGTCCGGTTCGCTTTGGCTTTGCCCCGGCCTTGTCGGTCACGGCTTGGCTGGTGGTCACGGCTTATTTGGTGGAAACCCAGTTTTTCCCCAAATTCAAGGCCCGATGGGTGGTGGGCAGCCTTGGGGCGGTCACTGTGGCACTGGCCTGGGTCTTTCCGGGCACCTTGTTGACCAGCCAAGCATCGGCTTGGCTGCCCTTGCATTTCGCTTTGGGTTTATCCGCCTACGGCATGTTTGCAGCGGCTGTGGTGCACGCCTGGATGATGACCCGCACAGAACACGACATCCGCCAGGCCCATGAGGGCACCAGTGGTTTGCCTTTGTTGACCTTGGAACGTTTAACTTTTCGCTTTGTGACCGTTGGCTTTGTGCTGCTGAGCGCCACTTTGGTTGCGGGCACGCTGTTTGGCGAGTCCTTGTACGGGCAAAACCACACCGAATGGCGCTGGGACCACAAGCGCGTCTTTGCCCTGTTGTCATGGCTCACTTTTGCCACCTTGCTGGTGGGCCGCAGCCAATGGGGTTGGCGCGGCCGACGCGCTGTGCGGGTGCTCTACATCGGTGCGGGTTTGCTGCTGCTGTCTTATGCAGGGTCACGCTTTGTTCTGGAAGTCTTGATTGGACGCGTTGCATGAAATACCTGATTTGGCTTTTGGTCATCGTTTTGGCGATCTGGGCCTACAAACGCAGTCGCCGAACAGACGCTGTGGCCGCCCCCAAAAAAAAACCGCTGGCAGCACCTGCCAACATGCTCAGCTGCGCGCATTGCGGTGTTCACCTGCCGCAAGACGAAGCCGTGGCCGGGGAAAAGGGCTCTTACTGCAGTACCGAGCACCGCACAGCAGCGCAAGACCGCAACCCGGCTTCATCGCCGGAGTGAGTTTTTTCTTTCGTCCGCTTGGCACTGGAGCCGGACAACACCCTTTTCGAAGCGACAGACCTGCCATCCCCCGCCTTGACAGCACCTCAACCACTGCCAACACCCCAACGCCATGCCAAGACCTTGCGCTGAACAGGCCTCACTTTGGGAACACGGTTGGTTCAAACCAGCGCACAGACTGGACTCGCCTCACTTTGGCCCCAGGCCCCAAGGTGCCTGCATTGATTTGCTGGTGATCCATTCCATCAGTCTGCCCCCCGGCCAATACGGCGGGCCTGAAGTGCCTGCGCTGTTCACCGGCCAGTTGGACTGGAACGCTCACCCTTATTTCATGACCATCCAGGGCTTGCAAGTGTCCTCTCATTTTTTCATCCGACGTGACGGTTCATTGATGCAGTTTGTCAGCGCCAACGACCGCGCTTGGCACGCCGGCGAGTCGGCGTACCGTGGGCGCCCCCAGTGCAACGACGACTCCATCGGCATTGAATTAGAGGGCCTGGAAGGCGGTGTTTTCGAAGACGCGCAGTACGCGCAACTGGCCCACCTGTGCCAAGCTGCGCGCAAGCACTACCCGATTGCGCACGTGGCCGGTCACGAGCACATCGCACCGGGCCGCAAGCAAGACCCCGGGCCTGGTTTTGCCTGGCACCGTTTACAGGCGCTGCTGGGTTGGCCAAAAGCGCATTTTCCTCAGCCCTTCCAAGCGCCGGAGTAAAAAAATATTTTTAGAACTTTTTAGATTTTTTATCAATTTAAATATCAAATATCCAAAAAACGAAATGTTGCCCCTCGGGGCTTTCGCGCACAAATCCTTCGGCGTGGCGCACGGGCGCTGGCTTTGTTTCTCAAAACACCGTTTTCAATGCCTTCGCGAGGGCATTTTTCAGACTCTGAAAATGGCTTCAGCTTGTGCCCGTCCTGGGCCTTTTGAAATCCGGCCCAAAATGCACCGGTACACTACCTGTAGTGGCTTGCAAGGGTCACAGACACCAGATATAGTGTCTGATCTTATTTTTCAAATTTGTAATTCAAGCGGTTCTCAGTGCCCGTTGCCGCACCAAAATCAACATAAATTAGAAGAAAACCATGCAAACAGACCTCAACGTTTCGCCCGCCCCCTCCGGCCTGCTCAACCAGCTCCCTGCAGACCGGGCAGGCCAGCCCTCCTCGCCCAGCTTGGCCCATTACCAAATCATCCGCCGCAATGGCGCAGTCGTGCCTTTTGAGCCCAGCAAAATCGCTGTGGCCTTGATGAAAGCCTTTTTGGCTGTGCATGGCACGCAAGGCGCAGCCTCAGCCAGTGTGCGTGAGGTGGTTGAAGAATTGACAAACAACGTGGTGCGCGCCTTGATGCGCTCACGCCCAGGCGGCGGCACCTTCCACATCGAAGACGTGCAAGACCAGGTCGAGTTGGGTTTGATGCGCAGCAGCAACCATGAAGTGGCCCGCGCCTATGTGCTCTACCGTGAGCGCCGCACACAAGAGCGTGCGCAGTTGACCAAGCAATCGGCCTCCATCCCGTCAGAGCCCGCGCTGCACGTGATCGATGGTGGTCAGCGCGTGGTACTTGACTTGGGCTACCTGCGCTCACTCATGGTCAACGCCTGCGCTGGCCTGGGCCAAGACGTCAGCCCCGAGCCGATCGTGGCCGAAACCATGCGCAACCTGTACGACGGCGTGCCCATGGAGGAGGTGTACAAGGCCTCCATCCTGGCCTCGCGCACTTTGATCGAAAAAGACCCGGACTACACCTATGTGACGGCGCGTTTGCTGATGCACACCATCGCCAAAGAGATCTTGGGCAAAGAGGTGCCCCAAAGCGACATGGGCGAGGCCTACATCCAGTACTTCCCGCAGTTCATCAAAAAAGGCGTGGACAACGACCTGCTCGACGAAAAGCTGCTGCAGTTTGACCTGAAGCAATTGGCCGCCGCCCTCAAACCCGAACGCGATTTGCAGTTCGATTACCTGGGCTTGCAAACCCTGTACGACCGTTATTTCTTGCACGTGCGCAAAAACCGCATCGAAATGCCGCAGGCCTTCTTCATGCGTGTGGCCATGGGCTTGTCGCTCAACGAAATCAACCGCGAAGCCCGCGCCATCGAGTTCTACGAGGTCCTGTCCTCGTTCGACTTCATGTCGTCCACACCCACCTTGTTCAACAGCGGCACTTTGCGTTCACAGTTGTCCAGCTGCTACCTGACCACCGTGCCCGACGACCTGGGCGGCATCTATGACGCCATCAAGGAAAACGCCTTGCTGTCTAAATTTGCGGGAGGTTTGGGCAACGACTGGACGCCCGTGCGCGCCATGGGCGCCCACATCAAAGGCACCAACGGCGAGTCGCAAGGTGTGGTGCCATTCCTGAAAGTGGTCAACGACACCGCTGTGGCGGTGAACCAGGGCGGCAAGCGCAAAGGCGCGGTCTGCGCCTACCTGGAAACCTGGCACCTGGACATCGAAGAGTTCTTGGAGTTGCGCAAGAACACCGGCGATGACCGCCGCCGCACGCACGACATGAACTCGGCCAACTGGATCCCTGACTTGTTCATGCGCCGCGTGATGGAAAAAGGCAGCTGGACCTTGTTCTCACCCTCCGACGTACCCGATCTGCACGATTTGTTTGGCCAAGCCTTTGAAAAAGCCTATGTGGCTTACGAACAAAAAGCCGAGCGTGGCGAGATCAAGCCCAGCAAAACCGTGCAGGCCACCGACCTGTGGCGCAAGATGCTGTCCATGCTGTTTGAAACCGGCCACCCCTGGATCACCTTCAAAGACCCTTGCAACATCCGCTCGCCACAACAACACGCCGGCGTGGTGCATTCGTCCAACCTGTGCACCGAGATCACGCTCAACACCAGCGACACCGAAACCGCGGTCTGCAACTTGGGTTCGGTGAACCTGTCGCGCCACCTGAAAGACGGCGCCACCGGCAAAGAGCTAGACCACGACAAGCTCAAGCGCACCATCACGATAGCCATGCGCATGCTGGACAACGTGATCGACATCAACTACTACGCGGTCAAAAAGGCCCGAGACTCCAACATGCGCCACCGCCCTGTGGGCCTGGGCTTGATGGGCTTCCAAGACTCCTTGTACCAGATGCGCACCCCTTACGCCTCTCAAGCCGCTGTGGAGTTCGCAGACCAGTCGATGGAAGCGATCTGTTATTACGCCTACTGGGCCTCGACCGAGTTGGCCAAAGAACGCGGCCAATACGCCAGCTACAAAGGCTCGCTTTGGGACCAAGGCATCTTGCCTTTGGACACCTTGAAACTGCTGGAGCGCGAGCGCGGTGGTTATGTCGAAGTGGACCGCTCGTCCACCCTCGACTGGGACAGGCTGCGCCAAAAAATCAAGGCCGATGGCATGCGCAACTCCAACTGCGTGGCCATCGCCCCCACCGCCACCATCTCCAACATCATCGGTGTGGATGCATCGATTGAGCCTTGCTTTGGCAACCTGTCGGTCAAGTCCAACTTGTCCGGCGAGTTCACCGTGATCAACAGCTACTTGGTGCGCGATTTGAAGCGCCTGGGCCTGTGGGACGACGTGATGGTCATGGACCTGAAGCACTTCGACGGTTCGCTGCGCCCCATTGACCGCGTGCCGCAAGACATCAAGGCCTTGTACGCCACCGCTTTTGAAGTCGAAACCACTTGGCTGGTGGAGGCGGCTGCCCGTCGCCAGAAATGGATTGACCAAGCCCAATCGCTCAACATCTACATGGCCGGTGCCTCGGGCAAAAAACTCGACGACACCTACAAACTCGCTTGGTTGCGTGGCCTCAAAACCACTTACTACTTGCGCACTTCCAGCGCCACGCAAATCGAAAAATCCACGGTGAGTGCGGGCTCGCACAATGCCGTGTCTGCATCGGGTGCGCCCAGTGGCAGCATCAGCGCCATAGGAACTGCTGCTGCCACCGCACAGACTCAAACCGAGGCCTTGGCGGCCACCGATGTCAAGTTCTGCGCGATCGACGACCCGGGTTGCGAAGCTTGCCAGTGACGAGGTGGATACCGAACATCGGCCATCGGTCGATGTTCGATGCAATGGAACAACACTTCATGCGCAGCCAGCCCCCTAAATAGACGAACGGCTTTGCAATTTCTGGTCCTGCTTTCATAATTTACGAATTGGGATTTTTATGCTGTCTTGGGACGAAAACATCAAACCCGCTTTGCAACCCGCAATGCCAACATTGACTGGCGCAGACGCTTTGGCTGCTGCGGCCTCTGTGTCTTCAAATGCGGGGGGCACTGCCTCTGCCACCCCCGCTGCGCCGCGCCGCATGAACGCGGCCGACAAGCGCATCATCAACGGCCAAACCGACGTCAACCAACTGGTGCCTTTCAAATACAAATGGGCTTGGGAAAAATACCTCGCCACTTGCGCCAACCACTGGATGCCGCAAGAAGTCAACATGAACCGGGACATCGCTTTGTGGAAGGACCCCAACGGCCTGACCGAAGACGAGCGCCGCATGGTCAAACGCAACCTGGGCTTTTTTGTCACCGCCGATTCTTTGGCCGCCAACAACATCACGCTGGGCACTTACCGCCACATCACAGCGCCCGAGTGCCGTCAGTTTTTGCTGCGTCAAGCT
>NZ_JBIKIL010000159.1:0-7092 GCF_044361645.1 Limnohabitans sp. | reverse complement strand
TCAAATCGGTGGAAAACACCAAGAAGATCACCAAGGCCATGGAGATGATTTCCGTCTCCAAAATGCGCAAAGCGCAGGAGCGTATGCGCACGGCCCGGCCTTACAGCGAGAAGATTCGCACCATTGCAAGCCACCTCGGCCAGGCCAACCCTGAGTACGTGCACCCCTTCATGAAGCGCAACGACGCCAAGTCGGTGGGCTTCATTGTGGTGACCACCGACAAGGGGCTGTGTGGGGGCTTGAACACCAACTTGCTGCGCGCGGTGACCGTTCAATTGCGCGAAACGCAAGCCCAAGGCAAAACGCCTTTGGCTGTGGCCATTGGTGGCAAAGGCCTTGGTTTTCTGAACCGGGTCAATGCCAAGGTGGTGGCGCATGTGACGCAGTTGGGTGACAAGCCGCACTTGGACAAGCTGATTGGCCCCGTCAAGGTGCTGCTCGATGCTTACGCTGCAGGCGAAGTGAGCGCTGTTTACCTGTGCTACAACAAGTTTGTCAGCACCATGGCGCAAGTGCCCACCATCGACATGCTGCTGCCCTTGTCTGCCCTGGACATGCAGGCTGAAACCAAAGCAGCGGGTCATGCGCATGCTTGGGATTACATCTACGAGCCCGATGCCCAGACGGTCATTGACGAGTTGCTGGTCCGTTATGCGGAAGCATTGGCCTACCAAGCCGTGGCCGAAAACATGGCCTCTGAACATGCTGCGCGCATGGTGGCCATGAAGGCTGCAACCGACAACGCTGGCAATGTGATCGGCGAGCTCAAGCTCGTTTACAACAAGACCCGTCAAGCCGCCATCACCAAAGAACTGTCGGAAATCGTCTCTGGCGCAGCCGCGATCAGCGGTTGATTCCCAGTTCAGCAAATTCAAATTATTTGGAGCGAAAAATGCAAGCCCAAGGAAAAATTGTTCAATGTATTGGCGCTGTGGTCGACGTGGAGTTTCCACGCAACCAGATGCCCAAGGTTTATGACGCACTCAAAATGGAAGGCTCTGCGCTGACCCTCGAAGTGCAGCAGCAACTCGGCGACGGCATCGTGCGCACCATTGCGCTCGGTTCATCCGACGGTTTGCGTCGCGGCCTGATGGTGTTCAACACCGGCAAAGCGATCACCGTGCCTGTGGGCAAAGCCACACTGGGCCGCATCATGGACGTGTTGGGTGCGCCCATTGACGAACGCGGTCCTGTCAGCCAAGAACTCACCGCTTCGATTCACCGCAAAGCCCCGGCTTACGACGAATTGAGCCCTTCACAAGAACTGCTGGAAACCGGCATCAAGGTGATCGACTTGGTCTGCCCCTTCGCCAAAGGCGGCAAGGTCGGCTTGTTCGGTGGTGCCGGTGTGGGCAAGACCGTGAACATGATGGAACTCATCAACAACATCGCCAAGGCGCACAGCGGCTTGTCGGTGTTTGCCGGTGTGGGTGAGCGCACCCGTGAAGGCAACGACTTCTACCACGAGATGGCCGACTCCGGCGTCGTGAACCTTGAGAACCTGCCCGAGTCCAAAGTGGCCATGGTGTACGGCCAGATGAATGAGCCACCAGGCAACCGTTTGCGCGTGGCCTTGACCGGTCTGACCATTGCTGAGTCATTCCGCGACGAAGGCAAAGACGTGCCTTGTTGGGCCGCATGCCATCTGCTGTGGGTTACCAGCCCACATTGGCCGAAGAAATGGGCCGCTTGCAAGAGCGCATCACGTCCACAAAAGTCGGCTCCATCACCTCCATCCAAGCCGTTTATGTGCCAGCGGACGACTTGACCGACCCATCGCCTGCGACCACCTTCGCTCACTTGGACTCCACCGTGGTGTTGAGCCGTGACATCGCTTCCTTGGGTATCTACCCAGCGGTCGATCCACTGGACTCCACTAGCCGACAGCTTGACCCCTTGGTGGTTGGACTTGAGCACTACGAAACAGCCCGTGCAGTTCAGGGAACACTGCAGCGTTACCGTGAACTGCGCGACATCATCGCCATCATGGGTATGGACGACTTGGCCCCTGAAGACAAGCTGGCCGTGGCCCGTGCCCGAAAAATTCAGCGCTTTTTGTCGCAACCCTTCCACGTGGCTGAAGTGTTTACAGGTTCTCCCGGTAAATACGTCACATTGGCCGAAACCATCCGTGGTTTCAAGATGATTGTGGCGGGCGAGTGCGATCACCTGCCAGAGCAAGCCTTCTACATGGTTGGCAGCATCGACGAAGCTTTCGAAAAGGCCAAAAAGGCCGCTTAAAGCTGTGCCGTAGGGTGGCCGACCAGTCTCCCTGCAGCCCGCTTTAAAGCACCTTTTTAAGGAGAAAACATGAACACCATCCACGTTGATGTGGTCAGTGCCGAAGAGTCCATCTGGTCGGGCGAGGCCCGGTTTGTCGCTCTGCCTGGCGAGTCTGGCGAGTTGGGCATTTTCCCACGCCACACCCCCTTGATCACCCGCATCAAAGCAGGATCGGTGAGGATCGAAAAGGCTGACGGCGGCGAGGAATTTGTTTTCGTCGCCGGCGGCATTTTGGAAGTGCAGCCCGACTGCGTGACCGTGCTGTCCGACACCGCGATTCGCGGCAAAGACCTCGACGAAGAAAAAGCCAATGCAGCCAAACTGCTGGCCCAAGAAGCGCTGAAAAATGCCAGCAGCGAAATTGACTTGGCGCTTGCTCAATCTGAACTCATGGTGCTGGCTGCGCAACTGACGGCTTTGCGGAAATACCGCAAAAAATAAGCTGCTTCACGCAGGCTTTCGTCGCCGCCAAGCCTGACCGCCCGGCCACACACTGTGACCGGGTTTTTTTATGGGCAAAATAGGGTCATGACCTGCACGACAATCCCCTCGCCATGAAAAGCGCCAAGTTACAAGCTGCCACCTTGGGCGGTACGCCAGATGACACAGAGGCTGCCTTTTATGAAGCCTTGCAAAACGCCGACATCGACCAACTCATGCAGTGTTGGGCAGAAGAAGACGAAGTGGTTTGCGTGCATCCTGGAGGTGGCAGGCTGATTGGGCCTGGTGCCATACGCGCCACCTTTGAGGCGATGTTTCAATCAGGCGGTGTTCGCGCATTTCCAGAGAGGGTTCACAAGGTCCAGTCTTTGGCCAGCGCGGTCCACCATCTGATTGAGCGCGTGGAAATCAGCACACCACAAGGCGTTCAATTTGCGCACTTGATCGCCACCAACGTGTACCACAAAACCCCACAAGGTTGGCGCATGGTGGCCCACCACACCAGCCCGGGGACGGCCCAAGACGCCAAGGACGTGGGTGCAAAACCAACCGTCTTCCATTGAGCCACATGCTCTTTAAAGCGCCTGTTTGGTTGCCGGGCGGGCATGCCCAAACCATTGGGCCTGCGCTGTTGGCCAAAACGGGCCAAGCCCTGCCCACGGCGTTGCGACGCGAACGGTGGACCACGCCAGATGGTGATTTTTTGGACGTCGACACCTTCAGCGCAAGCCAAGGCCAGCGGCCTATGTTGGTGTTGTTTCACGGTTTAGAAGGCTCTTCCAGCAGCCACTATTCAAAAGCGTTTGCCCGCTGGGCCTTTCAACACGATGTCCATCTGGCACTGCCGCATTTCAGGGGCTGCAGTGGCGAGATGAATCTGGCGCCGCGCGCCTACCACTCGGGCGACCATGCGGAAATCGATTGGATTTTGAGGCGCTTGCGCGCGCAACACCAAGCCCAAAATGGGCGCACCATGGTGGCCGCAGGCGTCTCGCTAGGCGGAAACGCCTTGATGCGTTGGGCGGGTGAAAACGGCCAACAAGCTTTCTTGCAGGTCAACGCCCTGGCCGCCATTTGTGCGCCGCTGGACCTTATGGCCAGCGGAAAAGCCATGGGTGAGGGGCTGAACCGATACCTCTACACCCCCATGTTTTTGCGCAGCATGAAACCCAAAGCGATGGCCAAGTGGCTGCAGCACCCGGGTTTGTTTGACCAACACGCGGTGCAAGTGGCCCGCAGCTTGCGAGAATTTGACAACGCCTTCACAGCGCCTGTGCATGGCTTCAAAGACACCGACGAATACTGGCAAAAAGCATCGGCTAAACCATGGATGAACGGTATCTGCTTGCCCGCCCTCGCCCTGAACGCGCTGAACGACCCGTTCGTTCCGGACTACAGCTTGCCCAATCAACACGAAGTCTCGAGCAGCGTCACGCTGTGGCAACCCCAACACGGCGGACATGTGGGCTTTGCCCATGGCCCATGGTCTGCACAATTGCAAGCAATGCCAAACGCCGTGGGCGCATGGCTGATGCGCGCAGCGGGTGAAACTTGGCCTACAGGAGACCATTTGCATGGATGACATCGTCAAAAAGGCCATGGCGAAATGGCCCAATGTGCCCGATTGTTTTGGTTGGCTGGGCTTGGACAGCCGAGGCCAATGGCACATGCGAGACGATGGTGTGCAAGCCATCGGCCCCTTTCAAAGCGGCGTGCTGGGCAGCAAAGGCGACGTGCTGCGGCATGAAAAATTGGTCGACTTCATTGGTCGCAATTACGACTGCGATGCGCAGGGCAGGTGGTTTTTTCAAAATGGACCCCAGAGGGTGTACATCGAACTGGAAATCACACCGCACATTTGGCGCATTGAAGAGGGGTACACCGTCACCTCGCACACGGGCATTCAAAGCGACGTGCAAGAATGCCTTGAGGACGAGAAGGGCCGCGTATACCTGCAAACCACGAGGGGGCTGGGCTTGGTGCACAGCTTGGATGTGCTGTACCTTGCCCAGGCTTTAGAGCTGGGCATCTGGCGCATTCAGACCTGCCCATCCGATCAAATGCCTGTCAGGTATGGGTTTGTATTGAGCCCACAACAAGCGGCAAAAGCAACACAGGCTAAAAAGCAATAAAAAAACCGCCACCAAGCAAAATTTGGAGGCGGTTCAGACCCAAACAAATCACTGGGCAGGTGCTGCAGTTGGTGCTTGTGGCTCTTCAAAACGGCCGCCAGCGCTGTTGGTCAGGTACACCACCGCGCGCGAAAGTTCGGTGTCGTTGAACTCCCCTCCGGACTGAGCACTCATCGCGCCTTTGCCCTTCAAAACCGAGTTCACCAAACCATCCAAGCCTTGACCCAAACGCGGGCTCCAATCAGCCAAGTCAGCAAACTTGGGCGCGCCGGCCGCACCGGCATCATGGCAGGCAGCGCATTGAACTTTGTAGACCTCTGCGCCAGTCTTCAAGGCTCGGTTGGCATCGCGAACTTCCACCACCCCCACTTTTTGAATGCGCAAAGCCGTCGCCCGCTCGTTGTCCACAGCGCCAGCACCGGGCATGTTGGCCGAAGTCACGTAATAAACAAGACCGATGATGATGAACACGGGGATAACAAAGGATGCCAAACTCAGCAAAAGCATTTGTTTGGGGGTTTTCACCGGGCCAGTGTGGGCTTCGTGCTGATCGTGGCTGTTGTCGCTCATGAAATCCTCTGTGGGGGGCATGGCCGCAAGGGCAAAAAAGATGAAAACAATCCAGAATTATAGCGGCCGACACATGGCGATCTGCTGAAACAAGGCGCTCGGTGCATTGGGCGTGAGATAATGAAAATCACGTTGCGGCTGTAGCTCAGTGGATAGAGTATTGGCCTCCGAAGCCAAGGGTCGTGGGTTCGATCCCCGCCAGCCGCACCAGTGTCGAAAAACCTGCACGCAGGCAAAGCCTCAGCTGCTTGGGCTGCCACAAGATGCTTTCGGCCCCATCTCAAGCCCAAGCCCAAGCCCAAGCGCAATGGACTCGCAATGCGCCAGACTTTTACATGCGGGAGCTGGCCAAAATACCGGTCAGATAAGCGTTCAGCCACACCGCTGACAGAGGCCCAGAAACCACCTGAATTCGAGAGCTCGCACCCGACGAGAGGTGAGCGCTCAAGTCCTTCTCGCTGGTGATCAAGACAACAGACAAGGTGCTGTTGCCGCGTTGGTTAAACTTTTCAAGTGCTTGAAAAGTCTTTTCTTGCTGCGCGCGAGGCATGGACATTTCAACCACAAACATGTCGGGCATTTGGTTGGAGAGATCCAAAAGGGCCTCGGTCACAGAGTCAAAAAAATGAACGTTGATCGGGAAGTTGTAAGAGGCGCAAGCAAGACGCAGCTCCTCCAGCAAATGGGCCGACTCGATCACGATGCTGACGGTGGGTCTGTTTTCCAATTTGGCGGCGGTGCCTGAGAAGTGACGTGACACCGAGCGGTACTCATGAATGGATTCAAGCGCAATCCGGCGATGACCACCTCGGGTCTTCCAACCCTTCAGATCACCTTGATCGACCAAAGTTTGGATCAAGGTGGTCGACAGGCCCAGCATGCGCGCCGCCTCGGCCGTGCTCAAAAACTGAGCAGGGGGCACCAGGGCTTTGTTCTTCATTGAAAGTTGATCTTCTGTGGACATGGTTTTGACATCGGTAAAGGGGGTGTGTGCAGCCAACATGGCGAACTCCTCATGGGTTAAAAATGGCAGGTATTGGGAACTCAAACAAGTTGGAATGAAACAGACGCATCAAGCGCTTTTGCGTACAGGTAACAGTGATCACAGAAAACTCCCTTCAAACAAAGCCGCATCGCTGCGCTCGAGTGCGCATCAAAAAAACGAAATCAAAATGGCGGTATGCGCAATTCTCAAAACGATGTTTTCAATGGACACAGTGCCAAGCCAACTTCAATCATCAACATTGATAAATATGTAATTCTTAATAAAAACGCCAACATAGAAACCCCCCAATTGGGGAAAAAATGATGAAAAATTAAAAAAATTGAGGTTTAAGCCATCAAAGCCAGTAAATACGCTAAAAACAACTAACTGTCACAAAAATGATTGCGGTCCAGCAGGACAGCAGCAGGCCATTCAGCCACTTGCAAGGCACTGAAAAGGTGCAAGGGCACCAAAAACAAGCGTGAGCCGCAGCCGCTGTGAGGCTGGCAAATCAAAGCTGCTGGGTTTCAACTTTCAAGACCCACACCCTGAATCATCCTAGATCCGGCAGTTATTCTGTCATCGTGAGCTGACTTGGTGGATACCAAGGCGGCAGGGGGCGGGTGATTCTCTGCACCACGTAGTCCAAGAACGTCTTCCATCGATCCGCCTGAGGCAACT
>NZ_JBIKIL010000055.1:0-23457 GCF_044361645.1 Limnohabitans sp. | reverse complement strand
GGTCTCTGACCGCGAAAAAATTGGCCCTCAGGTGTTTGCCTCACCCATCGCGGTCGGTGACCGCTCCTACAAAGAGGCCACCCCAATTCTTTTTGTAGGAGCGGTCTCTGACCGCGAAAAAATTGGCCCTCAGGTCTTTGCCACACCCATCGCGGTCGGTGACCGCTCCTACAAAGAGGCCACCCCAATTCTTTTTGTAGGAGCGGTCTCTGACCGCGAAAAAATTGGTCCTAGGTGTTTGCCACATCCATCGCGGTCGGTGACCGCTCCTACAAAGAGGCCGCCCCAGTTCTTTTCGTGAGAGCTGTCAGTGACCGCTCCTACAAAAAGGCCACCTCAGTTCTTTTTGTGGGAGCGGTCTCTGACCGCGAAGCAAGTGCGGGTGCCAGCTCAAAGTGCAGGTGCCAGCTCAAAGCGTGATGATGGTGCAGCCCGTGGTCTTGCGGGCTTCCAAGGCGATGTGCGCGTCTTGGATTTTTGCCAAGGGGAAGGTCTGCTCAATGTGGATCTTCACTTTGCCACTGGTCACCGCCTCGAACAAATCGTCGGCCATGGCCTGGGTGTTCTCACGGTTGGTGATGTGGCTGAACAAGGTCTGGCGGGTCACGTAGATCGAGCCCTTGGGGCCCAAAATGCCCGGTGCAAATGGCGCCACGGGGCCAGAGGCGTTGCCAAAACTGGCCATCAAACCCAAGGGGGCCAGGCAGTCGAGTGACTTGTCCCAGGTGTCCTTGCCTACCGAGTCGTAGACCACCTTCACGCCTGCACCACCGGTGATCTCTTTGACCTTGGCCAAGAAGTCTTCGGTGGCATAGTTGAGGCAAAACTCCGCGCCATTGGCTTTGGCCAAAGCGCACTTGGCGTCACTGCCGGCCGTGCCGATCAGGCGCAAGCCTAGGGCTTTGGCCCACTGCGAGGCGATCAGGCCCACACCCCCGGCTGCCGCATGGAACAGCACAAAGTCGCCCGCATGCAGTCCCCCCTGGGGTGAGGTGCGCTTGAGCAGGTACTCCGCCGTCAGGCCCTTGAGCATCATGGCCGCACCCGTCTCGAACGAGATCGCATCGGGCAACTGGCACACGCACTTGGCGGGCATGACGCGCACCTCGCAGTAACTGCCGGGCGGCTGGCTGGCGTAAGCCGCGCGGTCGCCCACCTTCAAGTGCGTGACACCCTCGCCCACGGCCTCGACCACGCCCGAGGCTTCCATGCCCAGTTTGAGGGGCATGGGCATGTTGTACAGGCCACTGCGTTGGTACACATCGATGAAATTCAGGCCAATGGCCTTGTGGCGGATGCGGATCTCGCCGGGGCCGGGTTCGCCCACGGTCACATCGACCAGCTTCATGACTTCGGGACCACCGTGTTGGTCAATTTGGACGGCAAGGCTCATGGGAATAATCTCCTGTGGGGGTGTGAAGGTGTTCAGGCCATCACTTTGCCACGAATCGCTTGCGCCATCGCGAAACGGGGGCAGCTGCGCGACAGCTGAGGGACAGCGGGAAAACCCGAACCCCGATACAGTGCCGCATGTCTCAAAAACTCTCGCCCATGACCGCGTTGCTGCTGACCGTGCCCCCCTTGATGTGGGCGGGCAATGCGGTGGTGGGGCGTTTGGTCAACGATTTGGTGCCGCCCGCCACGCTGAATTTTTTGCGTTGGACGGTGGCCTTGTTCATCTTGCTGCCCCTGGCCTCTTGGGTCTTGCGGCGCAGCAGCGGGCTGTGGCAACACTGGCGGCGCTTTGCGCTGCTTGGCTTGCTGGGTGTGGGCTGCTACAACGCCCTGCAGTATTTGGCATTGCAAACCTCCACACCGCTGAACGTCACCTTGGTGGCCGCCAGCGGGCCGGTGTGGATGCTGGCCATCGGTGCGCTGTTTTTTCAAGCGCCCGTGCGGCGCACCCAAATGTATGGCGCTGTGCTGTCCATCTTGGGCGTGCTGGTGGTGCTCTCGCGCGGCGATTGGGCGCAACTCTTGGCGGTACGGTTGGTGGTGGGCGATGTGTTCATTTTGCTGGCCACGGCGTGTTGGTCTTGGTACAGCTGGCTGCTCAGCCGCCGCGACGAACCCACGGCAATTCGTAACGACTGGGCCGCTTTCTTGCTGGCCCAAGTGGTGTTTGGCCTGGTCTGGTCGGGCTTGTTTGCGGGGCTGGAGTGGGGTTTGAGCGACGCGCACATCACCTGGGGCTGGCCACTGATCGCTGCCCTGGCCTTTGTGGCCCTGGGCCCGGCTGTGCTGGCCTACCGCTGCTGGAGCTTGGGCATCCAACAAGCGGGCCCTGCAGTGGCCGGCTTTTTTGCCAACCTCACGCCCTTGTTTGCGGCCATCTTCTCGGCCGCTTTTTTGGGCGAGTTGCCGCAGCTGTTCCACGCCCTGGCGTTTGCGCTGATCATCGGCGGGATTTGGGTCTCTTCAAAAAACTGAGCCGGGTTGCGCCGACTCAGCCGACTCAGCGCTTTGTGCCAACAAGCACGGCACAAAGGCGTCAGCATTCGCATGCAACGGGAATCCAGCTCAAGTGCTTTCATGGTTCGATGAACACGCCCCCTTTTCAAGGCAAGCCAAGTTGAGAATCCCAAGTGTGGAAAATAGGGGCCGACGGAAACCCATTCTCTTTTCAGGACCCCCCGTGACCACCAACCAATTTTTGCCCTCAGAGCACCGCTTTGACCCGCTGACCGAGCCCAAGGTGTCGATTTACCAACCCGATCAGGCGGGTTTGCTGTTTCCGGGCGTGCCCACTTTTGACAACCACGCCCAGCACCGCCAGTACCTCAAAGAACGCCTGGCAGGAGCATGCCGGGCCTTTGCCCGCGCCGGGCTGGACTACGGCTTTGCCGGGCACCTGACCATCCGCGACCCCGAGCGCCCCTACCTGTATTGGACCAACCCCATGGCGGTGCACTTTGCCCAGGTCAAGGTCTCCAAGCTGATCTTGGTGGACCACCAGGGCCAGGTGATCGAGGGCGACTATGCGGTCAACCGCGCCGGTTTTGTGCTGCACGCCGCCGTGCACGAGGCGCACCCCGACATCTTGGCCATGTGCCACGCCCACACGCTGTATGGCACGGCTTTCGCATCGCTGGGTCAGCCCTTGCTGCCCATCTCGCAAGACGCGGCCGCCTTCTTTGAAGACCATGTGGTGATTGGCGACGAAGCCGGTCAAGTGGCGGTTGAAGTCCAGGCGGGCCTGAAAGTGGCCGACTGGTTCAAGGGCGTAAAAGCCGCGATCCACCAAAACCATGGTCTGTTCACCGCCAGCCGCCACAGCATCGAGGCTGCAGCCTTTTGGTTCATCGCGCTCGAGCGCTGCTGCCAGCAACAACTGGCCGTGATGGCCACAGGCCAAACCCCACGCCTGGTGCCCCCCGAGCGCGCCCGCTACAGCCGCGAACACGTGGGCAGCGAATACATCGGCTGGCTGCACTTTCAGACCCTCTGGAACGATCTGGTGCGCAGCGAGGCAGATTTTTTAGATTGACGCCTTGAACAATCCATGCAGCCTGCAAACAACGCGCACGAGAAGCGCGCCTGTCGCCTGCCATGACAAAAGAGGTCTTCAAGGCCATCTTGAAGCTCAAGGGCGACGTCAGCATGCTCATCGTGGACCACAATTTGGATCTGGCACTGGCCCTGTCAGACCGCGCCCTGGTGCTGGACCGGGGACGCATCTCGCACCTGGGACCCGCCGCACCCCTGCTCAAGGATCTGGATTACCGCCATGAAAAGCTGTGGATCTGATTCGACCGATTGACCCCTGCCACTTTTTTTAAACACCACCACCATGTCATCTGAAATCAAATCCACCCCACTCAAAGTCCTGCTCACCGCGGGCGCCAGCGGCATTGGCTTGGTCATTGCCCAAGAATTTTTAAAGACCGGTGCCCAAGTCTTCATTTGCGACGTGAACCCAGCGGCCTTGCAACTGGCCCTGCAAGACCACCCTGGC
The DNA here is from genome assembly GCF_044361645.1 of Limnohabitans sp. GTDB lineage: Bacteria > Pseudomonadota > Gammaproteobacteria > Burkholderiales > Burkholderiaceae_C > Limnohabitans_A. The sequence goes on along the minus strand of NZ_JBIKIL010000055.1, from coordinate 19,502 downwards.
TTGCACGGCTGTCATGCCGATGTGGCCGTCGAAGAGGAGGTGAAAAATCTGGTCACCCGTGCACAGCATCACATGGGCGGCATTGATGTGCTGGTGAACAACGCCGGCATTGCCGGCCCCACGGCCCGCATTGAGGCATTGGCCCTCGCCGACTTGGAAAACACCTTGAGGGTCAATGTGATCGGTCAGTTTTTGTGTGCCAAACACGCCGTGCCTCACCTGCGCCTGTCGCAGCAAGCCTCGATCATCAACATGTCGTCCGCTGCTGGCCATTTGGGCATGCCCGGCCGTTCGGCATATTCAGCCTCGAAATGGGCGGTGATCGGTCTGACCAAGTCGCTGGCCATCGAATTGGGCAAAGAAGGCATCCGATGCAATGCGGTATTGCCCGGCGCGGTGGATGGGCCGCGCATTCGGGCGGTGATCGCGGCCAAAGCACAAATCATGAACAAGCCCTTAGACCAAGTCACGCGGGACTACGAAAACCAATCGACATTGGGCCGCATGGTGACACCCCTGGACGTTGCCCACACCGTGCTGTTTGCCGCCAGTCCGGCAGCGCGCAGCATCAATGGTCAAGCACTGGCCGTCGACGGTCACACCCAAGCACTGAGCTGAAAGCACGCCATGACAAACCAACATGTGATCGCAGTGGTGGGTACGGGCCTGATTGGTCAAGCTTGGGCCTTGGTGTTCGCCCGGGCAGCTTGTGAGGTCAGGTTGTGGGACGGCGACACAGCGGCCCTGCACAGGGCACGGGAATTGGTCGCCCAATTGGCCCAAGAACTGCAGCGCAGCGGCCTGGTTGACGATGCCGCTGCGTTGATGTCCCGCATCCGTGTGTGCGAGGCACTCAGCGATGCGCTCAGCGGAGTCGACTATGTGCAAGAAAGCGTGCCCGAGGTCTTGTCGGTCAAGCAGGCTTTGTATGTCCAGCTCGACGCGCTGACTCCTGCGCACGCGGTGATTGGCAGTTCCACCTCCAGCATGCCCGCATCGTCCTTCACCGAAAACCTGCAGCACCGTGAGCGCTGCTTGGTGGCGCACCCGGTCAACCCCCCCTACCTGGTGCCTGTGGTCGAGGTTTGTCCAGCGCCCTGGACGGCTCCAGCGGCCGTTCAGACCTGCATGGATTTGATGCAGGCCGTGCAACAAAAGCCCGTGCATGTGCGCCGCGAGTTGGAAGGCTTCATCTTGAACCGCCTGCAAGGCGCCCTTTTACGCGAAGCTTTTCGCTTGGTCGAACAAGGCTATGTCGATGCCGACGGCCTGGACATCACGATCCGCGAAGGCTTGGGCCTGCGCTGGTCGTTCATGGGGCCTTTTGAAACCATCGATCTGAATGCACCGGGGGGCTTGGCCGACTACTGTGCGCGTTACGGCGGCATGTACCAGTCGATTGCCCAAGATCAAGCCTCCACCGCAGACTGGTCGCCGGAACTGATCGCTCAATTGCAAAAAGCCCGCCGTCAGCTGCTGCCCGAAGAGGCCTTGGCCGATCGTCGCCAGTGGCGCGATCGCCGCCTCATGGCCTTGGCACTGCACAAAAAAGCGCTGGAAGCCCCGACCCCAAGCCGGAGTCCCACATGAGCAAAAATCGCAAAGTCATCATCACCTGCACCCCCACGGGTGCCATTCACGCGCCGAGCATGTCGCCCCACCTGCCCGTCAGTGCAGACGACATCGCCCAAACGGCCATCGATGCCGCCCAAGCGGGTGCCGCCATCCTTCACCACCTGCACGCGCGGGACCCGGTGATCAACATCACCACAGGGGGCAGTCCCCACATGACGGTGGAGGACCGCATGCGCCCGGTGATGCGTTTCCAAACCGAGGTGGCCTCGCTCAACATGAGCTCCATGAGTTTCGGTCTGCTCCAAAGCTGAACCGTTAGCCCAAGCTGAAACACGATTGGGAACGCCAGCACCTGGAAAACAGCCGCGACTTGGTTTTCAAAAACACCTACAAAGACATCGAAAGCATTTTGCGCCGAGGCACAGACAAGGGCACAAGGTTTGAATTTGAGTGCTACGACATCAGCCACTTGTACAACCTCGCTCACTTTCTGGACCGGGGTCTGGTCAAAGGCCTCTTGTCGAAACCAAATCCCCCTGGCCAGCATCGGTGCGGCCAGGGGTCCGCATGTTCGGGTGGGTCTGGAAGATTCCCTGTACTGGTGTCACGGTCAACGCGATCGCATCCGGCCTCAGCCAGTCCGAGTTGGCACTGGCGTTGTGGACCGACCCTTGCTTCAACACCTGGTTGGCACAAAGAACCCCGGTTGGCCGTTGGGGACAAGCCCAAGACCTGGCGACGGCGGTGGCCTTTCTGGCATCGGACGAAGCGGGTTTCATCACGGGGCAAACCTTGGTGGTGGACGGTGGCTTGTCCATCACCATGTGAAAGCGCTCGCCTGGCTTGAGCCCAGCACCTGCGTGCTGGGCTCAAAGCTCAATACCTCCCCCTCAATACGTCCCCGCGTAAGACCCCCCATCGGCCAGCACGTTTTGCCCCGTCATGTAGGCCGCATGCTGGCTGCACAAGAAGGCGCAAATCGCACCAAACTCTTGCGGGTTGCCGTAGCGCCCGGCGGGAATTTGGGCTTGCTGGATCACGCGCAGCTCTTCCACGGTTTTGCCCGCTTTTTGCGCCATGGCAGGCAGGGTGGAGCGGATGCGGTCGGTATCGAATTTGCCGGGCAGCAAGTTGTTGATGGTCACGCCTTGGGCGGCGATGGCGCTGCGCGAAGCACCGGCCACAAAGCCCGTGAGGCCGCTGCGTGCGCCGTTGGACAGGCCCAGCACGTCGATGGGCGCTTTGACCGAGCTGCTGGTGATGTTGACGATGCGGCCAAAGCCGCGTGCGGCCATGCGGTCCACCGTGGCTTTGATGAGTTCGATGGGCGTGAGCATGTTGCCGTCAATGGCTTTGAGCCAGGCCTCACGGTCCCAGTCGCGGAAATCGCCGGGCGGTGGGCCACCCGCGTTGGTGACCACGATGTCGTAGTCTTTGCCGGGGCCGCCGGCCACATTCCAAATCGCGTCGCGTCCGGCTTCGGTGGTGATGTCGTGCGCCACAGCGATCAACTTGACCTGGCCACCGGTCTCGGCCCGCAAGTCATCCACGGCCTTGTTCAGCACCTCGGCGCCGCGTGCCACCATGACCACGTTCACGCCTTCCAGGGCCAAGGCCCGTGCGCAACCCCAGCCCAAGCCTTTGCTTGCGCCACCCACCAAAGCCCATTTGCCTGCAATGCCCAAGTCCATGTCGATCTCCTGAAGTTGATGCGATGTGGCCCTTTGGCCGCATCACAGTTGACGGCCCGCTGGCCGCATTACGTTGCACGGCCGGATGGCCGCGTGACCCAAAACACACCGCTCAAGACCAGCACGGTCCCGGCGATGATCCATGCGTTGAACGGCTCGTCCAAGATCCACACGCCCATGAGCAGGGTGAACATGGGGCCGATCATGCCCGTTTGCGCCGTCAAGCCCGGCCCGATGCGCTCAATGGCCATCATCACCAAGAGCACCGGCAGCACGGTGCAGGCCGTGGCATTGAGCAGCGAGAGCCAAAGAACCGGCTCAGGCACCCAGGCCGACGCCAAGGGCCGAAGCAGCACAAACTGCAGCAAACAAAAACCGCAGGCCACCGAGGTGGCCAAACCCGCCAAACGCAAAGACCCCAAGCGCTGGACCAGCTGCCCGCTGTAGGTCAGGTACACGGCATAACTGACGGCACTCAAAAACACCAGCAAAGCGCCCCAGGCCGCGTGCGGCCCGGCCAGCCCCAACTCGTGGCCAAACACCAGCAACACGCCTGAGTAGCTGATGGCCATGGCCACGCCTTGGCGTTGGGTGATGCGTTTTTTGAACAAGAACCAACCGAGCACCAGCACCAAGGTGGGGTTGAGGTAGAGGATCAAACGCTCCAAAGACGCGCTGATGAATTCCAAGCCCCAAAAGTCCAGAAAACTGGCCAGGTAATAGCCGCAAAAGCCCAGCCCCAGCACGCCCCACATGTCTTGCCGGGTCAAGGGCGCTTTGCCGCGCCCGGCCCACCAGGCCATCAGCAAAAACAAGGGCAAGGCCAACAGCATGCGCCACATCACCAGGGTGACCGCGTCCACACCATGCTGGTAGGCCAGCTTGACGATGATGGCCTTGCCGCTGAAGGCCATGGAGCCGGTCGCAGCCAGCAACAAGCCCGTGCTCAGCAGCGGTACAGGGCGCGCAGGGCTTGGCACCCTCAAAAGCCCACGGCTTGGCCGTCACGGCGCGGGTCGCTGGCGACTTGGTAACCCTGCACCGCCGGATCACCCATGCGCCAAATGAACTGGCCCGCACCAAAGTCTTGGTAGGAGTCGTTGATGATGTCCAGCTGGTGGCCGCGAGCCATCAGGTCTTGCACAGTTTGGCCCTTCATCGCGGCCTCCACGTTGATGTTCAGGCCGGTGTTGTAACGCCAGCGCGGTGCGTCGCACGCGGCTTGTGGGTTCTGGCCGTAGTCGAGCATGCGCACCAAGGTTTGCATGTGGCCTTGGGGTTGCATGTTGCCGCCCATCACGCCGTAACTCATCACAGGCTGGCCGTCTTTGGTCAAGAAGGCAGGGATGATGGTTTGGAAAGGCCGCTTGCCGGGCAACACCAGGTTGGCGGGGTTTTGGCCCTGCAAGTCGGTGCTGAAACCGTGGCCCCGGTTTTGCAGGCTGATGCCATAGGTGGGTTCGACCACGCCCGAGCCAAAGCCCATGTAGTTGCTCTGGATGAAGCTGATCATCATGCCGCTTTCATCGGCGGCGGTGAGGTAAATCGTGCCGCCCTTGACCGGGTTGCCGGCCTTGAAGTCTTGCGCCTTGTTCATGTCGATCAGCTTGGCGCGGCTGGCCAAATAGGCCGGGTCCAGCATCTGCTCGGGCGGCACCTCCATGTAGCGCGGATCGGCCACATAGCGGTACAGGTCGGCAAAGGCCAGCTTCATGGCCTCAATCTGCAGGTGCTGCGAATCGGCGCTGTCCACCGGGTGGCTGGCCAAGTCAAAGTTGGACAAGATGCCCAAAGCGATCAAGGCCGCGATGCCCTGGCCATTGGGCGGGATCTCGTGCAAGGTGTAGCCCCGGTAGTCTTGCGCCATGGGCTTGACCCACTCGGGCTTGAAGTCGGCCAGGTCTTTGGCGGTGATGCTGCCGCCGTTATCCTTGGCAAACTTTTCGATGGCTTGGGCGATCTCACCGCCATACAGCGCCTGGCCTTGGGTGGCGGCGATGGCCCTGAGGCCCCGCGCCGCGTTTTTGAACTGGAACAATTCGCCCACCTGCGGCGCACGGCCCCAGGGCAAAAAGCTTTGCGCAAAGCCCGGTTGCGATTGCAACTCAGGCGTGGCGGCGGCCCACTTTTGCTGCACCACCACGGGAATCAAATAACCGCGCTCGGCCACTTCGATGGCGGGTTCTAGCAAGTCGGCAAAGGGCAGCTTGCCAAAGCGCTCACTCAGTGCCACCCAGCCCGCCACGGCGCCGGGCACGGTGACCGAGTCAAAGCCGCGCTTGGGCGGTGTTTTGGCCTCGGCGCCGTATTTGCGGTGAAAGTACCCGGGCGTCCAAGTGGCAGGTGCCGGGCCAGACGAGTTCAGGCCATGCAGCTCTTGGCCGTCCCACAAAATGGCGAAGGCGTCAGACCCCAGGCCGCAGCTGACCGGCTCGGTCAGGGTGATGACGGCGGCGGCCGCAATGGCGGCGTCCACCGCGTTGCCGCCCTTGAGCATCATGCGCAGGCCGGCTTGCGCGGCCAGCGGGTGCGAGGTGGAGACCACATTGCGCGCAAACAGCGGCAAGCGGGTGCTGGTGTAGGGGAACTGGTAGTCGAAATTCATGTCATTCCAAGGTGATCTTGCGCTCGGTGATGATTTTTTTCCATTTGGCCGACTCGCTGGCCAACATGGTGCTGAACTGGGCGGGTGTGCCGCCCACAGGCTCAATGCCAAAGCGCAGCAGTTTGTCCATCACCTCGGGGTCTTGCAGCACCTGCTTGGCCGCCGTGTTGATGCGGCTGACCACCTCGGTGGGCAGGTTTTTGGGGCCAAACAAACCAAACCAGGTGTTGGATTCGTAGCCGGGCAAGACATCGGCGATGGCGGGGATGCCCGGTGCGAGCGCCGTGGGTTTGAGGGTGGTCACGCCCAAGGCACGCAAACGGCCGTCGCGCACGTGCGGCATGCCCGTGGGCAGGCTGTCAAACAGCACGTCCACTTTGCCGGTGATCAGGTCAGGGATGGCCAAGGCCGTGCCCTTGTAGGGAATGTGCACCACAAACACATCGGCCTGCGCCTTGAACAGCTCGGCCGACAATTGCACGATGGTGCCATTGCCGCTCGAGGCGTAGTTCAAACGGCCCGGGTTTTTCTTGGCGTGGTCTATCCACTCCTTGACGGTTTTGGCGGGTGAGCTGTTGGGCACCAGCATGATGCTGGGCGCGTTGCCCAAATGGGCAATCGGCGTGAAGTCGCGCACCGCGTCGTAGGGCATGCGCGGGTTCAGGTTGGGGCCAATCGAGTGCGTGCTGGAGGTGGACAGCAGCAGCGTGTAGCCGTCGGGCTGTGCCTTGGCCGCCAGGTCAGCGCCCAAAGTGCCACCGGCACCCGGGCGGTTTTCCACCACCACGGGTTGGCCCAATTTTTCGCTGATTTTTTGCGACAAGGTGCGGGCAAACAAATCGGTCGCGCCACCGGCCGGAAAGGGCACGATCAGGCGCACCGACTTGTTGGGGTAGGTCTGCGCTTGGATTTGGCCCAGACAGGCCAGCGCCAAGCTGGCAGCGCACAGGCCACGCAGCAGATGTCGTTTTTTCATGGTGCTGTTCCTCTACCCAAATCAGGCGCAAAAATAAAAATGGATTTTCTCAGAGGGCTTGCGCAGCAGTTGCACCCAAGTGACAAGATCACGGTCTGCACAAGCACAAGCGCTCCCAAAGACAACGGCCTCCGAAGAGGCCGTCGCAGGGGACATCAAAGTCTGGTCAGTCCTCGACGAAAGCCTCTTCGCGTTTGGACTTGATGGACGGCAAGGTCACCACAATCAAGAGCAACAATGCCATGGCCAACAGGCTGGCAGACAGGGGGCGCGTGACAAACACACTCCAGTCGCCGCGCGATAAAAGCATGGCGCGGCGCAGGTTTTCTTCCATCATGGGGCCCAAAATAAAGCCCAGCAGCAAGGGGGCTGGCTCCATGCCGAGTTTGATGAACACATAACCCACGACGCCGAACAAGCCCACCATCCAAATGTCCCAGGTGTTGTTGTTGGTCGAGTAAACGCCAATGGCACAAAACAACACAATGGCCGGGAACAACCAACGGTAGGGCACGGTGAGGAGCTTGATCCAGATGCCAATCAAGGGCAGGTTCAAGATGATCAGCATGGCGTTGCCAATCCACATCGAAGCGATCAGACCCCAAAACAGTTCGGGGTTGCTGGTCATCACCTGAGGGCCAGGCTGGATGTTGTGGATGGTCATGGCCCCCACCATCAGCGCCATCACGGCGTTGGGCGGAATGCCCAGCGTCAGCAAAGGAATGAAGGAGGTTTGCGAGCCCGCGTTGTTGGCCGACTCGGGGGCGGCCACACCCCGGATGTTGCCCTGGCCAAACGGCACTTCACCGGGCCGAAGTTTGGTTTTTTTCTCGATGGTGTAGGCCGCAAAAGCAGAAAGAACGGCACCACCGCCCGGCAAGATGCCCAGCGCCGAACCCAAGGCCGTGCCGCGCAAGATGGCGGGCACCATGTTTTTAAAATCTTCCTTGGTGGGCATCAGGCCATCGACTTTTTTGGCGAAAACTTCACGCTCCTCATCGGGCTTGCCCAAGTTGGCAATGATCTCACCGTAACCGAACACACCCATGGCGATCACGATGAAGCCAATGCCATCGGTCAACTCAGGAATGTCAAAGCTGTAACGCGCCACGCCAGAGTTCACATCGGTGCCGATCAAGCCGAGCAACAAGCCCAACACGATCATGCCCACCGCTTTGACCAGCGAACCCGAGGCGAGCACGACCGCGCCGATCAGGCCCAGCACCATGAGCGAGAAGTATTCGGCCGGGCCAAACTTGAAAGCCACTTCGGTCAAGGGCACTGCAAACGCCGCCAACACCAATGTGCCCACACAGCCGGCAAAGAAGGAGCCCAAGCCTGCCGCAGCCAAGGCGGGGCCTGCACGGCCCTTGCGGGCCATTTGGTAGCCGTCGATCATGGTCACCACCGACGAAGCCTCGCCGGGCAAATTGACCAAAATGGCGGTGGTGGAGCCCCCGTATTGCGCGCCGTAATAAATACCGGCCAGCATGATCAGCGCTGCCACCGGCGGCAGCGCATAAGTGGCCGGCAAGAGCATGGCGATGGTGGCCACAGGGCCTACGCCCGGCAGCACGCCGATCAAGGTGCCCAGCAAGCAGCCGATGAACGCGTAAATCAGGTTTTGAAAGGTGAACGCCACCCCAAAACCGAGCGCCAAATTATCAAACAGATCCATGAAAAATTTCTCCTCAACCCGTGATGAACGATGGCCAGACAGGGAACTGCAGGTTGAGCAGTTTGATGAAGCCCAAATAGCTGATGGTTGAGAGAATGGTGGCCAAGATCAGGGACACTTTCAAACTGAAAAGGCCTCCTGCTTTGCTGACCACCAAAGTCACGCCATAGATGGCCACAATCAGGCCCATGCCCGGTATGCCCCACTTGGGCAGACCGCTCAACAGGACGCCAAACAACAAGTTGCCGGCAATGATGAAAAACAAGGGACGCCAAGCCCATTTGCCAATCTTGTCACCGTCGCGGGTCTCCACCACCATGGCCTTGAACATGATGTACAAGCCAATCACGCTCAACAACACGCCCAACAAAAGCGGAAAGTAACCGGGCCCCATGCGGGCGCCCGTGCCAATGTTGTAGTGGGTGGCACCGAAGGCAAAAGCCGCACCGACGGACGCATACAGAAGGCCCGAAAAAAAGTCTTTTTGACTCTTGATGATCACGCAATCTCTCCTCGAATTTGATTTGGCCCCATTGTGTGGGAACAAGCGCGCTTGACGAATGTGGGTTACACCTAGGCCAAGGGCACTCGAGCCACATGGTTTACCCTGAGCTCATTCGCGCGTGCAGGCTTGGCTCAGAGCGCCTTCACAGGGTCAGGGGCTTGAAGACCATCGGCCATTTGGCTGCTGGCAAAGCCCATTTTTGCTCTATCTCACTGGCCGCTTGCCGCAAGGCCTCACGCGATGGCCGACTGGCCGTGCGCTGCGCCAGCACAATCGCATTGCCCTCGCGTGTGGGTTTGAAGGCCCAGACCGCATCTTCGCCAAATGCGGCGCAAATCTTTTCCACGCTGTCGGCATAACTGGACGAGCGACCAAACAAATTGACGGTCATGCAGCCTTGTGGCGTCAGCAAGTCGCGGCAATGGCGGTAAAAGTCGGGCGTGTCGAGCACTGGGGCTGCGGCCTCTTCGTCGTACAAATCCACCTGCAAAGCGTCCACCGTGCCGCGCCATTCGTCCTTCTGGATTTCCAGTGACGCATCGGCCAACACCACGCGCAAGCGTTCGTCGTCGGGCGGCAGGCGAAACCAACCCCGGCAAGCGTGCAGCACGCCCGGGTTCAGTTCCACGGCGGTGCAGGTCATCTTGAGTTTTTTGTAGCAAAACTTGGTGATGGTGCCCGCCCCCAGACCCAATTGCATGGCGTGAGCGCCCTTGACTTCGGCCTGCGGCATGAACAGCAGCCAAGCGAACATGCGCTGCACATACTCCAGCTCAATGTCAAAGGGCCGGTCCAAAAACATCGAACCCTGAATCCATTCGGTGCCCAAGTGCAAGTAGCGGATGTCACCGTCTTCGGAGAAATTGACTTCGGGCAAGGCCAGTGAGGGTGCAGAGGATTTTTTTCGGGTCATGGGGTCAATACCACCCGCCAAGCGGTGAGTTTTTGTTCAAAAGTCCAAGCCGCGTTGGCAGGACTGGTCGATGGTAGGCGATGCAGCGTGATGCGCCCGGCCCCGACCGCTGGCGCGAGCGATTTTTCCACCGCTGGGGCATGGCGAAAACTCTCACCACCGTTGTGGGCGATGGCGCGCAAGTGGGGGCTGTGCTGAAGCAAACTCGGGAAGTCGTTCAGCTGGGCGTGGAGGATCGCGCTGTCCAAACTGCCCTCGCGCTCACATGTGGCGTACACATCCCACAGCCCCACACCCAGGGCCAACAAACACGCGCAGCGCCGCTCATAGTCAGGGCCCTCGGGCCAGGGCGCTTGGGGCCACAGGGCTTGCACGATGCGCCAAAAATGGTTTTGCGGGTGGGCGTAGTACTGTTGTTGCTGCAAGGACTTCACGCTGGGAAAGCTGCCCAGCACCAAGACGCGGGTGTGGGGGGCCGTCAACGGGGGCAGGCCCTGCAAACGGGCACTGGCGATCGATGGGACAAGCGCAGGCCTGGTCATGCTGAGGCCGGTGCAGATGACGGTGCAGATGGCGGCGCAGCTGAAGATGACGGTACGGGGGGCCATGCGGGTGGCAGTGCCAGTGCAGCGGCCAGCTTGGGCAACACCCGGAGTGCGTTGCCGGTGGTGGCCGACGCCAGCTCGACCAGCGCCATGCCGCGCAAATCGGCCAGCACCTGCGCGATGCGCGGCAACTCGGCCGGGCTGTTGCGCCCCTGTGCTGCGCCCAGCGACCGTTGCGCAGCGGTTTGGTAAAGCCACTGCGGCGGGATATCGGGCGCGTCGGTCTCCAGCACCAAGGCGCTCAGAGGCAGTTCGCAGGCCAGTCGGCGCAGCTGCAAAGAACGCTCATACGTCAGCGTGCCGCCAAAGCCGAGCGCAAAACCCAGCTCCACAAAGGCCTGCGCCTGTTGGTGGCTGCCATTGAAGGCGTGCGCGATGCCCGAGGTCACCGGGCACTGGCGCAAGCCTTTGAGCAAAAGATCGGCCGAGCGGCGCACGTGCAAGATCACGGGCAGGCCATGCTTTTGGGCCAGCTTCAATTGCGCGGTGTAAAAAAACCATTGCCTCTCGCGCATGTCCGGCGTGTTGAGCGCGGGCACAAAGAAGTCCAGGCCAATTTCCCCCACCGCCACCAGGCGCGGGTCGCCACTTCGTTCGGTCAAGGCCTGGTCCAGCGCCAGCACATCGCCCTCCAAAGCTTGCGGCACACACAAAGGGTGGATGCCCAAGGCGTAAGCATCGCCATGCCGCTCGGCCAGTTGCGCCACCTCAGGCCAGTGGCCAGCGTGCACCGCCGGGATCACGCAGCGCGTGACGCCTGCAGCGCGGGCCGCCGCGCGCACCGCGTCGCGGTCGGCGTCAAACTCGGCCGCGTCCAAGTGGCAGTGCGTGTCGATCCACATCCAAGTAGCCGATCAATTCATACCGGCGCTTGCAACACGCCCTTGACCAAGTGCAATTGCCGGTCGCAACGCGCCGCCAAGGCGGGGTCGTGCGTGACCACCACAAAGGCCGTGCCGCGCTCGCGGGCCAGTTGCAGCAGCAGCGCGAACACGCCGTCGGCGGTTTCGCGGTCCAGGTTGCCGGTGGGCTCGTCGGCCAGCACGCAGGCCGGCTCGTTCACCAAAGCGCGGGCCAAGGCCACACGCTGGCGTTCACCGCCCGACAACTCGGCAGGCCGGTGGTGCAAGCGCTCACCCAAGCCCACGCGTTGCAGCCAAGCGGTGGCCAGCACAGCCGCCTCGGCACGGTCTTGGCGGCGAATCCACAACGGCATGGCCACGTTGTCTAAAGCACTGAACTCGGGCAACAGGTGGTGGAATTGGTAGACAAAACCCAGGTAGCGGTTGCGCCACTGGCCTTGTTCGGCCGCGCTCAGGGCCGACAGCAACTGCCCTTTGAGCTGCACTGTGCCTTGGCTGGGCGCATCCAGCCCGCCCAGCAAATGCAGCAAGGTGCTCTTGCCCGAGCCCGAAGCGCCCACGATGGCCAGCGTCTCCCCGGCGTTCACCTGCAGGTCCACGCCTTGCAGCACGGTCACATCCAAGCGCCCTTCGGTGAACCGCTTGGTCAGGCCCTGGGCCTGCAGCACGGTGCCCATGTTTTGGGTGTCATTCATAACGCAGCGCCTCCGCCGGGTTGACCTGGCTGGCGCGCCAGCTGGGGTAGAGCGTGGCCACAAAAGCCAGCACCAGGGAGATGATGGCCACCGGCCAAATGTCGCTGGCCAGTGGCTCGCTGGGCATGCGGCTGATCAGGTAGATGTCACGCGGCAAAAAGCTGGCATTGAACAGCTTTTCCAGCGCGGGCACGATCACGTCGATGTTGAAAGCCACCAGCAGACCAAAGCCCAGGCCGCTCAGGGTGCCGATCACGCCCACCGTGGCCCCTTGCACCACAAAAATACCCATGATGCTGCGCGGGCTGGCCCCCAGGGTGCGCAAGATCGCGATGTCGGCGCGTTTATCGGTCACCGTCATGACCAGCGTGCTGACCAAATTGAAGGCCGCCACCGCCACGATGAGTGTGAGGATGATGAACATCATGCGTTTTTCGACCTGCACGGCAGCAAACCAAGTCTTGTTTTGCTGCGTCCAATCGCGCACAAAAAACCCAGCCCCCAAGCTCAGCTGCAAGGCACTTGCCACCTCGCGCGCTTGGTGCAAGTCGCGCAGTTTCAGGCGCACCCCGCTGGGGCCTTCAAGGCGGAACATGCGTGCCGCGTCGTCCACATGCATCAGCGCCAGGGCCGAGTCGTACTCGTAATGGCCCGAAGAAAAGGTGCCCACCACCTGCATTTGCTTCATGCGCGGCAGCACACCGGCCGGGGTGACTTGGCCCGAGGGTGAGACCAGCGTGACCGAGTCTGCGCTTTGTAAAAACAAATTGTTGGCCAAATCTCGCCCCAGCACCATGCCAAACTCGCCCGGCAACAAGCGCAGCAGCACGCCGGCCTGGGTGTCGTTGGACAGCTCGCTGACCTCGGGCTCCAGCACCGGGTCGATGCCGCGCACCAGCACGCCTTTCATGTCTTCACCCCTGGCCAACAAGGCCTGCGCAGTGATGAAGGGCGCAGCCCCCACCACCTGCGGGTGCGCCTTCAAGCGGTCCAGCAAAGCGGGCAGCTCAACCACGGCCGCGCCATCGGCGGCATACACCTCAATGTGCGAGACCACACCGAGCATGCGGTCGCGCACCTCTTTTTGAAAGCCGTTCATCACGCTCAGCACGATGACAAGCGCCGCCACGCCCAGGCCAATGCCCATCATGGACACCCCCGAAATGAAGGAAATAAAGCCGTTGCGCCGGGTGGCGCGACCCGCGCGTGTGTAACGCCAGCCGAGCACCCATTCGTAAGGAATTTTTTGGAAAAAAGTCATAAGCCCGTATTGTGCAGTGCGGCCCGGGCAGCTGCGACAATGCACGCCCATGCACCTGATCATTCCCTATGCGGCCAGCCAAGCCTTCACCGGCCCTGAGGCCTGCGCCGGGTTGCCCTTGCCCCACTTGCAAGCCCTGCTGGGCCAGCTGCAGCCGCAAGCCCTGTTGCGCGACAGCCCCGCATCTTGGCACTTGCCACACGAACGGCTGCTGGCCCAAAGCTTGGGCTGGGACCCTGCTGCACCAACGCTGCCATGGGCCGCTTGGCACCAAGCGCTGCAAGGCCACGACAGCCCTCAAGCGCAATCTTGGATGACGCCCTGCCACTGGCAAATCGGCATAGGCCAAGTGGTGATGGCCGACCCCGATCATTTGCATCTGTCCGACACCGAGTCTCAGCAACTGTTGCTGGCCATGCAGCCGTTTTTGCAAGAAGACGGCCTGCAAGCCACTTGGCACAGCGCTTTGCGCTGGCACATTCAGGGCGCCTTGTTGACCGGGCTGGCCACGGCTTCACTCGACCGGGTGATTGGCCAAAACGTCCAGCTCTGGACGTCCGAGCAAGCCGCAGCCCGCCCTTTGCAGCGCCTGCAAAGCGAAATGCAAATGCTGCTTTACAACCACCCGGTGAACGACGCCCGTGAGTCCCGCAGACAACACACCGTGAACGCTTTTTGGTTGCACGGCGCAGGTGTCTTGGCGGCCAGCTCACCAGTGGCAAGACAGAGCGCACACATGCCAGACAGCTTGCGAAGCAGCGCATTGCAAGCCGATGTCGCTGCGTGGCGGCAAGCCTGGCAAGCGCTGGACAACACGGCTGTGGCCGATGCGTTGCAGCACCTGCAAACTGGGGGCCAGGTCACGCTCAGCTTGTGCAGCGAACTCCGAGCACAAAGCTACACCAACAAGCCAGCCACTTGGCACCAAAGAATCTCTCGACTCTTCAACACAACATCCCCTGCAGCGGCGCTGCAAGCCCTCATCAGCGACTGAATCACCCCATGAATTTGCTCATCCGAGATGTGCCCCCGCGCAGCGCCTGGGCGCTGGAACAAGCGGGCATCCACCCGTTGCTGGCCCGGCTTTACGCCGCCCGTGGCGTGCAGTCCAAAGATGAACTCGACGATGCCCTGGGCCTGCTGCTGCCCCCGGCGGGCATGTTGGGCACCCTGGAGGCGGCCCGCTTGCTGGCCGACGCCATGGCGCACAACAAACGCCTGTGCATCGTGGCCGACTACGACTGCGACGGGGCCACGGCCTGCGCCGTGGGCGTGCGCGGCCTGCGCATGCTGGGGGCCCAACATGTGAGCTACTTGGTGCCCGACCGCGTGGTGGACGGCTATGGCCTCACGCCCGCGATTGCCGAGCGCGTGCACGCGCAAGGCGCGGATGTGTTGATCACGGTGGACAACGGCATCGCCAGCGTGGCCGGTGTGCAGGCCGCGCAAGCCCTGGGCTTGCAGGTGCTGGTGACCGACCACCATTTGCCGGGCAGCGAATTGCCCAGCGCCGAAGTCATCGTCAACCCCAACCAGCCCGGTTGCGGCTTCACCAGCAAATCCATCGCCGGTGTGGGCGTGATGTTTTATGTGTTGCTGGCCCTGCGGGCCGAGCTGCGCCAGCGCGGCGTGTTCGATGCCACCGCGCCAACGCCGGGCCGCCCCCAACTGGCGAGCGCCGCCTCGGGGGGCGGCCAAGCACACGAGGTGGGGAGCTTGGGGGCACGACCTCAACCCAAGCTGGACGCGTTGCTGCCCTTGGTGGCTTTGGGCACCGTGGCCGATGTGGTCAAGTTGGATGCCAACAACCGCCGCCTGGTGGCGCAAGGCCTGCGCCGCGTGCGCGCGGGTGCTTTGCCGCCCGGCATGGCCGCGCTGATGCGGGTGGCCAGCCGCGAAACCGCCAAGGCCACCACCTTTGACTTTGGCTTTGCCTTGGGGCCACGCATCAACGCGGCAGGCCGACTGGCCGACATGCGCTTGGGCATCGAGTGCCTGCTGACCGATGACGTGGGCCACGCCGACGAACTGGCCAAGCAGTTGGACGCCATCAACCGTGAACGCCGCGTGATCGAGGGCGGCATGCGCGAAATGGCCATGGAAATGGCCGAGTCTTTGTTTGATGAAGGCGACGAGCCGCCCCCCGCCATTTGCGTGTTCGACCCGGATTTTCACGAGGGCGTGGTGGGCATCGTGGCCTCGCGCATCAAGGACAAACTGCACCGCCCCAGCTTTGTGTTCGCGGCCAGCAGCGCGCCGGGCAAAGAACACGAGCTCAAGGGCTCGGGCCGCTCGATTGCGGGCTTTCATTTGCGCGACGCGCTCGATTTGGTGGCCAAACGTGCCCCCGGTGTGCTGCTGCGCTTTGGCGGTCACGCCATGGCGGCCGGCTGCACGATTGCCGAAGAACACTTTGAACTCTTCGAGGCAACGCTCCATCAGGTGGCCTTGGAATGGCTGGACGCGGCCACCTTGCAACGCCGCTTGGAAACCGATGGGCCGCTGCCCGCCGAGTACCGCCGGGTGGACCTGGTGGACATGCTGCACCACGAGGTTTGGGGACAAGGCTTTGCGCCGCCCGTGTTTTGCGAAGAGGTCGAGGTGGTGTCGCAGCGCCTGGTGGGCGAGAAACACCTGGCCCTCAAGATGAAGCACCAAGGCCAGCCGGTCGAGGGCATCTGGTTTGGCCGCACCGAGCCGCTGCCCGCACGCGTCAAGCTGGCCTACCGGCTGGACGCCGACGAATGGCAAGGGCAAAAGCGGGTACGCTTTTTGGTCGAAGGCGCGGAGGTTTGAACTTGTAGGAGCCCACACCTGTGGGCGAAATCTTCGGGGCATGTCCCATGCCCATCGCCCACGGGGTGGGCTCCCACAGGGTCTCTCTCAATGCTTGGTGGCGACCTTGCCCTGCAAGGCCTTGAGCACCGGCGCCGACACCAGGCCCGACACATCGCCGCCGAGCTTGGCGATTTCGCGCACCAAGGTGCTGCTGATGTGCTGCACATGGGCGCTGGTGTGCAAAAACACGGTGTCGACCTCCGGGGCCAGATGGCGGTTCATGCCCGACATTTGGGTTTCGTAGTCGTAGTCGGTCACCGAACGCAGGCCGCGCACGATCACTTGTGCGTTTTGCGCACGCACAAACTCCACAATCAAACCATCAAACGGCAGCGCCTTCACGTTCGGGCAATCGGCCAAAGCCGCTTGCGCCAAGGCCACGCGCTCGTCCAGGCTGAAGACGGTTTTTTTGTGGTGCGCCACGGCCACGGCAATGATGACCTGGTCAAACATCTGCGCGGCACGGCGGATCGCGTCTTCATGGCCCAAGGTCAAAGGGTCAAACGTACCCGAATACACAGCGGTCACAACAGCGTTGGCAGAACGGCTCATGGCATGTCTCCTTCAGCAGGGATGGCAATCGAGGTGGGGGCAGATTGAGGGCTGACCCGTTGCAACAAATGGGCGTGCACTGCGCCCGCTTTGAGGTGGCGTTCGCACTTTAGCCCCAAGGCCGTCAATGCATCGGTAGGCCAAGACACAGGCGCTTCCAAATAAATCCAGCCACCCACGGGCACGGCACGGGCCGCCGCTTTGAGCGCGGGCTCAAACCAGGGGCCATCAAAAGGCGGATCGATGAAGACCAGGTCCACACTGCCCGCGGGCAAACGGCCCAAAGTGCTCACCGCGTCGCCGCGCTGCACACTCACCATGCTGGCTTTCAGGCGGGTGGCGTTGTCTTGCAAATCGCGCACCAACACCGCGTCTTGCTCGACCATCAGCACATGGGTCGCGCCACGCGATGCAGCCTCCAGACCCAGCACGCCCGTGCCTGCAAACGCGTCCACACAGCGCCAACCGCTCAGGTCCTGGCCCAGCCAGTTGAACAGCGTCTCGCGCACCCGGTCGGGCGTGGGCCGCAGGCCCGGCTTGTCCAGCACCTTCAGTCGGGTGCGCCGCCACTGCCCGCCGATGATGCGGATCTCGTGCGAGGGCTGGCCTTTGGGGGTTTTGGCGACAGGTTTTCGGACAGCAGGTTTGGAGGCTGCGGCGTGGGTCGATGAGCGTGGTGTTTTCGATGAAGGCATGGTGCGCAAGTGTAAAGGCCACGGTGCACTGCGAACGCGATGTGATCGGGATACCGAGGGAAAACAGCGCCGCATCAAGCCCAGCCGCTGAACGCCTGTGGCTCAGAGCAAAGACAGACGAAAAAAAACCAGCATCACGCTGGTTTTTTTTCAACAAGGTCAGGGAGTCAGCGTGAACGCGGGTCCTGTGCCATCACTTGACAGCAGCCATTTTGGCATCGGCCTTGGCTTGTGCCTTGGCAGCGGCTTTGGCCGCTTTCTTTTCGGCTTTGGCTTTGGCGCGACTCTCCGCTTTGTCTTTTGCAGTGGCCTTTATATCAGTTTTGGCATCTTTGGCTGCGGTCACGGCTGCAGCAGCTGGTGCTGTGACAGCTGTTGCAGCGGTCGCGGCTGCGGCAGGTGCTGTGGCAGCTGTTGCGGCTTTGGTTGCAGTCGCGGTCGCGGCCGCAGCAGGTGCTGTAACCGCTGTCGCGGCTTTGGCTCCGGTCGCGGCAGCCGCGTGCGCTGTGACAGCTGTCGCAGGCAAGGCGGGCGCTTGGGCAAAGGCAGCGGCAGCAAAGAAACCGGCAACGAGGGTGGCGAGCAGCTTGTTCATGATCAAAATTCTTTCATCAGGTTTTCAGTCCAACACTTTGTTGAACTTGTGACTACAACGCCACCTGTGCCAGTCCTGATGACGCACTGGGCAACCCAGTTGTAACGCCGTGTTTCGTCGTTTGGCGCGTGGCGTTCTCTTGCAAATCACGCACCAGCACCGCGTCTTGCTCGACCATCAGCACATGAACCGCGGCACGCGAGACGGCTTCTAGGCCCAGCACACCCGTGCCCGCAAACGCGTCCACACAGCGCCAGCAGCTCAGGTCCTGGCCAAGCCAGTTGAACATCGTTTCGCGCACACGGTCGGGCGTGGACCGCAGGCCCGGCTTTTCCAGCACCTTCAAGCGGGTGTGCCGCCACTGGCCGCCAATGATGCGCACCTCGTGCGAGGGCGGGCCTTTGGGGGCGTGGGAAACCGGTTTCTTGGCCGAATCCGGACGCGCGCAGCCACTGGCACGGGCGGGTCGTGGGGATTTGGATTAAGCCATAGTATGCAAGTGTAGGTGCGCTCAATAATTAGCACAGGCCCCAGCAGTCGGCTGTGAAGATGTGACGCGAACCAAGCAACAACGGGCATCCCCAGATGAATCTTCCAAAACTTCACGCCAGACAACATTTGTGCTGCAACGAGTAAAACCACTCACTCCAGCTTAGCGTCAAGGTAAATACGGAGTGCAATGATGCTGAAGTTGTTCCATCGGGGGTTTGGAGATTTCAAAGCAATTTAGCAAGAGGCCATGCATTCGAAAACTTAAGGTTGAACTAAACCGCTGACGCGGTGGCTGGTACGCAAGTGCTGCCACCGCGTTTTGCATGGTGCGGGGCTTGGCAAATGGCGTGCTTATTTGCAATCTGAGGGCTGGGGAATCTTCCCCGGAACTTCAGGAGCAAAACCATGAACCCACTGCGTCAACGCATGATCGATGCCATGACCGTGCGCGGTCTGTCTGCGCGCACCATTGAGTGCTACACCGAAGCCATTGCCAGACTCTCTCGCCACCACGGCAACACCAACCCGGCGCGACTTGCGCCCGAGCAAATCGAAGCGTACTTGCTGCATCTGGTTCAAGACCGCAAGTTGTCTTACAGCAGCGTCAACCACGCTGCCAGTGCCTGCCGCTTTTTGTTCGAGACGGTGCTTGGCCGCCCCACCGAGTTGCGCCATCTGCGCCCGCCCATGGCCAAAGTGCCGCAAAAGCAACCCGAGTTGCTCTCGCGTTTGGAGATCAGCCGCTTGTTCGATGCCTGCCCGCACACGGGGCACCGCATGCTGCTGCAAGTGCTCTACGCGGCTGGCTTGCGCGTGAGCGAGGCGTGCCAGCTGCAAGTGGCCGACATCGACTCAAGCCCCGACCGCATGATGGTGCGTGTGCGTGCGGGCAAAGGGGCCGCAGACCGGTACACCTTGCTCAGCCCCAGTTTGCTGGGCGCACTGCGCGCGCACTGCGTGAAC
>NZ_JBIKIL010000158.1:0-7188 GCF_044361645.1 Limnohabitans sp. | reverse complement strand
CAATGTGGGCCTGATGGCCCAACAAGCCGAAGAATACGGCTCCCACGACAAGACCTTTGAAATCCAAGAGGATGGCGTGGCCAACATCACCGATGTCAACACCGGTGAAGTGCTGTTGTCGCAAGATGTGGAGACCGGTGACATCTGGCGCATGTGCCAAGTCAAAGACGCCGCCATTCGGGATTGGGTCAAATTGGCCGTCTCGCGTGCGCGCAACTCGGGCATGCCCGTGGTGTTCTGGCTCGACCAGTACCGCCCGCACGAAGCGCAGCTGATCACCAAGGTCAAGATGTACTTGCACGAGCACAACACGGCAGGCCTGGAAATCCAGATCATGAGCCAAGTTCGCGCCATGCGTTACACCCTCGAGCGGGTGGTCCGAGGCTTTGACACCATCAGTGCCACCGGCAACATCTTGCGCGACTATTTGACCGACTTGTTCCCCATCATGGAGTTGGGCACCTCGGCCAAAATGCTGTCTGTCGTGCCTTTGATGGCGGGCGGAGGCATGTACGAAACGGGTGCAGGCGGATCCGCCCCCAAACACGTACAACAGTTGGTGGAAGAGAACCACCTGCGCTGGGACTCGCTGGGCGAATTCTTGGCTCTGGCCGTTTCTTTGGAAGATTTGGGCATCAAAACCAGCAACAACAAATCGAAAATTTTGGCCAAAACTTTGGATGCTGCAACGGGCAAATTGCTCGAAAACAACAAGAACCCCTCGCCCAAAACCGGCCAACTGGACAACCGTGGCAGCCAGTTTTATTTGGCCATGTACTGGGCGCAGGAATTGGCCGCTCAAAACGACGACCTGGACCTCAAAGCCAAATTTTCACCCTTGGCTCAAACCCTGACCGAACAAGAAAAAACCATCGTCGCCGAACTCAACGCCGTGCAAGGTCATGCCGTGGACATTGGCGGTTACTTTTACCCTTCACCAGAAAAAGTTCACGCGATCATGTGTCCCAGCCCAAGCTTTAACGCCGCCTTGGCCGCCGCAGCCTGAACAAATCCAGGCTGTGCACCCAAAGCCACCCATTGGGTGGCTTTTTTTCGGCTGTTGATGTTGAAGAAAATCTGCCACTCCAGTCCTTTGACGCAGCCGCCCCCGCAGACCAAAGCCGCAAAGCGCGGTCGGAGAAAAGCCATTGGGCGCTTGCGCACCCAATGGCTTTTGGAGATGCCAGCACCTTGACAGACGCGCACCCTGCTGCTCAGTGGAACTGCTCTTCTTCAGTGGAACCGGTCAAAGCCTTCACCGAAGACGAGCCGCCTTGGATCACGGTGGTCACGTCGTCGAAGTAGCCTGCGCCCACTTCTTGCTGGTGCGACACGAAGGTGTAGCCCTTTTCGCGCGCTGCAAATTCAGGCTCTTGCACCATGTTGACGTAGTGCTTCATGCCTTCGCCGTTGGCGTAAGCGTGGGCAAACTGGAAGGTGTTGTACCAGTTGATGTGGATACCGGCCAAAGTGATGAACTGGTATTTGTAGCCCAGCGCCGACAGGTCTTCTTGAAAGCTGGCGATTTGGCTGTCGTTGAGGTTCTTCTTCCAGTTGAACGAGGGCGAGCAGTTGTAGGACAGCAGCTTGCCGGGGCAGGCGGCGTGCACCGCCTGCGCGAATTCGCGGGCAAAGCCGATGTCGGGCACACCCGTTTCGCACCACACCAAGTCGGCATAAGGGGCATAGGCCACGCCGCGGCTGATGGCTTGCTCCAAACCGTTTTTGACCCGGTAGAAACCTTCTTGCGTACGCTCGCCGGTCAAGAAAGGCTTGTCATTGGCGTCGTGGTCTGAAGTGACCAGGTTGGCCGCTTCGGCATCGGTGCGGGCCAAGACGATGGTGGAGGTGCCCATCACGTCGGCTGCAAAACGGGCAGAGATCAACTTTTCGCAGGCCTCATGGGTGGGCACCAAAACTTTGCCACCCATGTGACCGCATTTCTTCACAGCAGCCAATTGGTCTTCGAAGTGCACGCCCGCTGCGCCCGAGGCGATCATGTTTTTCATCAACTCAAACGCGTTCAACACGCCGCCAAAACCCGCCTCGGCGTCGGCCACAATGGGCAAGAAGTAATCGATGAACTCTTTGTCGCCCGGGTTGATGCCACGGCCCCACTGGATTTCGTCAGCGCGCTTGAAGGTGTTGTTGATGCGGCGAACCATGGTAGGCACCGAGTCGTAGGCGTAAAGCGACTGGTCGGGGTACATGGTCTCAGACGTATTGCCGTCAGCCGCCACTTGCCAGCCCGACAGGTACACGGCCTCCAGACCGGCTTTGGCCTGTTGCATGGCTTGGCCAGCGCTGATGGCACCGAAGGCATTCACATAGCCTTTTTTGGAACCGCCGTTGACTTTTTCCCACAGTTTTTCGGCACCGCGTTTGGCCAAGGTGTGCTCAATGGGCATGCTGCCGCGCAGACGCACGACATCGGCCGCGGAGTAGCCGCGCTTGACGCCCTTCCAACGGGGATTGGTGGCCCAGTCTTTTTCGAGGGCAGCGATTTGCTGTTCACGGCTGAGTTGTTGGCTGAGGTTGGCTGGCATGGAAAACTCCTATAGGTCAAGTTGGTATCGGCTGAGGCTTGCAGCATTTGCAAAGTATCTGAGCCTTAATCTTAACTCTTATAGAAGACACAAAACCTATCTTATATCTTATATAAGACATATATTTTTTCATTTAAAATCATAGGCTTGCACAACTAATTTCACAATGCAAAAATATTTATTGCTTTAAGAAAAGGCGTGCGCTGTCCACACTCGCTTTTAAAAGAGGCGCAAAAACAGCGCGTGCTTGAAACAAACCCGACAATCAAGCCCCACTTCAGACCCTGCACTGCAGACCCCAAACAGCCAGCGCTTTGCACCCCACCGAAACAACACGAACAAGCGCTGATCCCAGCCCAAGCGCTGTTGACCAGGCCTGCACACCGGGCAAAGCAATGGCAAAACAAAGCATTGACGCTCTCATTTGTGTTGAAAAAAACGGTTCAAAAGCCAGGACGAGCCAGAAAAACCCAAGATCAGGGAAAAATCATGCGCAAGACAGCGATAAATATGGGTTTCCCACTTGGAAAGAGGCCCTTTCTCCTTTAGGATCGCCCTAGCTGACAACACACCGTTCATCAGCGGCGAACCCCCCTTTCGACCTAAGGAATCTCATCATGGCAACTGCGAAGAAAACCCCGGCGAAAAAAGCTGCAGCACCCGCGAAAAAAGCAGCTCCGGCCACCAAGGCGGCTCCAGCGTCAAAAGCTGCAAAGCCAGCCGCCAAAGCTGCTGCACCCGCGAAAAAAGCGGCTCCTGCTGGCAAGCGCACACCCAACCCCGCATTCATGAAAGCACTGACTCCCAGTGCCGCCTTGGCTGCTGTGGTCGGTGCTACACCGCTGCCACGCACCGAAGTGGTCAGCAAGATGTGGGTCTACATCAAGAAGCACAACCTGCAAGACAGCGTGAACCGCCGCGCCATCAATGCCGATGACAAACTCAAGGCTGTGTTTGGCAAGGCCCAAGTCACCATGTTTGAAATGGCTGGCTTGATCGGCAAACACTTGAAGTGATTGGCCCACTCGAAGCACAAAAAAACCCGCTGATGCGGGTTTTTTTGCGGCCGAGGGCGGCCCTCTGATCATGCCCGGCCCACACGCATTCGCTTGGGTTCAGCGCGATGGGGGCCTGGCCCTCATGCGCCCTCAGTACCCATCATTTTTTTGTTTGGCCAAGGCCGCTTGTGTGATGGCACTCAGAGTGCCCCGCGTGGTGATCACCTCGGGGTCCAGCATGACCTCGATCAGTGTGCCCTGAGGCCGTGCCAGCGCTCCGAGCAAGGCAGACTCGAAGTCTTGCGTTCGTTCAATGCGCTGGCCCACATAGCCGTACGCTTCGGCGAGCGCCACAAAATCAGGGTTTTGCAATTTTGAGCCTGTGACGTGCTGCGGGTAATCGCGCTCTTGGTGCATGCGGATGGTGCCGTACATGCCGTTGTTGAGCAACACAACAATGCTTTTGCCCCCGTGCTGAACAGCCGTGGCCAGCTCTTGGCCATTCATCAGAAAGTCACCGTCGCCAGCGATGGTGAATGCGACACGGCCCGTCAGCAAATTGGCCGCAATGCCCGCAGGCACACCGTAGCCCATGGCCCCCACTGTGGGGGCCAGTTGGGTTTTGAAGCCTTTGACCAGACCATGGTGTTTGTAAAAGCGGTGCATCCAACTGGCGAAGTTGCCAGCACCATTGGTGAGCACGGCATCGGTGGGCAAGTGTTTTTGCAGCAATGCCACGATGGCGGGCATGTCGATCGCACCTGGCAAACTCTGCGGCTCAAGATTGTGTTGGTAATCGGCATGGGCCGCATGGGTCCAGTCGGTCCATGCAAGCTCGGTGGGGGCAGTCAAAACCTCCAGGCTGCGCGCGGCTGCGTTCATGGTCGCGTGGATGGCCAGATCGGCTTGGTACACGCGGTTGAGCTCTTCGGCACTGGCATGGATGTGCACCAACTTTTGTCGGGTTTTGGGGGCTTGCAGCAAGGTGTAAGCACCCGTGGTCATCTCGCCCAAACGAGGGCCAATGGCCAGGATCAAATCGGCATCGCGCACACGTTGGGCCAGCCCGGGGCCAATGCCAATGCCCACGTCACCCGCATACAAAGCATGGTGGTTGTCAAAGGTGTCCTGAAAGCGAAAGGCATTGGTCACCGGCAGTTGCCAGTTCTCGGCAAAGCGCTGGAGTGCTTGGGCCGACTGCGGTGTCCAGCCCCCACCTCCTGCAATCACCAAGGGTTGGCGGGCGGCCAGCAGCATCTCACGCAAGCTGCGCAATGCACCCGGATCACTCCAAGCTTGCACCGGTTCAACGCGTCCCAGCGGCTGCGCCGTGACGGCTTGGGTCAACATGTCTTCGGGCAGCACCAAGACCACAGGGCCAGGGCGACCGTTCATGGCCGTGGCAAAGGCGCGGGCCACGTATTCGGGTAAGCGTTCAGCATGATCTACACGCTCGACCCGCTTGGCCATGCCTTTGGTGGAGGGCCCAAAGAAATGGGTGTAGTCCATTTCTTGAAAAGCTTCTCGGTCGCGCGTGTCGCTGGCCACGTCGCCCACAAACAAGATCATTGGGGTGGAGTCTTGAAAAGCCGTGTGCACGCCAATGGACGCGTTGGTCGCACCCGGTCCACGGGTAACAAAACAAATACCGGGTCTGCCGGTGAGTTTGCCTTGGGCCTCGGCCATGAAAGCGGCGCCGCCCTCTTGGCGACAAGTCACAAACTCGATTGCCTCGCGGTGCAGATGAAAGCCATCGAGCACGGCCAAGTAGCTTTCACCGGGAACACCGAAAGCATGGGTGACGCCTTGGGCCAAGAGGCATTCAACGAGCAGGTGGCCGGCAATTTTGGATGTCATGCGCGCATTGTGCACAAACCCTTGGGGCCGACTGTCACTGCCGTGCAAGCGGGCAGGCCTGAACGGCAGTGTGCTCAGTCGGGCGATCGGGCTGCGGGGTCAGGGGGCTTGTTCCACCACTTTGAACTCGAATTGGCCGGGGTGCCGCACGGGGTCGACCGAGACCTCGATGCTGCATTTGGGCGGGAAACGCCCTTCAAGCAGCAGTTTGGACAAGGGGTTTTCCAGCCGCTGCTGAATGGCTCTTTTCAGTGGGCGTGCACCGAACACCGGGTCAAAACCCACTTTGGCCAGCTCCGACAAAGCCGCCGGGCTGACTTTCAAATTCAAATCCATGCGGGCCAAACGGGCTTGCAAAACCTGCAATTGGATTTCGGCTATCGAGGCAATGTGTTGTGCGTCCAGCCCGTGGAAGACCACGGTCTCGTCGATGCGGTTCAAAAACTCGGGGCGGAAATGGGTTTTGAGCTCGTCCCACACCGCGTCTTTGATGTCCTCGGCGGGCTGGCCCACCATGGCTTGGATCAGGTGCGAGCCCAGGTTGGAGGTCATCACGATCACCGTGTTTTTGAAATCCACCGTGCGCCCTTGGCCATCGGTCAGGCGTCCGTCGTCCAGCACTTGCAGCAAGATGTTGAACACATCTGGGTGGGCTTTTTCCACCTCATCGAGCAGCAACACGCTGTACGGTTTGCGGCGCACGGCCTCGGTCAGGTAACCGCCTTCCTCGTAACCCACATAGCCCGGCGGCGCGCCGATCAGGCGGGCCACGGAGTGCTTCTCCATGAACTCGCTCATGTCCATGCGGATCAGGTGGTCCTCGCTGTCAAACAAGAAACCGGCCAAGGCTTTGCACAGCTCGGTTTTGCCCACGCCCGTGGGACCCAGAAACAGGAAAGAACCGGTGGGCCGGTTGGGGTCGGACAAGCCCGAACGCGAGCGCCGAATGGCATTGGCCACGGCCGCAATCGCCTCGTCTTGGCCCACCACACGCTGGTGCAATTTGCCTTCCATTTGCAGCAGTTTTTCGCGCTCCCCCTGCATCATTTTGGACACCGGGATGCCGGTGGCGCGCGACACGACTTCGGCGATTTCTTCCGCCCCCACCTGGGTGCGCAGCAAGCGGTGCACGGGTTTGTCGCCCGGTGCGGCTTCTTTGGCCTGCACGTCTTTCAGGACTTTTTCCAAAGCGGGCAATTTGCCGTATTGCAACTCGGCCACTTGGTTGAATTCGCCCTTGCGCGTCAGGTCTTCGATTTGTTGTTTGATTTGGTCGATTTGTTCGCGCACCTGCTGCCCGCCGTGGGCTTGAGACTTTTCGGCGCGCCAAATTTCTTCCAAATCGGCCGATTCTTTTTTCAGCTTGTCGATTTCCTCCTCGATCAAGGTGAAGCGCTTTTGCGAGGCTTCGTCCTGCTCTTTGCGCACCGCTTCGCGCTCGATCTGCAATTGGATCAAGCGGCGGTCGAGTTTATCCATCACCTCGGGTTTGGAGTCGATTTCGATCTTGATTTTGGCCGCAGCTTCATCGATCAGGTCGATCGCCTTGTCGGGCAAAAACCGGTCGGTGATGTAGCGGTGGCTGAGCTCAGCCGCAGCCACAATGGCCGGGTCGGTGATGTCCACGCCATGGTGGATTTCGTACTTTTCTTGCAGGCCTCGCAAAATGGCGATGGTGGCCTCCACCGTGGGCTCATTGACCAGTATTTTCTGAAAACGCCGCTCCAAGGCCGCGTCTTTTTCAATGTATTTGCGGTACTCGGCCAGCGTGGTGGCACCCACGCAAT
>NZ_JBIKIL010000053.1:0-23905 GCF_044361645.1 Limnohabitans sp. | reverse complement strand
GCCAGTGATCATGTTCTTCACATAGTCAGCGTGGCCGGGGCAGTCGACGTGGGCGTAGTGGCGATTTTGTGTTTCGTACTCGACGTGCGCGGTGTTGATTGTGATGCCACGGGCCTTTTCTTCGGGTGCAGCGTCGATCTGGTCGTACGCTTTGGCCGAACCGCCGAACTTGGCTGCCAGCACGGTGGTGATGGCCGCGGTCAGGGTGGTTTTGCCGTGGTCCACGTGACCGATGGTGCCCACGTTGACGTGGGGTTTGGTCCGTTCAAATTTCTCTTTTGCCATATCTTTGACTCCGAAAAGTAGCGGTCAACAACCAAGACAAGAAGCGCACAATTTTCATTGCGCGCCCCGAAACTGGTGCCCTTGGCGGGAATCGGACCCGCGACCTCTCCCTTACCAAGGGAGTGCTCTACCACTGAGCCACAAGGGCGAAACTTCTGACAAACTCACCGACAGGCTGGAGCGGGAAACGGGAATCGAACCCGTGTCATTAGCTTGGAAGGCTAAGGTTCTACCATTAAACTACTCCCGCACTTTGAACTCCGCACGAGTGAATGCGGTGCCCATGCTTGGAAACCAATTCCAATTGATTTTCAATTGATTTTCAATTCATTTCCAAATGCTCTGCCAAGCCGACTTTCGCCAGTTTGCTGGTGGAGGAGACTGGATTCGAACCAGTGTAGGCGTAAGCCAACAGATTTACAGTCTGCCCCCTTTAGCCACTCGGGCACCCCTCCAGAAGCG
The DNA here is from genome assembly GCF_044361645.1 of Limnohabitans sp. Classification (GTDB taxonomy): domain Bacteria; phylum Pseudomonadota; class Gammaproteobacteria; order Burkholderiales; family Burkholderiaceae_C; genus Limnohabitans_A. The sequence goes on along the minus strand of NZ_JBIKIL010000053.1, from coordinate 23,158 downwards.
AGCCTCAAATTATGCCATCTTTTCGTGACACCCTGCAAGTGTTGGTTTTTAATTTCACCAAGTGATGGCTTGTTCGCCGTTGCGGTCGGCGAAAAGTTGGGCACTTGCAAAATGACCACAGCCCAAGAATGGCAGGGGCGGGCGCATGGCCGACAGTGGCGAGGGGTGATTGGACTGCAAGATCAAGTGCTTGGATGAGCCAGCAACCGCGTCCAATATTTTCTTCTTGGCTTGCGCATGCGCGCCCCACAACATGAACACCACAGGCTTGTCGCTTTGCGCCACAAGCTTGACCAGGCTGTCGGTCAACGCCTCCCAGCCCCAGCGGGCATGGCTGGCAGGCAAGCCCGCCTCTACCGTCAAACACGTGTTGAGCAACAAAACACCTTGCTTTGCCCAGCGCACCAAGCAGCCATGCGCCGGTGGCGGCAAGCCCAAACTCGTTTGAATTTCTTTGAAGATATTGCGCAAACTCGGCGGCCACGGCACCCCTGCTGACACCGAAAATGCCAGCCCGTGGGCTTGCCCATGGCCATGGTAGGGGTCTTGCCCCAGAATCACCACGCGAACCCGGTCCAAGGGCGTCAAACTGAGCATTTTGAAAGGCTCGGGCGGGTAAAGCGTACGGCCTTCTGCCAAAGCCTGGGTCAAGCGCATGGACAAGGCTTGCCCCTGTGCACTGCCCAAAAACAGTTGCACCGAAGGGGCCCAACTCGCATCCATCGCCGACAAGTCCGGTGGCCAATGTGCCAGCCGCTCTGGTCCCATCGGCGCGCCCGCAAGATCAAGCATCTGCTGGCTTGCCGCTTGAATCATCCGGCAAAGAGCTTGGCCAAGGCCTCGCCCGGTTCGTCCGCCCGCATGAAGGCCTCGCCCACCAAAAAGGCGTGGACCTTGGCCTCGCGCATGCGGTGAACATCGTCGGGGGTTTGAATCCCGCTTTCAGTGACCAGCAAACGGTCTGTCGGCACATGGGGCAACATGTCCAAGGTGGTCTGCAAGGACACCTCGAAGGTTTTCAGGTTGCGGTTGTTGATGCCCACGAGCCGGGTTTTGAGCTTCAGCGCACGGTCAAGCTCTGCGCGATCGTGCACTTCCACCAAAACGGCCATGTCCAGACTGCGCGCCACCGCTTCCATGTCGGCCATTTGCGCGTCATCCAGGCAAGCCGCGATCAACAAGATGGCGTCGGCCCCCATGGCCCGTGCTTCGTACACTTGGTACGCATCGACCATGAAGTCTTTGCGCAGCACCGGCAGGTCGCAGCTGGCACGGGCTTGTTTGAGGTAGTCCACACTGCCTTGAAAAAACTGTTTGTCGGTCAGCACCGACAGGCAGGCAGCGCCAAACTCGGCGTAACTTTGGGCGATGTCGGCCGGGATGAACTCGGCGCGCAACACGCCTTTGGACGGGCTGGCTTTTTTGATTTCAGCGATCACGGCCGACTGGCCTGCGCTTATTTTGGCGCGCATGGCCCCTTCGAAGTCACGCGTCAGCACGCGGCTTTCGGCATCGGCGCGGACCATTGCCAAGGGTTTTTGCCGCAAGGCCGCGGCCACCTCTTCGTGTTTCACGGCAACGATTTGGTCGAGGATGTCACTCATGCTTTTTTCCTATCCGGGCGCAATGGCATCGGTTTACAAAGATAAAAATGGCGGCGCACAGACTTGGCCTGTTTCGCCCATCAACAGGCTCAGTGCGCTGCGCTCAAGTCGCCATCGCTGCGCCCGTGCTCAAGCAGGGTTTTGGCCAAAAGCCACAAACTGTGCCAGCTTGTCTTTGGCCGCCCCTGAGGCGATGGCCTCGCGCGCGCGCTCAAGGCCCTCGGTCATGCTGCTGGCCACATTGGCCGCATACAAAGCAGCGCCCGCGTTGACCATGACAATGTCGAGCGCCGCGCCGGGCTGATTGTCCAGTACGCTGCGCAGCATGGCCATGGATTGCTCGGGTGTGTCGACTTTCAGGGCACGGTTGCTGGCCATGGTCAAACCGAAGTCCTCGGGGTGAATCTCGTATTCGGTGATCTGGCCATTTTTGAGCTCCCCCACCAAGGTGGAGGCCCCCAGGCTGATTTCGTCCATGCCATCGCGCCCATACACCACCACCGCGTGCTCAGCCCCCAAACGCTGCAAGGCGCGCACCTGGATGCCTACCAAGTCGGGGTGAAACACACCCATCAAAATATGGGGGGCACTGGCCGGGTTGGTGAGGGGTCCGAGGATGTTGAAAATGGTGCGAACGCCCAGCTCTTTGCGCACCGGTGCCACATTTTTCATGGCCGGGTGGTGGTTGGGCGCGAACATGAAGCCGATGCCCACTTTTTCGATCGACCGGGCAATCAGCTCGGGGGACAGGTGGATGTTGCCGCCCAAGGCCTCGACCACATCGGCGCTGCCCGATTTGCTGCTGACGCTGCGGCCGCCGTGTTTGGCGGTTTTGGCCCCAGCGGCCGCGGCCACGAACATGGCGCAGGTTGAAATGTTGAAGGTGTGTGCCCCATCGCCCCCGGTGCCCACGATGTCCACCAAATGCGTGGTGTCGGCCACATGCACCTTGGTGGAAAACTCACGCATCACTTGGGCCGCAGCGGTGATCTCACCTATGGTTTCTTTTTTCACACGCAAGCCTGTGATCAGTGCCGCCATCATGACCGGCGACAACTCGCCATTCATGATCATGCGCATGATGTGGAGCATCTCATCGTGGAAAATTTCGCGGTGCTCGATGGTGCGTTGCAGTGCTTCTTGGGGGGTGATGGGCATGGCGTTGTTCAGTCAGGTGATCGGTTTCATGAAAAGGGGCTGGGCTGTGGGCCGTGTTGCGCTGGAGCCGAAACAAGGCTTCAGTAAATACCGGCCTTGGCTTTGGGCGGGGCCTCTTGCGTCAAGTTTTGCGTCAAGTTGTGCGCCAAGTTGTGCTTCAAGGGTTGCGCCATGAAACGGCGAATGCTGCCAATTGCATGGTCAACGCCAGCGGCGTCCACGTCCAGGTGCGTGACAAAGCGCAGGCCGATCAAGCCGGTGGCCAAAACGCCTTCGGTTTTCAGATGCTCCAGCAGCGCCGGTCCTCGGCCATCGGCGACATCTAAAAACACGATATTGGTCTGCGCCGAACGCAGGCTCAGGCCCGGCACATCCTTTAAACCTTGGGCCAAGCGCTGCGCCAGTGCATGGTCATCGGCCAAGCGTTCGACATGGTGGTCCAGCGCGTGCAGCGCTGCGGCGGCCAAGATGCCCGACTGGCGCATGCCACCACCCAAGACCTTGCGCCAGCGCAGCGCTTTGGCGATCAGTTCACGCGAGCCGCACAAAGCCGATCCCACAGGCGCGCCCAAGCCCTTGCTGAAACACACCGACACGCTGTCGAAATGGTCAACGATGCGGCGCAGGCTGGCCTGCACAGTGGCGCCCTCGGCCTGCGCCACCGCTGCATTGAAGAGGCGGGCACCGTCCAAGTGCACGGCCAGACCGTGCTGACGGGCCAAGCCTGCGGCTTGCGCCAAATAGGCCTGCGTCATGGGGCGGCCGTTCCAGGTGTTTTCCAGCGCCAGCAGGCGGGTGCGCGCAAAGTGGGCATCGATGGGCTTGATGGCCGCCGCGATGTCGGTCAGTGCCATTTCACCCGCGCTGTTTTGCGCCAAAGGTTGTGGCTGTATGCTGCCCAGCACCGCCGCACCGCCGCCTTCGTAACGGTAGGTGTGGGCGTTTTGGCCCACGATGTACTCGTCGCCCCGCTCGCAGTGCGCCATCAGGGCGCACAAGTTGCTTTGCGTGCCGGTGGGCATGAACAGCGCCGCTGCTTTGCCGGTGATCTGCGCGATGCGCGCTTGCAAGGCGTTGACCGTGGGGTCATCGCCAAACACATCGTCGCCCACGGGCGCTTGCAGCATGGCCTCGCGCATGGCGGCTGTGGGTTGGGTGACGGTGTCGCTGCGCAGATCAATCATGGACGCTCCAAAAAGTTCTTCAGCAGGGCATGGCCGTGCTCGGTCAGGATGGATTCGGGGTGGAACTGCACGCCTTCAATGTCCAGATCGGTGTGACGCACGCCCATGATTTCGCCGTCCTCGGTCCAAGCTGTGACCTTCAAACAAGGCGGGCAGGTGGCCCGCTCAATGGCCAGCGAGTGGTAGCGGTTGACGGTGAATTGCTCGGGCAAGCCCGCAAACACCCCTTCTTGTGTGGTGCGGATGACGCTGGTCTTGCCGTGCATCAAGGTCTGCGCCCGAACGATCTGGCCGCCAAACGCAGCGCCAATGCTTTGGTGCCCCAGACACACCCCCAAAATGGGCAGCTTGCCTGCGAAATGCGAAATGGCCGCCACCGAGATGCCCGCCTCGGCAGGTGAACAGGGGCCGGGTGAAATCACCAAACGGTCAGGCTGGCGCTGTGCAATGCCTTGCAGCGTGATCTCGTCGTTGCGAAAGACCTCGACCTCAGCGCCCAACTCGCCCAAATACTGCACGATGTTGAAGGTGAAGGAGTCGTAGTTGTCGACCATCAGGAGTTTGATTTTTTTTGCCATGCTCACTCCAGTCCCTCTTCAACCAACTCACTGGCCCGCAACAAGGCGCGAGCCTTGTGCTCGGTCTCCAGCCACTCTATCTCGGGCACCGAGTCGGCCACCACCCCGGCCGCCGCCTGCACATACAAGGTTTGGTCTTTGATCACGGCGGTGCGGATGGCAATCGCCACATCCATGTCGCCCGCGTAGCTGATGTAACCGCAAGCGCCGCCGTAAATGCCGCGTTTGACGGGCTCGAACTGGTCGATCAGCTCCATGGCGTGCACCTTGGGCGCGCCTGTGAGGGTGCCCGCAGGGAAGGTGGCTTTGAGCACGTCCATGTTGCTCATGCCCGCGTTGAGCAAGCCCTCGACATTGCTCACGATGTGCATGACGTGGCTGTAGCGCTCGACCACAAAGGCCTCGGTCACCTTGACCGAGCCAATTTGAGCGATGCGGCCAATGTCGTTGCGGGCCAAATCGATCAGCATCACATGCTCGGCCCGCTCTTTGGGGTCGTTGATGAGTTCAAGCTCGGCGGCTTTGTCTTTTTCGGGTGTTGCACCCCTGGGGCGTGTGCCCGCCAGGGGGCGGATGATGACTTTGGCACCGGCCTCGGTCTGCTCTTGGCGCACCAAAATCTCGGGGCTGGCCCCCACAACATGGAAGTCGCCGAAGTTGTAGAAATACATGTAGGGGCTGGGGTTGAGCGAGCGCAGCGCCCGGTACAAAGACAGCGGGCTTTCGGTGTAGCGCTTTTTGATGCGCTGGCCTACTTGCACCTGCATGAAGTCACCGCCCTCAATCAGGGCCTTGGCCTTTTCCACCGCGGCGATGTAGTCGGCCTTGGCAAAGTCGCGTTCAGCCGGGTATGACTGGCTGGCTTTGACCACCGGGGCGCTGACCGAGTATTTCAGCTGTTCTTTCAAGTCGCGCAGGCGTTTTTTGGCGCGCACAAAAGCCTCGGGCGTGGCCGGATCGGCATAAACAATCAAATACAGTTTGCCCGACAGGTTGTCGATCACCGCCAACTCTTCGCACTGCAACAACAAGATATCTGGCGTGCCCAGAGTATCGGGTGGGCATGATTTTTCGAGTTTTTTCTCGATGTAGCGCACCGCGTCATAGCCAAAATAGCCGGCCAATCCACCACAAAAGCGCGGCAAGCCCGGGCGCAAGGCCACTTTGAAGCGCTTTTGGTACTGCTCAATGAAATCCAAAGGGTTGCCCATGGCCGTTTCAATGACCACGCCGTCGCGCACCACCTCGGTCTTGGCCTGGGCGCCAAAACCGCTGGCGCGCAGCAAACTGCGGGCGGGCAAGCCAATGAAGCTGTAGCGACCAAAACGCTCACCGCCCACCACAGACTCCAGCAAAAAACTGTACTGGCCCTTGTTTTTGGTATGCGCCAATTTGAGGTACAGCGACAGGGGGGTTTCCAGGTCCGCAAAGGCCTCCAGCATGAGGGGGATGCGGTTGTAGCCTTGGCTGGCCAGGCTTTTGAATTCCAGTTCGGTGATCACAGGCTCAAGCCTCCATAGCGCTCAGCGACCTTGTGCAAGGTGCTTTTCATTCATCCAGGTGCCCGGCCATGGGTGTAAAAGCCGGGTGCGGTTGGCGGGCAGGCCGCACAGTTGAGAGGGTTCAGTCTGGCTGACGCCAGGGCCAGGCTCCCCGGCCATGGGCATGGCTCGGCAGACTGGCTGCGCTGGAGGTGTGATGAAGCTGGGACATGTTGATGCGAGTTTAGCAAAGCCTGACGTGTTTGCCGCGCGGCTTGTGGTCAGACCAGCGATTCAGATCGCCATGGCCTTTTTTCAAAACCCAAGTGGGCATGTCGCCATGGAGCGCCATCGGCCAGCATTTGCCAGTACGTCCCACCACTCATGCCCGCATGCGCCCGGGCAAGTCGGCCAATGTGTCCAACCAAGCGGCCGCTGGCGTTGCTTGCACCGGTTGGCCATGGTTATAGCCATAGGTCACGAGCACCACGGGGCAACCGGCGGCATGGGCCGCTTGGGCGTCGTTGCTCGAATCGCCGACCATCAAGGTGCGGCCCACAGCCGTGCCCAAAGCCTCACAGGTTTTCAAAATGGGCAAAGGGTCGGGTTTTTTTCGCTCGAAACTGTCGCCACCGAACACCGGGCCGAAAAAATGTGCCAATGCTTTTTTATCCAATAGCGTTTGGGCAAACGCCAAAGGTTTGTTGGTCAAGCAGGCCATGGGCACTGCACGCGCTGCGAGAAATTCGAGCACTGCCAGCACACCCGGGTAGACCTCGGCAAATTGCCCATTGATGGCCAGGTAGTGGTGCTGGTATCGCCGCCATGCACGCTCAAAAAGCGCATCCACCGTCAAAGCAGGGCAAGCTTGGCCCACACCCTTGACTTCGGAGCGGCTAATTTGGTGGGCCAGCACGCTGCGTATCAGGTGCTCGGAGCCTTTGCCAATGGTCTGCGCGATCAGCGCATCGGGTACGGGCGGCAAATCCAAATCGGCCATGGTCCTGTGCAAAGCCACCCGAAAGTCACACAAGGTGTGCACCAAGGTGCCGTCCAGATCGAAGATGACCGCATCGATCTGCGTCAAATCGTGCAAGCTTTGCATGCACTCAGTCCAAGGCCACACGCATCTGGTCGATCACCGCTTTGTAATTGGGTTTGCCAAAAATGGCACTGCCCGCCACAAAGGTGTCAGCCCCTGCATCGGCCACGCGGCGGATGTTGTCGGCTTTGATGCCGCCATCGACTTCCAGGCGAATGTCTCGGCCGCTGGCATCGATCAACTTGCGTGCTTGCTCGATCTTGCGCAGGGCCGAATCGATGAAGCTCTGGCCGCCAAAGCCGGGGTTCACGCTCATGATCAAGATCAGATCGATTTCGTCAAGGGTCCATGCCAGCACGTCCAGCGTTTCGGCGGGGTTGAAAACCAGGCCCGCCTTGACGCCCTTGCTTTTGATGGCCTGAATGCTGCGGTGCACGTGCGCACTGGCGTCCGGATGGAAACTGATGAGGTCCGCACCCGCTTCTGCAAACGAGGCCGCCAAAGCGTCTACGGGCGAGATCATCAAATGCACATCAATGGGCACGGCCAGCCCCGCAGACGTTTTGGCATGCGGTTTGACGGCTTGGCAAATCATGGGGCCAAAACTGAGGTTGGGCACGTAATGGTTGTCCATCACGTCAAAGTGGATCCAGTCAGCACCGGCGTCGATGACGCTTTTGACTTCCTCGCCCAAGCGGGCGAAATCAGCCGAGAGGATGGAAGGGGCAATGCGGTAAGTCTTTGTCATGCTGGAAATCTCGCAGTTAATATCTGTACATGACAGTCTACAACGTTCAAATTGATGTGGTGCCACAGTTCCTGGCTGACCAAAGCCACGCTTCGCAGGGTGTCTTTGCTTTCGCGTACACCGTGACCGTGACCAACACCGGACAAATTGCCGTCCAATTGATCTCTCGCCATTGGCTCATCCATGACGATCAAGGCCACAAAGAAGAGGTCACTGGTTTGGGTGTAGTGGGTCAGCAGCCCTTGCTTCGTCCTGGCGAGTCATTTCGTTACACCAGCGCTTGCCGTTTGCGAACACCCAGCGGCACCATGGGTGGAAGTTATTTTTTTGTGGCCGAAGATGGGCATCGCTTTGACGCAGCCATCATTCCTTTTGTTTTGGATTCGGCCAACCACTTGCCTGCGGGCCGCACCCTGCACTGAACCGCACTTTCTACAGCGCTTGAGGTTAAGCTCATGGCCATGGGTGAATTTGAGTTGATTGATCGTTTTTTCACACGCAAGGCACGTCAAGCCTTGGTGGGAATTGGCGACGACTGCGCCGTGTGGATGCCAAGCCCCGGCCATCAACTGGCTTTTTCGGCGGACATGTTGGTCGAGGGTCGGCACTTTTTGTCGACGGTTACGCCCCGGCATTTGGGCCACAAAGCGCTGGCTGTGAACTTGAGTGACCTGGCGGCGTGCGGCGCAACTCCCCGGGCTTTTTTGCTTTCTTTGTCATTGCCCCGGGTGGACGAAGCTTGGTTGTCTGGTTTTTCTGAAGGGCTTTTCGATTTGGCTGACGCTCAATCGTGCGAGCTGATCGGCGGGGACACCACCCAAGGACCTTTGAACATTGCCATCACCGTGATAGGGGAAGTCCCCAGCGGACAAGCTATTTTGCGATCAGGCGCTCGCCCAGGTGATGATGTTTATGTGAGCGGGCATTTGGGCGATGCTCGCTTGGCCTTGGAGGCTTTTCGTGGCGACATCAGCTTGCCTCAAGTCACTTTCGACCTGGCCAGGCGTCGCATGGAAACGCCTACACCTCGGCTTGCGCTCGGTGTTTCATTGCGCGGTTTGGCCAATGCCATGGTGGACATCAGTGATGGCCTTTTGGGCGATTTGGGCCATGTGCTCAAGTCCAGCGGTGTTGGGGCGCGCATTGATCTTCCCAGTGTCGAGACTTTGATGCTGGCCACCGCATCCTGGGATTGCCCGCGCGATTGCTTGTTGCGCTGCGTGCTGTCAGGTGGTGATGATTACGAATTGCTTTTCACCGCATCGCCTGCACATCGCGATCAAATTCAAGCCGCAGCTTTGGCCACCTTGACGCCAGTGTCCCGCATTGGCGTCATCACATCTGATCCGGCTTTGCTTGTGCTCACTGAAGATGGCCAAACCCTGAACAGCACTTACCATTCTTTTGATCATTTCGCTTCACGATGACCGCGCCTGTGAACCCAACTCACGCCCCGCAAGCCCCTCGGATCACCCAGCCCTCGGCCGCTTTCATGGTGCAACATCCTGCCCGCGTCATTGCGCTGGGTTTTGGCTCCGGCCTCTCACCCCTCGGTCCTGGCACTGTGGGTAGCCTTTGGGGTTGGGTCTCTTGGCTGTTGATTCAGTACCATTTTTCTATAGCTGTCCAAGCCAGCTTCATTGTGTTGGGTTTGTTGTTGGGATGGTGGGCTTGCACCAAGACATCTCAACACATGGGCGTGAGTGATCCAGGAGCTGTGGTGTGGGATGAAATTGTGGCCATTTGGTTGGTCTTATTTTTCATTGCACCCAGCGGCTGGGGTGAGCAAGTTTTTGCGGTGATCTTGTTTCGGTTTTTTGATGTGGTCAAGCCAGGGCCCGTGGCTTGGGCTGATCGTTCATTCAAAGGCTTTGGATGGCGGGGGGGCTTTGGCATCATGTTTGACGATTTGCTGGCTGCGTTTTGTACCCTTTTGGTCTTTTCATTCTGGAGGCTGGTGTGATGTCCGACATCCGTTTAGCGCTTTCTCTTGCGCTGTCCAAGCTCAGATGGCAGATGGCCACCGCAGAAAGCTGCACTGGCGGCCTCATCGCTGCCCACTGCACGGATTTGCCAGGATCAAGCCAATGGTTTGACCGTGGCTTTGTGACTTATTCCAATGCTTCAAAAACTGATCTGTTGGGCGTGAGTCCAGACCTGATCAAGGATCAAGGCGCCGTCAGCGAAGCGGTTGCGCTGGCCATGGCTTTGGGTGTTGTTGACCGTTCTGCCGCCCGTGCTTCTTTGGCCGTCACAGGCATTGCAGGTCCCGACGGGGGCAGTGCGGACAAGCCTGTAGGCTGCGTTTGGTTTGCGTGGTGTTTGAACGGTGATTTGTCTGCCGAGCGGCTGGTCTTGCCAGGCAACCGTCAGCAAGTGCGGCATGCTGCTTGCGCTCACGCCTTGCAAGGCTTGGGGGTGCGATTGTCCAAGTGGGCTTGAGCTCAATGTCGATCAAGACAATGGCTTCAAACGGCACGGGCATCTGTTGCTGAGAGCCTTGGTTTTTGGCACCGTTCGGCTGCCAATTCAAAACAAAAAACCCTCCGAAGAGGGTTTTTTTGTCAGGTTTTTTGGGTATCAAAAAACTTGGTTGCGGGGGCCGGATTTGAACCAACGACCTTTGGGTTATGAGCCCAACGAGCTACCAGACTGCTCCACCCCGCGGTATGTGTTGATTGTACCTTATTCGGGTGCACTTTCAGCGCTTGGCGCTGCGCGATCGACCAATTCAACCAAAGCCATCGGGGCGTTGTCACCCACGCGGTATCCCATTTTCAGGATGCGTGTGTAACCACCAGGGCGCTTGGCAAAACGGGGGCCGAGATCGGCAAACAATTTGACAACGCTGTCACGGTCACGCAGGCGGTTAAAGGCCAAGCGCTTGTTGGACAAACTGTCTTCTTTGGCCAAAGTGATCATCGGCTCAATCACGCGACGCAGCTCTTTGGCTTTGGGCAATGTGGTTTTGATGACTTCGTGCTCAATGAGCGAATTCATCATATTGCGCAGCATGGCGAGGCGGTGCTCGCTGGTGCGGTTCAATTTACGGAGGCCGTGTCCGTGGCGCATGGTGCTTACCTTTCTTTATTTAACAGACAGCCGTATCAGGTACTGTCCGTGCACAACCCGAATTGGTTTCGGGAACTTTTAATTAACGCTTGTCCAAGCCGGCAGGAGGCCAGGCCTCGAGCTTCATGCCAAGGGTCAGACCTCTTGAGGCCAAGACCTCTTTGATCTCATTGAGCGATTTACGTCCCAAATTCGGGGTCTTGAGCAGCTCGTTTTCAGTACGCTGAATCAAATCGCCAATGTAGTAAATGTTTTCGGCCTTCAAGCAGTTGGCTGATCTGACCGTGAGTTCTAACTCATCAACAGGGCGCAACAGAATCGGATCAAAATTACCGGAACCGCCGCGCACTGCAGGTGCATCAAAAGCAGACAACTCGCTGCCTTCCAGTTGCGCAAAAACTGCCAATTGCTCAACCAAAATTTTGGAAGAGGCACGCACAGCGTCTTCCGCATTGATTGCGCCGTTGGTTTCGATCTCAATGACCAGCTTGTCCAAATCGGTGCGTTGTTCAACACGGGCACTTTCAACCGTGTAGCTCACGCGCTTGACTGGCGAAAATGACGCGTCCAAAACGATGCGGCCCAGTGCCTTGGTCGGCTCGTCGGCATAACGGCGCATGCTGCCGGGCACATAGCCACGGCCCTTTTCAACTTTGATCTGCATGTCGAGTTTGCCGCCTTGCGACAAATTGGCAATGACATGGCCAGGGTTGATGATTTCGACATCATGCGGTGTTTGGATGTCAGCAGCGGTGACAGGGCCTTCCCCATCTTTGCGCAAGCTCAGTGTCACTTCGTCGCGGTTGTGCAACTTGAAAACCACACCTTTCAAGTTCAACAAAATGTTCACCACATCTTGTTGCACACCATCAATGGAGGAGTACTCGTGCACAACACCAGCAATGGTGACTTCGGTAGCAGAGTAACCCACCATAGAAGACAACAAAACACGGCGCAGGGCATTGCCCAGGGTATGACCATAACCGCGCTCAAAAGGCTCCAGCGTGACTTTGGCACGGTTGGTAGACAGTTGCTCTACTTGGATGGCTTTGGGTTTCAACAGATTGGTTTGCATTCAGACTTCCTCTCAATACCCCCGGTTCGTTACACCGGTAAGGCTGATGAAGCACCCCGCCCACAATGCCTTGTGCGCAGGGAACGATTGAAACAAAGAATTAACGTGAGTACAGTTCGACGATCAAGGACTCGTTGATGTCGGCACCAAACTCGTCGCGATCGGGCACTTTCTTGAAAGTACCCTCGGCCTTGTCGGCATTGACCTCCACCCAAGCGGGCATACCCACTTGGGCGGCCAATTGCAGCGCTTCGACCACGCGGTTTTGCTTTTTGGATTTCTCACGCACAGCCACCACATCACCGGCCTTGACCAAGTAAGACGGGATGTTCACAGATTGGCCATTGACCGTGATGGCTTTGTGAGAAACCATTTGACGGGCTTCTGCACGTGTTGAACCAAAACCCATTCTGTAAACGACATTGTCCAAGCGGCACTCCAGAAGCGACAACAAGTTGGACCCGGTGTTGCCTTTACGGCGATCGGCTTCTGCGAAGTAACGGCGAAACTGCTTTTCAAGAACACCATACATGCGCTTGACTTTTTGTTTTTCGCGCAGCTGCAGTCCGTAGTCGGAGGTGCGTTGACCAGAAGTGCGACCGTGCTGGCCTGGCTTGGTGTCAAATTTGGATTTGTCTGCGATCGAGCGACGAGCGCTCTTGAGAAACAAATCGGTGCCTTCACGGCGAGAAAGTTTGGCCTTGGGGCCGAGGTAACGTGCCACTTGATTTTCCTTTGTGCAGCTGCCGCAACAGGTCGATGCGGGAGCCAAACCCTGCAAGCAAGGTCTGGCGGTGGGCTTTTAGATTGATTAGATACGGCGGCGCTTTTGAGGGCGGCAACCGTTGTGCGGAACCGGGGTCACATCAGCGATCGAGGTGATGCGGATGCCCAATGCACCCAAAGCACGGACCGATGATTCGCGGCCAGGTCCTGGACCTTTGATTTCAACGTCCAGGTTTTTGATGCCTTGTTCTTGCGCGGCACGACCTGCAACTTCAGAAGCAACCTGGGCTGCAAAAGGCGTCGACTTGCGCGAGCCTTTGAAACCCTGGCCACCGGACGAGGCCCAGGACAAAGCGTTGCCTTGGCGATCGGTGATGGTGATGATGGTGTTGTTGAACGAGGCGTGAACGTGCGCAATGCCGTCAGCAATGTTTTTGCGGACTTTTTTACGAACACGTTGTGAGGCGCTGTTGGTCTGTGCTTTTGCCATGATGGTCTCTCAATCTAGCTTATTTTTTCAAGGCCGCTGCACCTTTACGCGGACCTTTGCGGGTCCGTGCGTTGGTGCGAGTGCGTTGGCCACGCATGGGCAAACCACGGCGATGACGGAAACCACGGTAGCAACCAATGTCCATCAAGCGTTTGATGTTCATGGTGGTTTCACGCCGCAAATCACCCTCGATGGTGAAAACAGCGATCTGGTCGCGGATTTTCTCGAGGTCGGCGTCGGTCAGATCTTTGATCTTTTTCGAGTAAGCGATGCCAGAAGCTTCGCAAATTTGCCGAGCGCGGGTGCGACCAATACCAAAGATGGCGGTCAGGCCTATCTCTGCATGTTTGTGCGGCGGAATGTTGATGCCAGCGATACGTGCCATATTCGTCCTCTAAAACTAATTCAATCAGCCTTGACGCTGCTTGTGACGTGGATCAGTGCAGATCACACGAACTACGCCCTTGCGGCGGATGACTTTACAGTTGCGGCAAATTTTTTTCACCGAAGCCGAAACTTTCATGATTTTCTCCTAAAACTCGACATGACCTGGACCTTGGACCAGGTGAAAAAAGGGGCCTTGCGTAGACAACGCGAGGGATGAATCGACGCACCTCAAACCTGTCAAGATTTAAAGCTTGCCTTTTTCAAAAGTGAATCGTATTGATGCGACATTCTGTAATTTTGAACCTGTGACATGAAATCCATGGTCACAATCACAATGATCAGCAATGAAGTGCCGCCGAAATAAAATGGAACATTGTATTTCAGGATCAAAAACTCAGGCAGCAAACAAACAAAGGTAATGTAAGTAGCGCCTACAGCCGTCAATCGGAGCAATATCTTGTCAACATACTTGGCCGTTTGTTCCCCGGGGCGTATACCTGGAATGAAAGCACCGCTCTTCTTCAGGTTGTCTGCCGTCTCGCGACTGTTGAACACCAAAGCTGTGTAGAAGAAACAGAAGAAGATGATTGCCACCGCATAAAAAGTCACATAGACAGGTTGGCCTGGGGCCAAGGCAGCGGCAGCATCTTTGAAGAAACGAATCACCATGCCATCGCCGGGACCCGAGCTGAACCAACCGATCAATGTGGCCGGTAACAAAATAATGGACGAAGCAAAGATAGGGGGGATCACACCCGCCATGTTGAGTTTCAAGGGCAAGTGTGAGGTTTGACCGCCATACACTTTGTTGCCCACCTGGCGGCGTGCGTAATTGACCAGTATTTTTCGTTGGCCTCGCTCAACGAAAACGACAAAGTAAGTGACCAAGCCCACAACCACAATGATCATCATGGAGATCAATGGGTTCATCGCACCCGTGCGCACCAACTCAAACAAGCCGCCCAAAGCACTGGGCAGACCCGCTGCAATACCGGCAAAAATCAAAATAGAGATGCCGTTGCCCAAACCACGCTCGGTGATTTGCTCACCCAACCACATCAGAAACATGGCACCTGCTGTCAGACTGACAACCGCAGTCATGCGAAAGCCAAAACCTGGGTTGATGACCAAACCAGCTGAAGCCTCCAAAGCTACTGCAATACCAAAGGACTGAAAAATGGCCAAACCCAAAGCACCAAAGCGTGTGTACTGGGTGATTTTTCTGCGACCCGCTTCACCCTCTTTTTTCATTTGTTCAAACATCGGCACCACATAAGTCATCAGCTGCATCACGATGGATGCAGAGATGTAAGGCATGATGCCCAGCGCGAAAACAGTGAAACGGGACAGCGCGCCGCCCGAGAACATATTGAACAAACTCAGAATGCCGCCCTGTTGGCCACTGAACAACTGCTTGAGTTGCTCAGGATCAATGCCAGGGACCGGTATGTGCGCGCCAACTCGGTAAACCACCAAAGCGAGCAGCAAAAACACCAGCCGACGCGTCAAGTCACCGGACTTCGCTTTCTTGTTGGTTGGGTTACCGATGGTCGCCACAATGTTTCTCGCTGGTCAAGTATCAGGCTACAGAGCCGCCGGCAGCTTCAATGGCTGCTTTGGCACCTGCGGTGGCACCAATGCCTGTCAATTTGACGGCATGGGTCAAAACACCCGTGTTGATGACTTTGACCACTTTGGCGATGTGGGCCACCAGACCCGCTTGCTTCAATGTCAGGACATCGACTTCAGGAAGGTTCAAGGCGGTCAAGTTGGTCAAGGTGATTTCGGCGTTGTACTTGAGCAAGTGGGATTTGAATCCGCGCTTGGGCAAGCGACGCTGCAAGGGCATTTGACCGCCTTCAAAACCAACCTTGTGGTAACCACCGGAGCGGGACTTTTGACCTTTGTGACCGCGCCCGGCGGTTTTACCCAAGCCTGAACCGATGCCACGACCCACGCGACGTGGCGCGTGTTTTGAGCCTTCTGCAGGCTTGATGCTGTTGAGTTCCATCATGGGCCTCTTAGAGAACTTTGACCAAGTAACTGATCTTGTTGATCATTCCGCGAACTGCGGGCGTGTCTTGCAGTTCGCTCACCGAATTGATTTTGCGCAAGCCCAGACCACGCACGGTGGCGCGGTGAGACTCTTTGGTGCCAATCGGGCTGCGAACCAGTTGGACTTTCAAAGTAGATGCTGTCGTCATGTTCGTTCTCCGGTTCAGCCAAACAGCTCTTCAACCGACTTGCCGCGCTTGGCAGCCACGTTGGAAGCTGTGGTGCAGTTGGACAATGCGTCCAATGTGGCACGAACCATGTTGTAGGGGTTAGAGGAACCGTGGCTCTTGGCCACGATGTCGGTGATGCCCACAACTTCGAACACAGCACGCATGGGGCCGCCTGCAATGATGCCAGTCCCTTTGGGGGCTGGTGCCATCATGACGCGAGCTGCGCCGTGGTGCCCATTGACAGCGTGGTGAATCGTGCCGTTTTTGAGGTGAACTTTGCTCAAGTTACGACGGGCTTCTTCCATGGCTTTTTGTACAGCCGCAGGCACTTCTTTCGATTTGCCCTTGCCCATGCCGACTTTGCCGTCACCATCGCCCACCACGGTCAAGGCTGCGAAACCGAGGATGCGGCCGCCCTTGACCACTTTGGTCACGCGGTTGACCGCGATCATCTTTTCGCGAAGACCGTCTTCTGGGCCTTCGCTCTGTGGTTTTGCTGTAAATTTAGCCATTTGTATATCCGATCCGTTTAGAACTGCAGACCTGCTTCACGGGCAGCTTCGGCCAAAGCCTTCACACGACCGTGGTAAGCAAAACCTGCGCGGTCGAAAGCGACTTTCTCAATGCCCGCAGACTTTGCTTTTTCAGCAATGCGCTTGCCGATCACTGTAGCTGCCGCCGCATTGCCGCCCTTGCCCGATGCACCCAATGCGGTGCGGACTTCGGCTTCTGCGGTGGAGGCACTGGCCAACACTTTGGTGCCGCAGCCAGAAATCACGCTGGCATAGATGTGCAAATTGGTCCGACTCACGGTCAGGCGCGCCACGCCTTGCTGTGCGATGCGAATTCTGGTTTGGCGTGCGCGACGCAGACGCTGCTCTTTCTTGGTCAACATGGTGCAGCTCCTTATTTCTTCTTGGTCTCTTTGATCGTGATCTTCTCATCCGAATAACGGATGCCTTTGCCCTTGTAGGGCTCAGGTGGTCGAACAGCACGTATCTCCGCAGCAATTTGGCCGACGCGTTGGCGGTCTGCACCTTTGATCACGATTTCAGTCGCGCTGGGTGTTGCCACCGTGATGCCCGTTGGCATGTCGAAGTTGACGGGGTGCGAGTAGCCGACAGCCAGGTTCAATTTGGCACCCGTGGCAGCAGCTTTGTAACCCACACCTACCAAATTGAGCTTCTTTTCGAAGCCTTTGGTGACACCCGTGACCATGTTGTTCACCAGCTGACGCATGGTGCCGCTCATGGCATTGGCTTCGCGCGAATCATTGGCGGGGACAAAGCTCAGCTTGCCACCTTCGTTGGTCACGTTCACCAGCATGTTGGCTGTGATGGCCAGTTGACCACCCGTGCCTTTCACGCTGATTTGATCTTGTTTGATTGACACATCCACACCAGCGGGGATGGTCACAGGCATTTTTCCTACGCGGGACATTTTGTCTCTCCCTTTAAGCGACGTAGCACAGGACTTCGCCACCGACACCGACTGCACGTGCTTTGCGGTCGGTCATCACGCCTTGGGGCGTGGTGACGATGGCGACGCCCAAGCCGTTTTGGACTTGTGGGATGGCATCACGGCTTTTGTACACGCGCAGGCCAGGACGGCTCACGCGCTCAATGCGCTCGATCACAGGACGACCGGCGTAGTACTTCAGGGCAATTTCGAGGACGGCTTTGCCGTCTTCGGTTTTGACTTGGTAACCGTCAATGTAGCCTTCGTCTTTCAGCACTTGGGCAATTGCCACCTTCACTTTGGAGGAAGGGACCGAGACGGCTGTTTTGGCCACCATCTGTGCATTGCGGATGCGGGTCAACAGATCGGCAATAGGATCACTCATGCTCATGTTGTTATCTCCTGCCGATTACCAGCTGGCCTTGGTCACGCCCGGAATTTGGCCGGCAAAGGCTAATTCACGGATTTTGGCGCGACCCAAACCAAATTGACGGAACGTGCCGCGTGGGCGACCGGTGATTTCACAGCGGTTGCGTTGGCGGGTCGGATTGGCGTTGCGGGGCAACTTTTGCAGACCCAAACGGGCTGCTGCGCGCTCTTCATCGCTGCGTTTGGCGCTGTTGGCAACGGCCTTCAGTTCAGCGTATTTCTTTGCGAATTTAGCTGCCAGTTTTTCACGCTTGAGCTCGCGCTCGATCAAAGCTACTTTAGCCACGTGGCACCTCAGTTCTTGAAGGGAAAGCGGAAAGCTGTCAAAAGTGCTTTGCACTCTTCGTCAGACTTGGCCGTGGTGGTGATGCTGATGTTGAGACCACGCAAGGCATCCACCTTGTCGTACTCAATTTCAGGGAAAATGATTTGCTCTTTCACGCCGATGTTGTAGTTGCCACGGCCATCGAATGCGCGACCGGAGATACCCCGGAAGTCACGAACACGGGGCAATGCCACGGTGACGAATCGGTCCAGGAACTCATACATCTGGACACCACGCAGCGTGACCATGCAGCCAATGGGTTGCATCTCACGAATTTTGAAACCCGCAATGGCCTTTTTGGCTTTGGTCACCACCGGTTTTTGACCTGCGATTTTGCTCAGGTCGCTGACGGCGTGGTCCATCACTTTTTTATCCGCCACCGCCTCGGAGACACCCATGTTGAGTGTGATTTTGGTGATGCGAGGAACCTGCATGGGCGACTTGTAGCCAAACTTGGCCGTCAGGTCAGCAGAGATTTTCTCGCGAAAGAGTTGTTGCAGACGTGCCATGCTCATGCCACCTTGATTTCTTCGCCGCTTGACTTGTAAACACGCACACGTGTTCCGTCAGCTTGCAACTTGATACCCACGCGATCGGCCTTTCCGGTGGCGACATTGAATATGGCCACATTGGATTGGTGAATCGGCATGGCTTTTTCGATGATGCCGCCTGTGGTGCCCTTCATGGGGTTGGGCTTGGCATGTTTCTTCACGATGTTGACCCCGTCAACCAACACATGCGAGTCGCTGGCACGGGAGGCAATTTTGCCTCGCTTGCCTTTGTCTTTGCCTGTGATGACGATGATCTCATCGCCTTTGCGAATTTTGTTCATGGCGCGTCCTTACAGTACTTCGGGTGCCAAGGACACGATCTTCATGAACTTCTCGGTGCGCAGTTCACGCGTGACCGGGCCGAAGATGCGGGTGCCAATAGGCTCCAACTTGGCGTTCAGCAACACAGCGGCGTTGCCATCGAATTTGATGAGGGAGCCATCGCCACGGCGAATGCCCTTGGCGGTGCGAACCACCACGGCACTGTAGATTTCGCCTTTTTTGACGCGGCCACGTGGAGCGGCTTCTTTGATGCTCACCTTGATGATGTCACCAACACTTGCATAGCGACGCTTGGAGCCGCCGAGCACCTTGATGCACAGCACGGACTTGGCGCCGGTGTTGTCGGCTACGTCTAGCCGAGATTCTGTCTGGATCATTTCTTTATTCCCAACTTGTATTCTTTTAAAATGAGCCGAAAGCTCAACCTGCAAGAATCAGTCTTGGACCCGTCATGGATGCTGCAAACCACTCGCAGCACTTCTGATTGGGCAGATACTTACACCTTTTGCAAGGCGAAGCCCACGATTATGCCAGCAAATGAGGGCGCGTGCAACAACTTCGCAAAAGTTTTTCCAATTGCCTCGTTCTTTGCGCCACCAGGCCAATCCAAGTGCCAAGCTGCCTGCGGCGACAATGTGCGGGTTGCTTACCCCATCACTCACTCTGACTGCAGAGATTTTCCCCTCAGGCCCTCAACATGACCCCTTCTGAACACCACATCGCCTTCATCGGCGGAGGCATCATGGCCAGCGCCATCATCGGTGGCCTGATCCGCCAAGGCATGAAGCCCGATCAATTCAGCGTGATCGAACCCTTTGCCGACACCGCCGCCAAATTGAAGACTGACTTCGGCATCAGCGCTTGGCCCTGTGCCCACCCTTCGTTGGCCCAAGCAGACTTGGTGGTCTGGGCTGTCAAGCCCCAAATGTTCAGCGCAGCCGCAGCCCCCGTCATGCCACACACGCGCCAAGCCCTGCACCTGTCGGTCGCCGCCGGCATTCGCTCGGACAGCATCTGCCGCTGGGTCGGTACCGAGCGCCTGGTTCGCTGCATGCCCAACACCCCGGCACTGGTGGGCCAAGGCATCACCGCCTTGTACCCCTGCCCCCGCGTCACGCCCGCCGACAAAGCGCTGGTCGAGCAGGTCATTGGCACCACCGGACAGTTTCTTTGGGTCACGCAAGAGTCACAACTCGATGCCGTGACCGCCTTGTCCGGCTCAGGTCCGGCGTATGTGTTTTATTTTTTAGAAGCCATGACCGAAGCAGGCACAGGCATGGGCTTATCGCCCGAGCAGGCCTACCAGCTGGCTGTGGCGACATTCTCGGGCGCAGCCAGCTTGGCCGCAGCGTCAGCCGAATCACCCGAAGTTCTGCGCCAACGCGTCACCTCGAAAGGTGGCACCACCTACGCGGCCATCACCTCGATGGAGGCCTCTGGCATCAAAGCCTCGTTTGTAAAAGCCATGCAGGCAGCGCAGCTGCGCGCGGGCGAATTGGGCGATGAATTTGGCAAGGCTTGAGGTTTTGAGGGTCAGGGGCCGCATCAAGCGGCGCCCGCTCCCAGGCCGGTCGACAGCGCCACGCCGGCAAACACACTCAAGCCCAACCAGTGATTTAAGCGAAAGGCCTTGAAGCAGCCGTCTCGGCTGCGGTCCTTGATCAGCCACACATGCCAGGCCACTTGCACAGCAGCCCCGCCCAGCCCCGCCCACATCCACACGCCTCGCTCAGGCGCATCCAGCAACACCGCCCAAACCACCCCATACACCCCATAAAACGCTGTGATAGCAGCCACATCGAAGCGGCCCAGCGTGATGGCCGAAGTTTTCATGCCGATTTTCAGATCGTCGTCACGGTCCACCATGGCGTACTCGGTGTCATAGGCCAGCACCCAAAACAAGTTGCCCAGCAACAGGCCCCACGCCAGGGGTGGCACCTCGCTTTGAATGGCGGCAAAAGCCATTGGAATGCCGAAACTGAAGGCCACACCCAAGACCGCCTGAGGCATTGAGACCATGCGCTTGGCGTAGGGGTACACCAAGGTCACTGCCAACGCGGCAAACGACCAAGCCACGGCAGCACGGTTGGTGGTGAGCACCAATCCAAACGCACACAAAGCCAGAAACACACCCACGCCAAGCGCCTCTTTCACGCCCAAGCGCCCACTGGTCACCGGACGCTGCGCTGTGCGTTTGACATGCTTGTCAAAATCACGGTCCGCCACATCGTTGACACAGCAGCCTGCACTGCGCATGAGAAAAGTGCCCAGTGTGAAGACCGCGATCAGGTGCCAGCCGGGAAAGCCCTCTGCCGCAACCCACAGAGCTGACAAAGTGGGCCACAACAAAAGCAGCCATCCGGCAGGGCGGTTCCAGCGAATCAGGTCCAGATAAAGCGTGAGTCTGTCCGCCATGACTCAATGCCCAATGATCAGGTCTTTGCCGTCTTTGTCGTGCACGGCAAACTTATCGACCAAGGTGGCGCTGGCCTGGTTGAGCCCGCGCACTTCCACCTCCACGCCCTCGCGTCGGAATTTGAAAACCACTTTGTCCAAGGCACTCACTGCCGTGATGTCCCAGAAGTGGGCTCGGCTCACGTCAATCACCACTTTAGAGACCCTCTCGTCGAAGTCAAACGCGTTGACAAAGCGCTCGGCGCTGGCAAAAAACACCTGGCCCACCACCTGGTAGTTGTGAACCTCAGGGGTGTGGTCTGAATGGACCAACAAAATTTGGCCAATTTTGTGCGCAAAGAAAAAGCCCGACAACAACACGCCCGTCAGCACGCCCTGCGCCAAATCATGCGTGACCACCGTCACGGCCACCGTGGCGAGCATGACCACGCTGGAGCTTTTGGGGTGTTCGCGCAAGTTCTTGAACGAGCCCCAGTTGAAGGTGCCAATCGACACCATGATCATCACTGCCACCAATGCGGCCATGGGGATTTGACTGACCCAGTCACCCAAGAACACCACCAAGATCAACAACACCACGCCCGCGACCAAAGTGGACAATCGGCCGCGCCCGCCGGATTTCACGTTGATCACCGACTGGCCGATCATGGCGCAACCGGCCATGCCACCGATGAAACCGGTAGCGATGTTGGCCACGCCTTGGCCCATGCATTCGCGGCTTTTGTTGCTCTGGGTATCGGTCATGTCGTCCACGATGGTGGCGGTCATCAGCGATTCCAGTAAACCCACCACCATCAGCGTGGCCGAGTAGGGCAGGATGATCATGAAGGTGTCCCAGTTCAGCGGCACATCGGGCAGCAAGAACACCGGCAAGCTGCTGGGCAACTCGCCCATGTCGCCCACGGTGCGGATGTCCAGGCCCAGCGCGATCGAGAAAGCGGTCAACACCACGATGGTGACCAACGGCGAGGGCACGGCCTTGGTGAGGTAGGGCAGGCCATAAATGATGGCCAATCCCGCCGCGGTCATGGCGTAGACATGCCAGGTCACGCCCACGGTGCTGGGGTTGAGCTCGGGCAACTGCGCCATGAAGATCAAAATCGCCAGCGCGTTCACGAAGCCGGTGACGACCGAGCGCGAGACAAAGCGCATCAACTGCCCCAAGTGCAGCCAACCTGCAATGACCTGCAGCACACCTGTGAGCACCGTGGCCGCCAACAGGTATTGCAAGCCATGGTCCTTGACCAGTGACGCGATCACCAGCGCCATGGCACCCGTGGCCGCCGAGATCATGCCGGGGCGACCGCCCGCAAACGCGATGATGGTGGCGATCGAAAACGACGCATACAGCCCGACTTTGGGGTCCACGCCCGCAATGATGGAAAACGCAATCGCCTCAGGTATGAGGGCCAAGGCCACAACGAGGCCAGCCAGGATGTCATTGCGGGTATTGAAAAGCCATGTGCGGCGAAGGTAGGCAATCATGGGGCAGGTACCGCGGTGGCAAAGGCGCTATTTTAAAGATCGCCCAAAACACGGCGTTCCAAGGCCCGAATGGATCGCCACGCTTCGCTCGCGATGACTGCTTCGTTGTGGCGCTTGGCTCGCGGTGACTGCGCCGGTATGGCGCTTGGCTCGCGGTGACTGCGCCGGTGTGGCGCTTAGCTCGCGATGACTGCGCCCGTATGGCGCTTGGCTCGCGATGACTGCGCCAGTATGGCGCTTGGCTCGCGGTGACTGCGCCGGTGTGGCGCTTGGCTCGCGGTGACAAGTACTGTCACAACACCAAAACGCCCGTCACTGCGAGCGCAGCGAAGCAGTCCATGTCTGGCCTACCAACAATCGCCGCTTTCAGCGCCATTGCACTTGCGCAAGCCAGCCGCTGCTGCGGGCTTGGGTGTTGTCGCTGTCGGCGCCGATGACCACGG
>NZ_JBIKIL010000052.1:0-24122 GCF_044361645.1 Limnohabitans sp. | reverse complement strand
GCGCCCAGCGCCATGCCCGACAAGGCGCAGACCACCAAAAAACCGGTGGTGTCGCCAGCGCCCAGCATGATCACGCTGACAAAAGCCAACACCGACAAAGCCATGCCCGTGGCCCACGTGCGCAGCAAGCCAATGCGGTCGATCACTTTGAGCCAAAGCGGAAACGACAAGGCCCCGGCGGCAAAATACAAACCCAAAAACAAAGGCTCCATGGCCTTGGGCGCTTGCAAGCGGTCTTGCACAAAAAACAGCACCAAGGTGGCGGGCACCGCACTGGCCATGCCGTTGAGCATGAAAACCAGCAACAGGCGGCGAAAGCCGGGGTGCTTCCAGGGCTGCCAAAGGCTGCTGGCCTCATGGCCAAGCGGCGCCTGCAAAGCCACGGCCACATCGCTGGTGGCGGTGCGCTGCCAGGTGAACAAGCCCAGCGCCAACATCAGCACCAACAAAGCGGTGGTCAGCTCCCAACCCCAAATGGCGGGCAAGGCAGACGCCAGCAGCACGCCCACCAAAGCAAAGCCCTCTCGCCACGCGACCCAACGGCTTTGCGCCATGCCGCCGCCGCCCTGGCGCGCCGCCCAAGCCTGGTGCAAGATGCCCAAGCCGCCGTATGCAATGTGGCTGATCGTCAAAGCGCCGCCCACCCACCACAGCAAACCCATGGGCGACAACGACTCGGCCGGTGGAAAAAACAGCGCCCCAAAACCCAAGGCCACCACCATGGCCATCAGCACAGCGGCAACCCACACCGACTGCCATGATTGGCGGTACAAGCGGTCTCCCCAGCGGCCAAACCAAGGATCGACCACCGCGTCAATGCCCCGGCTGAGCAAAAGCACCACACCCAATGCGGCCAGGCTCACGCCGTACTGCTGGGCATACATGTTGGGCAAATGCACATACACGGGCAGGGCCACAAAGGCCAGCGGCAGCCCCAACAAGCCGTAAGCGGCAGCGCTCTTGCGGGGCGCCGCGCTGTGCGGCATTGGGGCCAAATCGCTCACGGCTGCAAGCCTTTGAGCAACTGCGCACGCATCTTGGGCTGCGAGCTGCGTTCATCCAGCCAAATGCCAAAGAACAGGCGCGCAAAAGCCTCGTCTTTGACCAAGCCCACACGCTGGCCGTTGACCCAAAATTCGGCCCCCTCGCCGGGCAGGTTCACGCCCGTGATGCGCTCGCCCGTGTTCACATCGGGAAAGAGCTCGCGCATGGCCGCCAGCCAGGTTTGCGCTTGGGCATCGCTGAAACTGCCCACGCGGCGCATCTCGTCGATGGACCGACTGGCAATCGCTGCGCCTTCGAGCTTGCGCAAATACTGCAACTCCAGCGCAAAAGGAAATTGCGCCGACTGGGTGTGCCGAAAACCACGCGGCGTCCACAGCCGCGCGTCATACACCTCAAAGCCCCAAACCCGCAAACGCACAGGCGCTGTCGGCATCACGCCCGGCAAGGCCAGCACCTCAGGACGGCTGTAAGCGGCATTGGGGCTGGCCACACTGCTGCTTTGTGCCTGGGTCGTGCCGCAAAACACGCCCCAAAAAACCGCACACAGGCCTGCGCGCAGCCACATGTTGGCGCGCGGCATGGCGCTCGGTTGGGCGCGCCCATCGGCTAGCTGAAATGGGTTTGGGCGTGTGGGTGTTGTGTGCATGGGCATCAGCCTGGTTTGGCCAGTGTGAACTGGAACACGTCGATGCTGGCTTCATCGAACGCGGCTTCGCAATAGGCCAGGTAGAACGACCACAAACGGGTGAAGCGTTCGTCAAATTTCAGCGTCCGCACCGTGTCCAGTTGCGCCATGAAACGCTCTCGCCAGCGGCGCAAGGTCTCGGCGTAATCGGGGCCAAAATTCAGCTCGTCCACCACTTGCAAACCAGCGGCTTGCGCCTGTTTGCGAAACTCGCCGGGGCTGGGCAAACAGCCGCCCGGAAAAATGTACTGCTGGATGAAGTCGGTGGACTGCAAGTAGCGCTCGAAATAGCGGTCATCGATGGTGATGCTTTGAATGCAGGCGCGGCCACCGGGCTTGAGCATGCGGCTGATGGCCTGAAAATAGGTCGGCCAGTAGGCTTGGCCCACCGCCTCGATCATCTCGATCGAGCACACGGCATCAAACGGTCCATCGTGGATGTCGCGGTAGTCTTGCAAGCGCAAATCGGCGCGCTGCTGCACCCCATGCGTTTGCATGCGGGCCTGGGCAAAGGCCAGCTGCTCGGTGGACAAGGTCACGCCCGTGATATGCGCGCCAAATTCGGTGGTGGCCGCTTCGGCCAAAGCGCCCCAGCCGCAGCCAATCTCCAACACCCGATCGCCCGGCTGGGCGTTCACCATGCGCAAGGCGCGGTGCACTTTGGCTTTTTGCGCCTGGGCCATGTCTTGGCTGTGGTCGCCATCAAACCAAGCCGACGAATAGTTCATCGTGCCGTCCAGCCACAGCGCATAAAACGCATTGCCCAAGTCGTAGTGGGCATGGATGTTTTTGCGGCTGTTGCTGCGGTTGTTGCGCTTGAGCAGGTGCTTGATGCGGTAGGCCAGGCGCCCCAGCCAGTGGCCATAGATCGCGCTCTCGATGTGCTCGCGGTTGGCGATCGTCAGGCGCAACAAGGCGGCCAGATCAGGCGAGTCCCAATCGCCCGCCATGTAGCCCTCGGCAAAACCAATGTCACCCGACTTGAGCACCTCGGCGCACATCTCCCAGCGGTGGATGTGCAGCGCCGCAAACGGGGCCGCATGCGTGCCAAACACCTGGTGGTTGCCGTCTGGTGCGTGCACCGTGAGCGTGCCAATTTTCAAGCGGGTGAGCAGGCGCAGCAAACGGCTTGCCGCTTTGGGCAAGGCGGTCTGCGGAATTTGGGTGGCAGCGGCGCGCTCACCCAGGGCTTGGGCGTGGTCGGCGGTCTTCATCGTGGGCGGCATCCGTTAGGGTCCAGTGTTCATCGGGTCACAAATGTACGCGGGGGTTCGGGCTTGCGCCAAAACGGGACTTTTTTCAGCCACAGCAGCAAGGCATGCCCATGGATGCGCGCCACCACGGCCAAAGTCAACAGTGGAAAGCGCCACATGACTCGGCGCAAAGCGCCAGCGGTCGCGGGCTCTAGCACACCGCTCCAGCTGGTGTCGATCAAGGGGCCGTCGGCGTCGCCGTGGTCGACACGCGCCACAATGCGGTCTTGTCCATTGTGCGGCGTGCGCATGAAGCGAAAACGGTACTGGCCTTGCACATCGCAAAACGGTGAAACGTGGAACACCTTGTTGGCCAACAGGGTTTGACCGTAGTGCGGCGCGGGCAGCAGGTAGCAATGGCGCTCGCCGAAAGTGTTGTTCACCTCAGCCACGATGGCGGCCAGGCCGCCATCGGCTCGGTGCGCGTACCAAAAGCTCACGGGTTTGAAGGTGTGGCCCAGCACGCGCGGAAAGGCCTGCAGCCAGACCTCGCCGGTGGCGTCGTGGATGCCTTCTTTGTCCAGCAAGGCATCCAGCCAAGCCAGCGCGCCGCCTTGCTTGGCCGGGCGGCCATCGCCATGGTCGACGTCATGAAAGGCGAACCAGGCCCGGCGGTTGATGGCCAGCGCCAAGGCGGGGCTGTCTGGCTCACCCCGTATGGACTGCCGCGCTGCGCTCGCAGTGACGCTTTTGTGAGCGTGCGTCATGCCCTCGGCACCGGCATCACCCATGAAGCGTGCAGACCCAGCCGCCCCGTCAGCGCGAGCAAAGTGGGCAGACCCAGCCACCCCGTCATCGCGAGCGAAGTGGGCAGACCCCGCCGCCCCGTCATCGCGAGCGAAGTGGGCAGACCCCGCCGCCCCGTCAGCGCGAGCGAAGTGGGCAGACCCAGCCGCCCCGTCATCGCAAGCGAAGCGTGCAGGCCCCACCGAACCGTCATCGCGAGCGAGGCGTGCAGACCCAGCCACCCCGTCATCGCGAGCGAAGTGGGCAGGCCCCGCCGCCCCGTCATCGCGAGCGAAGCGTGCAGGCCCCGCCGCCCCGTCATCGCGAGCGAAGCGTGCAGACCCAGCCGCCCCGTCAGCGCGAGCGAAGTGGGCAGGCCCAGCCACACCGTCATCGCGAGCGAAGCGTGCAGACCCCGCCGCCCCGTCATCGCGAGCGAAGCGTGGCGATCCATCTGCCGATGCCCGCAAACTGCGCATGGGCAGCATCAAAAACGCCGTAGGGTAGGCAAAGGCGTGGTGCGCCGGGCGGTGGCGGGTGTGCCGCACCTGGCCCCAGCCGATGAGTGCCACGCTGGCAGAGGTGGCGCTCATGCGGCCAAGGGCTCCAGGACAGGGCTGACCTGTTCGTGGATCAGCTTGAGCAGGGCTTGGCCCACCTGCAGGCCCGACTTCAGACCGTCTTCGTGGAAGCCGTAGCCCGTCCACGCCCCGGCGTACCAAGTGCGCTGCGCGCCTTGCAGCGAAGGCAGGCGTTTTTGCGCCTCGATGGCGGCCAGGTCAAACACCGGGTGCGCGTAGTCGTATTCACCAACGATGCTGGCCGGGTCGATGGCCGTCAGCGGGTTGAGGGAAACCACCACGGGCTGGGCAAAGGGGATGCGCTGCAAACGGTTGAGCAAATAGTGCAGGCACACGCGAGACGATTCGCGCTCAGTGCTGGCGGCGCGTTCGTAGTTCCACGCGGCCCAGGTTTTGGGGTGGGCGGGCAGCACGCGGGCATCGGTGTGCAGCACAGCGCGGTTGTCTTGGTAGCGGATCGCGCTCAGCAGGCTGCTTTCCAGCGCACTGGGCGTGCGCAACATGGCCAGTGCTTGGTTTGTGTGGGTGGCAATGACGACTTGGTCAAAGCGCTCGGCATGGCCGTCGGTGACGATGCGAACGCCCTGCGCGTCACGCTCGATCAAGCGCACGGGGGTGTTCAAGCGCTTGTCGGGCACGTCGGCCAATATTTTCTCGACATAGTGGCGGGCACCGCCCAACACACTGAACCACTGCGGGCGCTTGGTCACCTGGGTCAGGCCGTGGTTGTGGCAAAACCGGATCATGGTGGCCACGGGGAATTGCAGCATCTGGTCGGTGGGGCAACTCCAGATGCAGCCCAACATGGGCAAAAAATACCAATCGCGAAAGGGCTCGCTGAACTTGTGCGTGCGCAAAAAGTCTGCAAGTGGCTGCTGCAACGCTTGTTCACGTTGCTCTTGGGCGATGCGGGTGCACAAGGCGTTGAAGCGCATCACATCGGCCAGCATGCGCCAAAAGCGCGGGTTGACCAGGTTGCCGCGCTGCGCGAACACGCTGTTCAAATCGGTGCCGCTCCACTCCAGCGCTTTGCCGTTCAGCGCGCCCGGCACCTTGACCGAAAACGACATGTCGGACGGCACGGTCTCGACGTTCAATTCGGCAAACAGCTTGATCAGGTTCGGGTAGGTGCGCTCGTTGAAAACCAAAAAGCCGGTGTCCACGCCGTGCGTGACCAGGCCCTGCGGGGTGGGCAAGCTCACGTCCACCGTGTGGGTGTGGCCGCCAAAGTAGTCGCCCGCCTCAAACACCGTGATGTCGGCCTGGTCTTTCAAGCTGTGCGCCACGGCCAAGCCGGATATGCCCGAACCCACAATGGCCAGCTTCATGCGGGGCTTCATCATGAAACTCACGGCTGGGCTTTCAGGGCTTTGTCGATGGCGGCGACCAGGGTTTTGCTGTCGGGCCCGACCATGCTGTGGTACTGGTCAATCACTTTGCCATCGCGGCCGATCAGGTATTTATGGAAATTCCAACGCGGTTTTTGCCCGGTTTGTGCGGTGAGCTGTTTGAACAAGGGGGCTGCGCCCTCGCCCGTGACCTGGGTTTTGGTGAACATCGGGAACTTCACGCCGAAGGTGCTCTCGCAAAAAGCCGCGATGTCCTTGTTGCTGCCTTTTTCTTGCGAAAAGTCATTAGAGGGGAAACCCAGCACCACCAAACCCTTGTCTTTGTATTGGGTGTTGAGCGTCTCCAGACCTTTGTACTGCGAGGTGAAACCGCAAAAGCTGGCGGTGTTCACCACCAAGACCACTTTGCCCGCGTACTGGCACAGGGACTGCGGCTTTTCGTCTTGAAGGCGCTCAAAGGTGTGGTTCAGCAGGGCTGGGCACTGGGCCTGGTTGGGCGTGGCCACTGCTTGCGCGGCATGGGCCATTTCCAGTCCGAGTCCCATGACAGCGGCCATCAGCGTCGCTGTGCAGATGCCGACCCAAGAACTGACCCGAGAGTGGTTTGATTGCACTTGAAAATCCATTTTGTGACCGCTCAGTTTAAACTCGAAAGGCTGGATTGTCACGCCCGCCCCTTTTCATTGGAGATGGCCATGCCCAAAACCTCGGGTTTCAAAGGAAACAAACAACATTTGCCAGAAAAGCCCTGCACTGTCTGTGGCCGGGCCATGAGTTGGCGCAAAAGCTGGGCCAAAAACTGGGACCAGGTGCTGTACTGCAGCGAACGCTGCCGAGGTGACAAAAACAAAGTCAAAACCGCTGCCTAAAGTGCGCTTGGCTTGATTTTCACCGATTCTGCACCCCACACCCACACCCACACCCTCGCCCTCGCCCACACCCGCTCCATCACCCCCAGCCTCACGCCAAGCCTGCAAGCACCTTCACCCCAGCCGCAAGCGCAACCCACCGCGCCAGCATCCCGCCTGCACCCCGCCGACACCGGCACGAAAGACAGCACATGACACGCCACCTGATTTTGGTGCTGGGCGACCAGCTCGGCTGGGACAACCCCGCACTGGCCGACTTTGACCCGGCCCAAGACCGGCTCTTGATGATAGAGGCCGACAGCGAAGCGGACGAGGTCTGGAACCACCAAGCCCGCATCGCGATCTTTTTGTCGGGCATGCGGCACTTTGCCAATGAGGCGCACCGCCGCCTGTGGCCTTGTACTTATATGAGGGTGGACGACGCCGAGCTGCCCTCGGACTTCGCCGGTCGCTTGGCCCACGCCTTGCAAGCGCTCAAGCCCAAGGCCTTGGTGGTGATGGAGGCCGGGGCTTGGCGCATGGAACGGCTGATCGAAGACGCTGCTGAGCAAGCTCAGGTGCTGCTGCGCTGGGTGAACGACACCCACTTTTTGTGCAGCCGGGCTGAATTTGCCAAGTGGGCAGGCGATAAAAAAGAGCTGCGCATGGAATTCTTTTACCGCGAGATGCGCAAACGCCACGGCATTTTGATGGAAGGCAAAGAGCCCATTGGCGGGCAATGGAACTTTGACGCTGAGAACCGCAAAGGCTTTGGCGCCAAAGGCCCGGGCCCCGTGCCCCCGCCTGCGCGTTTTGCCCCCGACCCCATCACACAAGACGTGATCGCCATGGTGCAAACCCGCTTTGCCCGGCATCCCGGCACGCTGGCCAACTTTGCCTGGCCCGTCACCCGCGAAGACGCCTTGGTAGCGCTGCAGCACTTCATCGACCAGCGCCTGGAAAACTTTGGCGCTTGGCAAGACGCGATGTGGACCACGCTGCCCTTTGGCTGGCACGCGCTGGTGGGCAGCAGCCTGAACCTGCACTTGCTCAAGCCGCGCGAGGTGATCGTGGCCGCCGAGCAGGCCTACCACGCACGCGGCCTGCCGCTGGCCAGTGTGGAGGGCTTCATCCGCCAAGTGCTGGGCTGGCGCGAGTTCATCCGAGGCGTGTACTGGCTGGACATGCCGCAGATGGCCGAGGCCAACCACTACGGCCACACGCGCGATCTGCCCCAGTGGTACTGGACCGGCAAGACCCAGATGGCCTGCATGCAAGCGACCATTGGCCAAAGCCTGGCGCACGGCTACGCGCACCACATCCAGCGCCTCATGGTCACCGGTCAGTTTGCGGTGCTGGCGGGCTTGTCACCTCAGCAAGTCAGCGCCTGGTACCGCGCCATGTACGTCGACGCGGTGGAATGGGTGGAAACCCCCAACACCTTAGGCATGGCCTTGCACGCCAACGGCGGGCGCTTCACCAGCAAACCCTATGTGGCCAGCGGCCAGTACATCAGCCGCATGAGCAACTACTGCAAAGGCTGCCGCTACCAGCCCGAAGTGCGCACAGGCCCCAACGCCTGCCCCATGACCACGCTGTACTGGGACTTTTTGATCCGGCACGAACAAGACTTTGCAGGCAACCCGCGCACCGCGCTGATGGTCAAGCACGTGGGCAAGATGAGCGCAGACGACAAGGCGCAGATCGGGGCGCAAGCCGAGGCTGTGCGGGTGGGCTTGGACGAAGTCTAAAAATTCAGCATCATTTGCGCCGACTGATTTGCTGGAGCACATGCTGCTTGAAGGCCAGCGCCAGCGGTGACAGCTTTTTACCGGCTGGGTAGACGATGTGCCAAGCCGAGGGCAGGGGAAAGCCCTGCACGTCGATCACGCTGACACCGTTTTCCTTTTGGTGCCCGTGCAAAGCGTGGCGCGAGACCACGCCCACACCCAAGCCGCCCGCCACCGATTCCTTGATGGCCTCGTTGCTGCCCAGCTCCAAGCGCACATCGGGGCGGAACTTCGACTGGCGGAAAAACTGGTCCCCCGCCATGCGCGTGCCCGAGCCTTTTTCGCGAAAAATAAAGCGCCGCGCAGCCAACTCCTGCAAAGGCACGGCACTGCGTTTGGCCAAGGGGTCGGTGGTGGGTGCGATCACCACAATCGGGTTGGGCATGAAAGCCTCGTCGCCCAAGTCCATGTCTTTGGGCGGCATGGACATGATGTACAGGTCATCGAGGTTGCCCTGCAGGCGTTGCACCACGCCATCGCGGTTCAAGATTTCCAGTGACACATCGATGGCCGGGTGGCGCTTGCAAAAGCTGCCGATCAGGTGCGGCATGAAGTACTTGGCAGTGCTGACCACCGCCACGCGCAGCTTGCCGCGCGACAAGCCTTTGGCCGCGTCCACGTTTTGTTCAAACGCATCCCAGCTCTGCGCCACGGCGCGGGCGGTCTGCGCCAACTCTTGGCCCACCTCGGTCAGGTAAAGCTTTTTGCCTACCAGCTCGTACAGCGGCAAGCCCACGGCCACAGCCATGTCTTTGAGTTGCATCGAGGCCGTGGGCTGGGTGACGTGCATCACTTTGGCCGCTGCGCTGACGCTGCCGGTTTCGGCCAGGGCGAGAAAAAGGCGCAATTGTCGGAAGCTGACGTTCATAGACTTTTATCTATAGTTGAGGGCACAAGAATCGATTTTACAAGTGCGTTGTCCGTTCCTATGATCGGCGCAAGGAATCCATGCATGCACAATCTGATCGACCCAGCCATTCTCTTTTTCATCTTTGGCGTGCTGGCAGGCAGCGTCAAATCCAACCTCGAAATCCCGCCTGCCATCTCCCGTTTTTTGTCGCTTTACCTGCTGATGGCTTTGGGCCTCAAAGGCGGCTTTGCGCTGTCGCAATCGGGCCTGACGGCCAGTGTGGGCATCAGCCTGGCCGCAGCCGTGTTGCTGGCCATCGTCATCCCACTCATGGGTTACGCCGTGCTGCGGCGCTTTGTGTCTGGCTTTGACGCGGCCGCAGTGGCCGCCACGTATGGCTCGGTCAGCGCGGTGACCTTTGTCACCGCCGTGCAAACCCTGGAAAACCAAGGCGTGCCTTATGGCGGCCACATGGCAGCGGCCATGGCTTTGATGGAGTCGCCCGCCATCATTTTGGCGGTGGTGTTGGCCAATTCATTGCGACAAAAACAGGCCTCGGGCGTGCTGGCACAAGCGGGTGGCGCAGCTGCATTGGGCGGGCCTGCCGCGCCTGCCGGTGCGTCGGTGGGCAAGATCCTGCACGAGTCCTTCACCGATGGCGCGCAGTTGCTGCTGCTGGGCGCCATGGTGATCGGCCTGATCACCGGCGAAGCGGGCCAAGCGGCGATGGCCCCCTTCTCGGTGGACCTTTTCAAGGGCATGCTCGCATTCTTTTTGCTCGACATGGGCTTGATGGCCGCGCGCAACCTGCCGCAGGTCAAAGGCCAGTCGCCTGTGCTGATCGCCTATGCCGTGCTCGGCCCCATCGTGCATGCGGCACTGGCCTTGGGGCTGGCCGTCGTCTTGAAACTGAGCGCAGGCGATGGGGCCTTGCTCATGGTGTTGGCCGCCAGCGCCTCTTACATTGCCGTGCCTGCCGTGCTGCGCACCGCCTTGCCCGAAGCCAAGCCTGCGCTGTATTTCGGCCTGAGTCTGGGCTTGACTTTCCCCTTGAACATCGTGCTGGGCATTCCGGTGTATTTGGCGGTGGCGCAAGCGGTGCTGACATGAGCAAAGCACCACCCCTTTTTTATCAAGGTCGCCAAGTTGCCATCCTGACGCAACATGGCAAGCAAGAGCTGGTGCGCGGACCACTGGAGGCCGCACTGGGCTGCCAGCTGGTGCACACCGATGGCTATGACACCGACCAGTTGGGCACCTTCACGCGTGAGCTGACCCGCGCCGGCTCCCAGCTGGATGCGGCCAGAAAAAAGGCCAGCATTGGCATGGCACTGACCGACACATCTGTGGGCATGGCCAGCGAAGGCTCGTTTGGACCCGACCCCTTTGGGGCCTTCATGCCCTGGAACACCGAGGTCGTGTTGTGGGTCGATCGCTTGTCAGGGATTGAAGTGAACGGCTTTGCCCACGGCCTCGCTCAAAGCCTGCACAGTATGGTCAAAACCCCGCAAGAGCTCGAATCCTTTGCCAAAGAGGCCGGATTCCCTGAACACCGCCTGGTGCTGCGACCCGAACACCCCGAGCACCCCGACATGGTCAAAGGAATCCATGATCACACGTTGCTGCTCAAGGCCTTTCACCTGGCCCAAGCCAAGTCTGGCAATGGCGTGGTGTTTGCTGAAAACGATCTGCGGGCTTTTTGCAATCCGACACGCCAAAAATTGATCCTCAAAGCGACCGAAGAGCTCATTCAAAAGTTGCTTTCGGCCTGCCCTAGGTGTGACTCGCCGGGCTACTGGCTCAGCCAGCAGATTCCGGGTTTGCCTTGCCGTGCCTGTGGCAGTTTGACCCGATTACCTCAGGCAGAAATATGGGGCTGCAAAAAATGCAGCCACCAAGAGCAACGTGCTGTGAATGCCCAAGCTTGGGCTGATCCGGCCCGTTGTGATTTTTGCAACCCTTGAACCTCAATCCGGCAGACCAAGGGGGTGACCACGCGCATCAAAGTGAACGCATCAACCCGCCATCGATGCGCAAGCTCTGGCCGGTGATGTAGGCCGCGCCCTCTGAGGCCAAAAAGGCGATGGTCGCGGCCACTTCTTCGCTGGTGCCGTAGCGCTGCATGGGCACGCTTTGGCGGCGCTGTTCCTGGGCGGGCAGGCTGTCTATCCAGCCAGGCAGCACATTGTTCATGCGCACCTGGTGCAGCGCGTACTCGT
Organism: Limnohabitans sp.; assembly: GCF_044361645.1. GTDB lineage: Bacteria > Pseudomonadota > Gammaproteobacteria > Burkholderiales > Burkholderiaceae_C > Limnohabitans_A. The sequence continues at coordinate 12,816 of NZ_JBIKIL010000052.1, read as the reverse complement.
CGGCAAACAGCTTGGTGAATGCCGCCAGACCGGCGCGCGCCACCGCCGAGGTCGGGAACATCGCACTGGGCTCGGCCACCCAAGCGGTGGAGATGTTGACGATGGACCCTGATTTTTGCTGAACCATGATGGGTGCCACCAGACGCACCGCGCGCACCACGTTCAAGAAATACATGTCGAGCCCCAAATGCCACTGCGCATCGGTCAACTCCAGCACCGGGCCTTTGGGGCCATGGCCCGCACTGTTGACCAGCACATCGATGCGGCCCCAGCGCGCCATGGTTTGATCGACCAGCTCTTGCAGGTCTTGGCTCGATTGGTTGGAGCCGGTCAGCCCCAAGCCGCCCAACTCGCGGCCCAGCGCCTCGCCCTTGCCGGACGAGGACATGACCGCCACCTGAAAGCCATCTTGCGCCAGCTTGCGGGCCGCAGCCGCGCCCATGCCGCTGCCACCACCCACCACCATCGCCACTTTGTTGCTCATGCTTTGCTCCTGGTTTGTGTCAGTTTTCTGAACATGCGGCCCGACCACTGCCCCAAATCATCGAGGTAAGTGAACACCACCGGGATCACCAACAAGCTGAGCACGGTGCTGGTGAGCAGGCCGCCGATCACGGCAATCGCCATGGGTGAGCGAAAGCTCGCGTCGGCTGCGCCCCAGCCCACGGCAATGGGCAGCATGCCTGCGCCCATGGCAATCGTGGTCATGACAATCGGCCGGGCGCGCTTGTGGCAAGCGTCTTGCAGCGCGTCCCAGCGGTTCATGCCGGGCACAGCAGGGCGATCGCCCTCGGCAGGTTTGCCGCGCCGCGCTTCAATCGCGTACTCCACCAGCAAGATGGAGTTTTTGGTGGCGATGCCCATGAGCATGATCAGGCCAATCAGCGAGGGCATGGAGAAACTCTTGTCTGCGATCAACAGGCCCACAAATGCGCCGCCCAGCGACAGTGGCAGCGCCGCCAAAATCGTGATCGGGTGCAAAAAGCCTTTGAACAAGAGCACCAACACGATGTAAATGCACAGCACACCGATCATCATGGCCAGGCCAAAACTGGCAAACAGCTCGCCCATGACTTCGGCGTCGCCCACCTCAACGATCTTCACGCCCGGCGGCAGGCTTTGCAGCGCGGGCAGTTGTTGCACCGCTTGCGTCACGTCGCCCAGCGGCATGCCCGACAGCTCGATCTCGAAGTTGATGTTGCGCTGGCGGTCGTAGCGGTCGATCACCGCCGGGCCGCCCGCCACCTCAATGCTGGCCACTTGGCCCAGCATGACCGGGCCGCGGCTGCCCGGCACCATCAGGCGAGACAGCGCATCCAGGTCTTGCCGCGACGCGTCGCCCAGCTTGACGACGATGGGCACTTGCCGCTCTGACAGGTTGAGTTTGGGCAGGGCCGCGTCGTAATCGCCCAAGGTGGCCACACGCAGGGTGTCGCTGATGGCGGCACTGGTCACGCCCAAATCGGCGGCTTTGGCAAAGTCGGGGCGCACCGCGATCTCGGGGCGCACCAAGCTGGCGGTGGACGCGATCGAGCCCAGGCCGGCAATGGTGCGCAGGTCGCGCTCCACGGCCATGGCGGCGGTTTGCAGGGCTTGCGGGTCTTCGCCGGTGAGCACCAGCACGTATTTCTCGCCCGAGCCGCCCAAGCCCACCTTGCTGCGCACACCGGGCAGTTGCTGCAAGGCGGTGCGGATGTCGTTTTCAATGGCTTGCTTGCGCGGCCGCGTGCCGCGCTCGGTCAGCTGGATGGTGAGGGTGGCTTTGCGCACCTCGGCCGCGCCACTGCCGGCAAATGGGTCAGAGCCCGCGCTGCCCCCGCCGATGGTGGTGTAGACGCTGGTCACCTCGGGCACCGTCATGAGCAGCGTGCGGGCGTGCTCGGCGCTGGCCTGGGTTTGCGCCAAAGTCGAACCGGGGGGCAACTCCACATACACCTGGGTTTGCGAGTTGTCGTCCGGCGGAATAAAGCCCTTGGGCAGCAAAGGCACCAGCATGATGGAGCCGATGAAAAACAAGGTGGCCAGCACCATGGTGAGCAGGCGGTGGCGCATGCACCAAGTGGCCCAGACCATGTAGCGCTTAAGCCAGCCCGGCTCTTTGGCGGCGGTGACGATGGGCTTCAAGATGTAGGCCGCCATCATGGGCGTGAGCACGCGGGCCACCACCAAGGAGGCAAACACCGCGAGCGACGCGGTCCAGCCAAACTGCTTGAAAAACTTGCCCGGGATGCCGCTCATGAAAGCGGTGGGCAAAAACACCGCGATCAAGGTGAAGGTGGTGGCGATCACCGCCAGGCCAATCTCGTCGGCCGCTTCCATGGCCGCTTGGTAAGGCGACTTGCCCATGCGCAAATGGCGCACGATGTTTTCCACCTCGACAATCGCGTCGTCCACCAGCACACCAATCACCAAAGACAGCGCCAGCAAGGTCACCACGTTGATGGAAAAGCCCAAGTAAGCCATGCCAATGAAGGCCGGAATGACCGACAGCGGCAGCGCCACCGCCGAGACAAAAGTGGCGCGCCAGTCGCGTAAAAACAGCCACACCACCAGCACCGCCAAAATCGCGCCCTCGTACAGCAGCACCAAAGAGCCGTTGTACTCCTCCTCCACCGGGGTGACAAAGTCAAAGGCTTCGGTGATCTCGATGTCCGGGTTTTGCAGGCGGTAGTCGGCCAAGGCTTGGCGCACCAAACGGCCCACCGCCACCTCGCTCTCGCCTTTGCTGCGCACCACCTCAAAGCCCACCACGGGCGCACCGTTCAAGGTGGCCGCCGAGCGCGCGTCGGCCAGGGTGTCGCTCACCGTGGCCACTTGGTCCAGCCGAACACTGGCACCCCGCGTGGTGGCCAACTCGATCTGTCCCACTTCTTGCGCCGTTTTCACGGTGGCCAGGGTGCGCACAGGCTGTTCGCCCGCACCCAAGTCCATGCGCCCGCCCGAGCCCTCTTGCTGCACTTGTTTGAGCTGGCGCGAGACCTCGGCCGCCGTGATGCCCAGCGCTTGCAAGCGGTTCACATCCAGGGCCACACGCACCTCACGCGTCACGCCGCCCACGCGGTTCACGGCACCCACACCGCGCAGCGACAAGAGCTTGCGGGTGATCTCTTTGTCCACCAGCCAGGACAAGGCTTCGTCGTCCATGCGCGCCGAGCGCACGGTGTAGGCCAACACGGGGGTGCCCGCCAAGTTGAGCTTTTGCACCACCGGGTCGCGCAGGTCACCCGGCAAGTCGGCGCGCACACCCTGGATGGCCGAGCGCACATCGTCCACGGCCTCCTGGCTGGGCTTTTCCATGCGGAACTCGGCGGTGATCGACACCACACCGTCTTGCACCTTGGTGGTGATGTGTTTCAAGCCCTGCAGCGGAGCCAGCGCGTTTTCGAGCTTGCGGGCCACATCGGTTTCGAGCTGCGTGGGCGCCACACCGGGCAGGCTCGCAGTCACAGAGATGGTGGGCACATCCAGATCGGGAAAGTTCTGCACCTTCATCGACCCGAAGGCGATGAAGCCTGCCACCGTCAGCAGCACAAACAGCATGACGGCAGGAATGGGGTTGCGGATGGACCACGACGACACGTTGAGCATGGCGTCCCTTTTATTGGGTGGCGGATGCGGGTGCAGCAGCAGGGGGGGCTGCGGGCGCGTCCACCACGCGCACCGTGTCGCCATGGTTCAAGAATGCGCCCCCACTGGCGACCACCCGGGCATCGGCTTTCAGGCCACTCAAAACCTCCACGCGCTCACCACTTTGACGCCCGGTTTGCACTTTGAGTTGGCTGACTTTTTGGTCTGCCCCCACGCTGTACACATAACTGAAGCCATCGCGCACCACCACCGCCGTTTGCGGCACGGTGAGCGCGGGGCTTTGGCCCAAGCCGATCTCGCCTTGCGCGAACATGCCCGCGCGGGCGCTGCCTGTGGCAGCTGGCAGGTCAACGTACACCAAGGCATTGCGGGTTTGCGCGTCCACCGAGGGCGCCACCATGCGCACCTTGCCTTGCAAAACCTGACCGCTGGCCGCCAACACGTTCACCGGCGCGCCCACCTGGATGCGGCCAATTTCGGCGGCTGTGACTTCGGCACGCCACTCGATGCGGCCTTGGCGAATCAAGCGAAACAACTCGCTGCCCGCGCCCACCACACTGCCCACCGTGGCCTGACGCGCCGAGATGATGCCTGCATCGGGCGCGCGCACCTGGGCTTGCGCCAGGCGCACGTTTTGCAATTGCACCATGGCGCGGGCCGACTGCACACGCGCCAAGGCGGAGGCTTCGGTGGCCAGGGCTTGGCTCAGTTGCGCGTTGCTGAAAAAGCCTTGCTGCTGCAGGCTGCGCGCCCGCTCGGCTTGGGCCTTGGCCTCTTGGCCACTGGCGGTGGCCTCGGCCAAAGCGGCTTCGGCCTGCGCCATCTCGGCGCGCAAGCCGTCGGCTTGCATCACCGCCAGCACGTCACCGCGCCGCACCCGGTCGCCCACATTCACCCGCACTTCGGTGATCTTCAGGCCCTGGGCCTCGGCCCCGATGATGGCCTCTTGCCACGCCGCCAAATTGCCATTGGCGTTGATTTTTTGCTCCAGGCTGCCGCTTTGCGGCGAGACCACCGTCACGGTCAAGCTGGGCTTGGGGGCGAGGCTTGCGGGTGCGGGGCTTTGCGCCCCAAGCAGCGGTGGCAAAACCAGCCCACACAGCAGGCCAAGGGTGAGGAAAGACTTGTTCATGGGGTTTGCTCAGAAAATGGATTGGGACTAGTTTAAGGTGCGCATTTAAGCCCAGCCTGGCAGGGCTCAAGCCCGCGGACGCTCTATCAGGCCTGCACCCGCGCTCAGCCCATCACGCTGCGCCACAGCGTCAAGACCGCATCCCGCTCAGCGGCCAAGTCGGCCACGGGCACATCGGTCGGCTCTTCGTTCAAACGGGCGCGGTGCTGCACCCGGCGCATCTCGCGGTAGGCGTTGGCGGCGGCCTCGCCCACGCCGGGCGGCAGCAGTCCCGCCTTTTCGGCGCGTTGCAGCAAAGCGATGTTGCCCACGTTGTCGGCCAATTCGGGGTGGGCGACGGTGTGCAGCAGCACCAGGTACTGCACCGCGAACTCGGCGTCCACCATGGCACCGGGGCTGTGCTTCACGTCAAAGCGCTCGGCTTTGACAAGGTGGGCTTGCCGCACACGCTCGCGCATGGCCACAATTTCTGCCTTCAGACTGGCCCCATCTCTGGCCGCACCAATGACGGCGTGGCGCACCCGGTCAAAACGCGTCTGCAAACTGGGCAGGCCCATGACAAAACGGGCGCGCGTCATGGCCTGGTGTTCCCAGGTCCAGGCGGTGTTGCTGCCGCGTTGCTGCTGGTAGTCGGCAAAGGCCTCAAAGCGGGTCACGAGCAGGCCAGCGTTGCCGTTGGGCCTGAGCGCGGTGTCGATTTCGTACAAATCGCCCTCGGCGGTTTTCACCGTCATCCAGTTGATCAACTTGCGCACGTAGCTGGCGTAAATCTCCTGCGCACGCTCGTCCTCGTCGTCGTACACAAACACAATGTCCAAGTCGCTGCCGTAGCCCAGCTCTTTGCCGCCCAGTTTGCCGTAGCCCATGATGGCAATCGCGGGCGTTTCGCGGTGACGGGTCTTGAGCCGGTCCCAGCACCAGCGGGCGGTGACGCGCAGCACGGCATCGGCCAACGCGCTCAGGTCGTCGGCCACTTGCTCCACACTGAGCACCCCCTCCACATCGCGCGCCAAAGTGCGAAATTGCTCGGCGTGGTGGGCCCGGCGCAGCAAATTGAGCAGGCTTTCCTCGTCGTCTTCGCCGGTGCGCTGCAGCGCCACCCAGCGCGCTTGCAATTCGGCCTCGAACTCGGCCGCATCGAAGCGGCTTTGGAACAGGTTGCCACCGGCCAACTCGTCGATCACGCCGGGGTGCTGCAACAGGTAACGGGCGGGCCACTTGGCCGCGCCCAACAGGCGCAGCAAACGCTCGTGCACCGAGGGGCGCTCGAGCATCAGGGCCAAATAACTCTCGCGGCGCAGCAAGGGCTCAATCCAGTCGGCCATGCGCAGCACCGCCTCTTGACTCACGCGCCCGGCGTCCAGCCACTGCGCGGTGCGCTGCAGCAGGCGCATCAGGCGGCCACGCGCATCGTCGCGCAAAGCTTGCACGCGGGGGTTGTCGGCCCACAGCGCCAAGCGCGTGCGCACGGGGCCGCTGAACTCGGTCAACACCGCATCCAGCTCGGCATGTTCGCGGACATTTTTACCCCCTTTGCCGTTGCAGGTTTGGCAATCCCGGTCGCCGCCGAGCAGGGTGTCGAACTCTTGCGCCACCACTTCGCGGTGCGCGTCCAAGTCGGCCAAAAAGGCCCCGGTGTGGGGGTAATTCAGGGTGTGCGCGATCCAGGCCAAGTCGTCGTCGCGGGTGGGCAGCACATGGGTTTGCTGGTCGTCCAGGTACTGGATGCGGTGCTCCACCTGGCGCAAAAACACGTAGGCCGCGCTCAAGGCGTCAGCCGTGGCCTGCGGCATGAGGCCGGCTTTGGCCACGCGTTGCAAAGCGTCCAAAGTAGGGCGGGTGCGCAGTTCTGGGAACTGGCCACCGCGCACCACCTGCAACAGCTGCACGGTGAACTCGATCTCGCGGATGCCGCCGCGCGAGAGCTTCACGTCGTTGGCGCGTTCGGGGTGACCGGCGCTGCGTTTGGACGCGTGGTCACGGATTTGCTGGTGCAGCGTGCGCAGCGACTCGAACACGTTGTAGTCGAGGTAGCGGCGAAACACAAAGGGCAAGACCACGCTGCGCAAAGCCTGCGGCGAACCGTTGAGCAAGGCACTGCGGGGCGCGACCACGCGGCTTTTCATCCAGGCAAAGCGCTCCCACTCGCGGCCTTGCACCAACAAATACTCTTCGAGCGCACCCAGGGAGACCACGCTGGGGCCCGAGTTGCCATTGGGGCGCAGCGCCAAGTCAACACGGAACACAAAACCGTGTTCGGTGGTCTCGCCGATCAGGGCGTACATGCGTTTGACGGCGCGGGTGAAGTACTCTTGGCACGACACCTTGTTGCGGCCTTCGCTGTTGCCCAGGGTCTCGCCGTCTTCGTCGTAGACATAGATCAGGTCGATGTCGCTTGACACGTTCAACTCGCGGGCACCGAGCTTGCCCATGCCGATGATCCACATCTCGGCGCGTAGGCCGCCGGCCGTGGTGGGCGCGCCATGCAAATCGTCCAAGTCCAGCACGACTTGTTGCCAGGCGATGTCCAGCGTGACTTCGGCCAGCCAGGTCATGCCATGGGTGACCGCCGCCAAACTGGCATGGCCAGTGCAGTCGAGTTCGGCCAAGCGTTCCAGCGCAAGTTGGCGCAAAACCCGCAAAGCAGCGCCCACATCAAGCCCTGTGGCGCGCAAGCCCAAATAGGCCAAGTTGAGCTTGTCGCGGGTGGGTGGGCCGGGCGGCAAGCCGGGCAGCATCTGTGCGTAGCGGCGGTGCAGGCGCTGCACGAAGCGGGAATACAGGTGCAAGCCGGAAGGTGCGCTCAGCGTCACGGGCATGGCCGGCGTTGTGGGCAATGCGCCATCCTGGTGGCCAAGCACGGCGTCCAGCGTTGACGGCTGGGCGACGGCGGGCAGGACGCGGTCGTCCGGTAACTGGCTGCGGGTCATGATGGCAGATGACTTTCTGATTCATTCGTTGGTGTCGTCTTGACCCACAAGGTCGCCCACCACAACAGCTTGACAGCCCCACACGGGGGCGCGCGCTTCGCTTGGACGTGGGGGCCTGCGCTGCTGGGCCCGGTGCTCTTCTCGACCTTTGGCAATCGGGTGCAATTGTGCCGCGAATCGCCAAATCTTGCCCTTGCCCATCAAGCGCTGTCCGGCCATTTACAAGGGCTCCTGCATTCTTTTGTCGCTCTTTTGCCGCTCTTTGGCCCATGCCCAGCGGGCGCGCTGTGGGCGCGCTGTGGGCCTTGGCCACGGGCTGCGCCGCTTGCACAAAGCAAGCGGGGCTGCCTTGCTTTGGCAGCGCGAACCGACAGTTCTAGGACAATGCGCGCATGAACCCCCATGCGCTGCAGCGCCTGCCCCTGAGCTTGAAGACGCGTGCCACCCATGCCTGGCGCACTTTGAAAGACGGCTTGCCGGGGGGGCAAGGTCGCCGCGCTTTGTGGCTTGCCCTGATTGCATTGGTGCTGGCCATGCTGCTCACCTTGGTCTGGCTGGCGGGCCGCTACGAAGCGGGCCAACTGCAAGCCGAGCTGGAGCGCGACAGCGCCGATGCGGTGAGCGATTTGCGCACCCAATTGACGCAGCATGTGCAGGCCTTGCAGGGCCTGCAAGCGGGCCTTCCGAATGAAGGTTTTTGGTCTGTTCAGGCCCAAAATCTGTTGCGCGAAAACCGGGATTTGTTGCGCATTGAGTGGCGCGATAAGGCCCTGAACTTGACCCATTTTGTCGACTCACCCCTGCGCAGCCCGGTGTTTGAACGTGCCTCTCGGCCGCAAAATCTCAACGAAGCGCTGCAAGCTTGTGCCAGAGCCCAACGCAGCAACGGGGTGGCTTATTCGGGCTCTTACTTTTTGCCGCAAGCCGATGGCTTGGGTTTTGAGGTCATGGAGATGTGCTTGCCCACGACCCAAGCTGGCGTGCTGGTGGGTTTCACGCTGGTCACCTACAGTTTGCAGGAGCTGCTGCAGGTGCGTCTGGGCAACAGCTTTGGTCGGCGCAATGAGTTGTCGTTCACCGAAGCCGATGGCACGCGTTTGGCCATCGCCGGCAGCCAGCGCAGAGGCCTTCGGGTATTCACCGCGCAGCAACTGTTGGACTTGCCGGGCAAGACCTTGGTCTTGCGCATGGATGGTCGGCGCAGCGAGCCCGCTCTTTTTCCCAATGTGTTGACCGCACTGGTCAGCGCCATGTCCATGGCGCTGGTGGTGGTGATGTTTTTGCTGGCCAAAGACGCGCGGCGTCGGCTGAAAGCCGAGAACGATTTGGCCGAAGCGCTGGCTTTTCGCAAGGCCATGGAAGATTCGCTGGTCACCGGTCTGCGCGCACGCGATTTGGAGGGGCGCATCACGTATGTGAACCCGGCTTTTTGCCAAATGGTGGGCCTTCATGCCGAGCAGCTGACCGGTCAAAACGCGCCCATGCCGTATTGGCCGCCCGAGATGGTGGACGAATACCAACAACGCCAAGCGGTCCGTTTGGCGGGCAATGGGCCCCCGCGCGAGGGGTTTGAGTCGGTCTTCATGCGCCAAGACGGCACACACTTTCCGGTGCTGATCATCGAGGCCCCCCTGATCAGTGTGCATGGGCAACAAACCGGCTGGATGGGCGCTGTGATCGACATCAGCGAACAACGCCGCACCGAGGAGCTTTCGCGGGCCAGCCAAGAGCGGCTGCAAGCCACCGCCCGCCTGGCCACGGTGGGCGAAATGGCGTCTTTGCTCAGCCACGAACTGAACCAACCCCTGGCCGCCATCGCCAGCTATGCCATTGGCTCACTCAATTTGCTCAAGGACGCGGTGACGCCTGCGCAAACGCTGGACGATGTGCAAATGGCGCTGCGCCGCATTGCCGAGCAGGCGGGCCGTGCCGGCCGCGTGATCAACAGCGTGCATGACTTTGTGCGCCGCCGCAACCAAGCGCGCGAAGCTGTCACGCCCCAGGCTTTGCTCGACGCCATTGCCCCTTTGGTCAACCTGCAAGCACGCAAGCTGCAAGTCAAGGTGCACACCCGCATAGAGCCCAAATTGCCCACCGTGATGTGCGACCGCACCATGGTCGAGCAGGTGTTGCTCAACTTGGCGCGCAACGGCATGCAAGCCATGGACCAGCCAGGCAGCAGCGAACGGGTTCTGGTGCTTCAGGCGCGGCGCAGCATCGCCCAGGGCGCAGCCGATGCGGTGGAGTTTTCGGTCACCGATGTGGGCTGCGGCATTGCACAGGACGTGGCCGCACAGCTGTTCACGCCTTTCTTCACCACCAAGGCCGAAGGCATGGGTTTGGGCTTGAGCCTTTGCCGCACTGTGCTCGAACAGCATGGCAGCCACTTGGCCTATGAAGCGCTGACGCCCAAAGGGACCGTTTTTCGCTTCACCTTGAGCGCCTCGGTTTTAGATAAGATCGCCGCATGAGTTTCACCGAAGCGCCCATTGTTTTCATCGTCGATGACGACGCCAGCGTGCGCGAAGGCATGGCTTGGTTGCTGCGCACCAGGCGTTTGCTCAGCGCTTCTTTTGACAGCGCCGAGTCGTTCTTGCTGATGCTGCAAAAGGAGATGGATGGCGCGCCCAGCGCCAGCCTGTCTCGCCCTCGCCAAGCCGCCTGCATCTTGCTCGATGTGCGCATGCCAGGCATGAGCGGGCTGGCTTTGTTTGAGCAGTTGCTGAACAACGGTTTGGCGCAAGCTTGGCCAGTGATTTTTTTGACAGGCCATGCCGATGTGCCCACCGCGGTTGACAGCGTCAAGCGCGGGGCCTTTGACTTTTGTGAAAAGCCCTTTTCAGACAACGCCTTGGTTGACCGCGTGGAACAGGCGCTGGCCTTGTCACAAGAACGCTTAAACCAACGGCAAAACCAGTTGCGCCTGCAGTCTCGTCTGCTTGAGCTGACCGAGCGCGAGCACGACGTGATGCAGCTGGTGGTGCAAGGCCTGCCCAACAAACTGATCGCGGACCAATTGGACATCAGTGTGCGCACCGTCGAGGTGCACCGCGCCCGGGTGTTCGACAAGATGGACGTCAAATCGGCCGTCGAATTGGTCAAACTGATGCGGGCGCACGCATGAACCAGCCACGGCTGCAAGCCCCCCCATTGACCCCAGCCCGCCCCCAAGCACACCAGCGCCACTGGCTTGGGGGCGGAGCGACGCTGTGCCTGGCGTTGTGGCTGGCAGGCTGCGCCTCACCCCCCGCCAGTCCCAGCCAACCCAGCCAACCCAGCCAAGGCGCCGAGGTGCCTTACAACAGCCTTCGCAACGACGTGGCCTTGGTGGCCTTGTCTTTGCTGGACGCCCCTTATGCCTGGGGCGGGCGCGGCCCAGCCACCGGCTTTGATTGCTCGGGGCTCGTAGCCCATGTTTTTCGCGAAGGCGGCGGCATCCAGCTCAAAGGCACGTCGGCCGAGTTGGGGCGGCAATCACGCCCCATCGCGCGCCATTTGCTGTTGCCCGGTGATTTGGTGTTTTTCAACACTTTGGGCAGACGCCATTCCCATGTGGGGGTGTATGTGGGCGATGGCCGCTTTGTTCACGCCAGCAACCCACGCACCGGGGTGCGCATCGATGTGTTGAGCAACCGCTACTACGCGCAACGCTTTGAGGGTGCGCACCGCTTGCTGGACTGAGGCGCAAGCGTCAACCGATTTTGTCTTCAGGGGCCGCGTCTTGGGTGGGCGGCTTGGTGACAGCGGTTTTGCTGGGGTCCGATGCGGCGCCTGGGGCTTGCGGCAATTCACCTTTGTGGCGACCGGAAAACATGGTCCACCAGACAATGCCGACGAGAATCACCAAGGCCAACAAAGCTTCCAACAAAATCAGACCCATGCAAAAACCCCGTTTCTTGATCCGATGCCCGCAGCGGGTCGGCTTCTTTTGGATGGCCGCGATTGTAGGCATGCTCAGCGCTTGTGCCCTTGCCCCTGTGATGCAAAGCCCGTCGACACCCAGTGCATCGGTGCCCGCCGACCGCGTGCCCAGCGATGCCCACGCTTTGCCGCCAGTCATTGTGCAGGCACAAAGCCGCTGGGTGCCGGTGCGCTGGTCAGAGCTGCCGGGCATGGACACCGATGCGGTCAACGAGGCCTGGCCGGCCTGGCTGCAAAGCTGCACGCGGCCCGGGCCCGACTGGGCCGCCCTGTGCCCCGAAATCGCGCAACTGGCCCATGCCAACGCTGAAACACAACGCCGATGGATGCGCAGCAAACTGCAGGCCTACCGGGTGGAGCCACTTGACACCACGACACAGGGCTTGCTGACGGGTTATTACGAGCCCACCTTGACGGGCTCGCGCCACGCTCAAGGGGCTTTTCAAGTGCCTTTGTACGCGCCCCCGGCGCAACTGAACCAGCGCAAGCCCTGGTTCAGCCGACAAGAAATGGCCACCTTGCCCGCCGCCCGTGCTGCGTTACGGGGCAAAGAGCTGCTGTACTTGGCCGATCCGGTGGACGCGATGGTGCTGCACATCCAAGGCTCAGGTCTGGTCAACGTGACCGAGCCCGATGGTCGCCAACGTTGGGTGCGCATGGCCTATGCCACCACCAATGGCCAACCCTACAAAAGCATTGGCCGCTGGCTGCTGGACCGCAAACTCATCACCGACGCGAGCTGGCCCGGCATCAAAGCCTGGATCGACCGCAACCCATCGCGGGTCAATGAACTACTGTGGCAAAACCCGCGCGTGGTGTTCTTCCGCGAAGAGGCCTTGCCCGTGGGCACCACCCCACCCGGCCCCAAAGGCGCGCAAGGTGTGCCGCTCACGGCCGAGCGCTCGATCGCGGTGGACCGCCGCAGCATCCCCTACGGCACCCCGGTGTGGATGAAGTCGACCGGGCCGCAAACGTCTTTTGACCGCTTGGTGTTGGCCCAAGACACCGGCACCGCCATCGTGGGCGCGGTGCGGGCCGACTATTACGCAGGCTCCGGCCTGGCCGCTGGCGAATTGGCGGGGCGCCTCAAGCAGCCCTTGCAACTGTGGGCCCTGTGGCCACGCTGAGTTGCTGCCCAAGCCAATGCATCCTATTTCCGGCAGTTGACGTTGCATAAACCGGCCGCAAGCTAGACTGGTAGCCAGTTTCAACGGATTTACAGAGGTCACCAAATGGGTGAAGCCA
>NZ_JBIKIL010000157.1:0-7294 GCF_044361645.1 Limnohabitans sp. | reverse complement strand
GCGCTGAATTTCCTGTCATCGTTGAACTCCTCGATGGTTGTCGCAGAACAGAGGGGCAACGCACCGGAGACCCCTCCACTGCGTTGCTTCCTCGATCACCGAAACCAGAGAACGATTGGCCAACGTTTCATTAAAGGGGTCAAATTGGGGTTTGCGCAAGGCCTGTGAAAGTAAAATCGGGGTTAATCCCTAGCAATTTCCGTTTTTTAACTTTTCAAAAAGAGATCCGAAAGATGCCCCTCGACAACGTGACCCCCGGCAAACAAGCGCCCGAAACTTTCAACGTGATCATCGAAATCCCGATGAACTCCGATCCGATCAAGTACGAAGTGGACAAGGAAACCGGCGCTTTGTTTGTGGACCGTTTCATGACCACGGCCATGCACTACCCCACCAATTACGGTTACGTGCCCCAAACCCTGTCTGGCGACGGCGACCCGGTGGACGTGTTGGTGATCACCCCTTACGCCCTGCACCCCGGTGTGGTGGTGCCCTGCCGCGCGCTGGGTATTTTGATGATGGAAGACGAGGCCGGTGTCGATGGCAAGGTGGTTGCAGTGCCGACCAGCAAAATTTTGCCGATGTACGACCACTGGCAAGACATCTCGGATGTGAACGCGATGCGCCGCAACGCGATTGCCCACTTTTTTGAACACTACAAAGACCTTGAAAAAGGCAAGTGGGTCAAAGTGCTGGGCTGGGAAGGCAAAGAATCCGCCCACAAGGAAATCCTGGACGGCATCGCCGCTTACAACAAAACCAAGCCCTGAGCGGCCTGGCTCAATGGCTTGTGATGGCGGCCGTTGAACCCTAAAACGCCTGCCCGGTTTGCGCCGTGCAGGCGTTTTTTATGGGGCTGGCGCGATGGAAATTCGCAGGCCAGTGGTTTTGAGCACAGCCGCCAAGGTTTTGATCGTGGGATTGCCCCGGGCCGACAAGGTGCGGTAAAGCGTTTCGCGTGACAACTGGGTCTGCGCAGCCAAATAAAACTGGCCCAGCACCCCCTCCGGCACATCTTGTCGCCCGCCTGCCTAAACTGGGCTTTTGATCACCCAGGGACAGGACAACACCATGCACACCACCACCGCGCAAGCCATTGCCAACGCCTTGCGCCAAGCGCGCCGCATCGTCATCTTCACGGGCGCGGGCATGTCGGCCGAAAGCGGCATTGCCACCTTTCGGGGGCAAGCGAGCAGCCATTGGCAACAGTTCAAGCCGGAGGAGCTCGCCTCGCCCGACGGCTGGCGGGCCAACAAGCAGCGCGTTTGGGCCTGGTACGAAGGGCGGCGAGCGCAGGTCATGGCCGCGCAGGCGCACGCCGGGCACTTGGCCATCGCCCAGCTGGCCGAGCGACTGCAGCGCCTGCACGGGCGCGCCGTGCAGGTCGACGTGGTCACGCAAAACGTGGACAACCTGCATGAACGCGCAGGCAGCCCCAGCGTGATCCACCTGCACGGCAGCCTGTTTGCGCCGCGCTGCGCCGCCTGCCACCGGCCCGGTGACTTTGCCCCCGGCCAGCCCGACGCCAGCCTCACAGCGCTGGAGCCGCCGCGCTGCACGCACTGCGACGGCTTCATTCGCCCGGGTGTCGTCTGGTTTGGTGAGGCCATGCCCACCGCGCCCTGGCGCGAAGCCGAAGACCTGGTGGACGCCTGCGACGCCATGCTGGTGGTCGGCACCTCGGGCGTGGTCTGGCCCGCGGCCGAGCTGCCCATCAGCGCGCACAACCTGGGTAAATTTGTCGCCGAAATCAACCCCGAGCCCTCGGGGCTGGCCCAGTACATGCGCCACCAATGGCCCACCTCGGCCGCGCAAGGCCTGCCGCAACTGTTGGATCTGTTGCACCCGGCATGAGCCCGCGCACCATCGCCCTGAGCTGCGAAACCAGCGACGCACTCGACCCTGAGGGCCACCTGATCGAGCTGTGCGCCATGCCGGTGTCCAACTACGCCAGCCACCCCGGCTGCCCCCCAGCGCAGCAGGGCGGCGCAGCGTTTCACGCTTTGATCCAGAGCCCCGCGCCCATCCCACCCGCTGCCACCGCCGCGCACGGCCACACCCAGGCCAGCTTGGCTGCCGCAGGCGGGGCCTGGGCCGACATTGCGCCGCTGTTCTTGGCCCATGTGCGCCACGCGCAACTCCTGGTCTGGCATGCCGAATTTCACATCCACCACATCGACCGCGCTTTGGCCCGCGCCGGAAACGCGCCGCTGCGCACCCATGTGGCGGGCATCATGGACCTGCGCCAAGTGCTGCGCACCCACCCACTCAGCCCACCACCCCGGCTGAGCGATCTGCTGACGCAGCACGCGTTGCCCAGCCCCCAGCCAGCCAACGCCCTGCAACAAGCGCATCAACTTGCGCGCCTTTGGCTGGCGCTGGCTTGCCCCACGGGTGGGGCAGGGCGTTGACGCCCTTGAAGCCTTAAAAACTGAACATCTGAAGCTCACCCGGTTGGGCCGGGGGCCGTGCCGGTGGCTTGGGTTTTGAACTTGATCTTCATGTTTTCTTTCTGCAATCTCTCTGCAACCGCACGTCAATTAGAGTCATGCAGAAATCCGCAAGTTATTGATTTCATTAAAAAAACTTGAAAATCTCTCGGCAAATCTCTCATTTTTCTCTGCAAATCTCTAATTCATTTGAGCCAATTGCCAGCGCGGTGCAGCGTCTGAGCCCACGTTCACAATCGTCCCCCGGCGGCGCAGCTTGCCCAGCAAATTGCTAACCTTGGTGTATTTCTGCCCGTCGGTCAAAGCATCGCTGAGTTTGCTCAGCAGCAGTTGGTTGATGTCGGCGCGATTAGCCTCGCCGTTCACCGCCAAGTAGTCGGTGATCTGTTTAAGGTAGAAGGCGTCGTCTTGCCCCCGAGTGAGCAGGTAGGCTGCCACGCTTCCCGTGGCCTTGGCAATGTGCGCGGCCACATGAAGGTTGGGTTTGCGCCCCTCAATCAAGCGTCGCCACCAAAAACGGCAAGCCAAAATGCTCGTAGGCGCGCTCTGGCCCTTCCAGCTTCCATGTCAGTTGCGCGGGGTGTGGTGAAAGCAAATGCGCTGACGTTGATTTGCCCAACAACAGCAAGCTGCCCCGGGTGATCTGGCCATCGCGCAGCAGATGCGCCCGCTCCAAAAACGCAGCCACTGGCCAGGCCATCACCTCTTCGGCAGCAAAACGGTTGGCGTACTTTTTAGCAAAGGCGTTGCGTGCCAACTGCACAGCGGGTTCATCCAAATGTACCAAGGTGGCACCGGGCACCAACTGGGCGGTCCAGTCCGTCGTCAGCGTTTGCTGGCGAATTTCATCGAGCTTGTCCAAACCCAAGGACGTGCGGCTCTCACCCGCTCGGGCGTAGTAGTGCCCTTTCCAAGCAATGGGCATGCCCCGTGGCGCGGGCGGCACTTCCATCAGCACCACGCGGCCAGCGGCGTGTTGCAGCACATGGATGTTGCGCAGCGTGATGCTCAGCTCGGTACTGTCGGCAATCTGGGTCTTCAGGCTTTGCAAACGCGCAGGCTCTGGCCTGTAATCGGTGCCCGTCACGCTGCGGGTTTTATTGTTCACACCAAACACCAGCCAAGCCCGGTCCACACCACGCAAGTTGGCCTCGTTGGCCAAGGCAGAGAAATACTCACCGATCTTGTCGGTGTCGTAGTCATGGCCCGCCTGCTTGAACTCGACCACCTCGTTTTCTCAGGTGGTCATGAGTTCATCCAGCACGGCGATTAACGCAGTTGGGTTCATGTGTGACCTCATTCTTGGAAATAGTAGTTTTAAAGACGGAAAAAAACGCCAAAAATATTGTCGCTTTTTCCTCTTGGAAGCCCCTCTGAATGGTCAGCATCTTACGAGAAACACTTGTATCGAAGCCGAGCAAAGCCAGCACCCGCAAATACCACTCGGTGCGCATCGTCACCGCGGCCGCGTATGGCCTGCCGCTGGCTTGCCCCACAGGTGGGGCAGGGCAGTGACGCCGTTGAAGCCTTAAAAACTGAACATCTGAACCCTACCCGGCAGGGTCGGGGGCCGAGCCGGGGGCTTGGGTGGGCGGGCGGCTTGGCGCGCCAGCACCAACTCCTGAAGCAAGGCTTGGAAGATCTCGGCATAGCCCTCGGGCATGGGCGGTGCTTCCAAGCCCAAACGGGCTGCCCGCTTGTAGGGCTGGTAGCCGCACAACGCGGCTTGGGCCGCCACCTTGTGCGTGATGCGCTGGGTGCGCAGCCAGTCTGAGCGCTCGGCTTTGGCGCGGGCATGCAAATCGCGAAAGCGCTCGTAAATGCCGTAGTCCAGCTCGTACTCGCTGTAGCTGCCCGCGTCTGCTGACAGGCGCGGGCGCCTGGGCGGCACGGTGGCCATCACGCTGCGGTTCAGGCTGTGCAAGGTCAAAAGCTCTTGCGGGTGGAGGTCAAAAACAGTGCGGCGGATGATCTTCGGTGTACGGGTCATGGTTGTTTATCCCCTGAGTTCGCAGTCGCGGTCTCAAAAAAATCCACCCGTTTCAGGCGAGGCAGCTCAACCTTTGTCCCTGCCATGCTGACTGAGTGCAATTGTTTCGGCCCCTTCATGTACGTCAAGACCAACTTGGTGGCACCCAACACATGCACATCCTCGAAAGTCAAAGCGCTTTGGCCCTGGCGGGTTTCAACTGGTGTGCCAATGGCTGCAATCACCGTGTCGCGCAGTGCGTTGGTCTCAATCCCTTCAAACGCAGGCGGCAGTTCAAGCGCAAAGGAATATTCAACCCAGCGTTTTTCACTCGATGTCACATCGCCGCACGTTTGCGAAATTCGCTGAACGGGACCGTCGTTTGACGCATAGCTGATCACCACCTGATCCATTGCACACAAACCCGTGCGCTGAATTTTGTAAATGTCGCGAATGATGGCATTGCGGGTGTCGGCGGACTGCAAGTGGACGGGCGACCCAACGAGTGCATGAACTGCATCGCGCTTCATGCCTTGTTCAATCAAATGAGCGTTGACCAAAGAAATGCGGGGTTTGGCAGAGGGCTTCGATGGCGTATTGACGCCTTTAAGCTGCGCCGTGGTGCTCTTAAGTGCATCGACTAGCCCATTGATACCACCCAAAACCATCAGCGGATTGGCATGCGCTGTTGTCGCTGCCAGCCCCAAAACCCATGCCATCTTTCGGATGGCTCGACCAGTTGTTGCACTCATGGCTTCTCCTTATTGAACAAGCCCTCAGTGTCCAAAAGAGTCCGACATATTGCGTCGGTTGCGAACAGCTTGATATTTGCAGGCGATCCGACGCAAGCGGTCAACTCTGACGCTTCGTGCCTTGACCTCCGCCAGAAACCACATCCGATGGCCGCACCATGGCTGCCGGGAATGCCTGCGGTTTGGTGCTTGTCTTTGATGCCCTGACCGGACAAGCGCAAGAACGCAATACTTGTCAACTGCAAAGCGAATACAAGACCACGCCTGCCCGCACCAAGGGGCTGCTGTCTGCCGACGGACGGTGGTTGTTGGCTAGCGACCAACGCGACGACAAAGATGTTGGCTTTTTGCTGGACCTGCAGCAAGAACACGCACCACGCAGGCAAGTTCTGCCCAATGCCAGCGTCGACTACGCCCTACTTGGGTTGCAACACCGTTTTTTGATGCTCACACCACATCACCCCACGCTGCTGCAATGTCAACTCGACAGCCCAGAGCCCCTGTGGCAAGTGCAGGCCGAATTGGTTTGCTCGGAACACATGGAGTTGATGGGCCACTACTACGACCGAAAAGTTGGAGAGCAACTCTTTCACAAAGACATCTTGCCCGGGCAGTTCAACCCCATCTCGTGGCGCACCAACATGCCCGAATTACCACCAAAAGGCAGCTGGCTGTGCACGGTCATCCTGACCGCCCGCAATGATGCCGGACGGGTGGGGCACCATCTGCTGCCGTTTGACATGCCAGCGGCGTGAGGCCGCAATGGATTCAAATCCATCAGCCGGCTGCCGCCCAATTGTCCAGCTGCAAACCGGGCACCTTGGCAAATTCGCGGGTGTTGTTGGTGACCAGCAGGGCCTGCTGGCTCAAGGCGTGAGCGGCGATCATGGTGTCGAGCGCACCAATGGGGGTGCCACGGCGCTCCAAGTCGGTGCGCAAATCGCCATAGGCCCATACGGCTGCCTCGTCAAACGGCAAGATGGTCAGCGGAGCCAGAAACATCTCCAGCGCCTGGCGGTTGCGGGTTGAGCCGCTTTTGGCCACACCAAATGCCAGCTCTGCCGCCACCACGCTGCACAGACCCACATCACCCATGCGGTACTGCTGAAAGCGCGCCAGCACAGTGGGCGGCTTGGCATTGATGATGTAGATGCAGATGTTGGTGTCGAGCAGAATCATGGGTTGATCTCAGCCCGTTGCTCTGCGTCAGGCTGTTCGCGGGTGAGCAAAAAGCCAGGCTCAAAAGCGGCCAGACCCGCTTGCAATGTTTGCCATGGGTCATTGACAGGCAGCAGCAGCACGCCGTTGCCAAAGTGCTTGACCACCACTTCGGTGCCTGAAAAGCGGTAATCTTTGGGCAAGCGAACGGCCTGACTGCGGCCAGATTGGAAAAGGCGGGCGGTGTCCATGGTGGGCTCCTTGGTGGGTAGCTATCAATGATAGTCACCGTCTGGCATCTTGTCCAGATCCGATCCGCTGGGTGAAGCCAGAATCTCAAGCCTGCCGAGCCCGCTCGATGGCGGCCATGCCCGTCAATATGCGCGTGCGCGCCGCCGGGTTGGCCGAATGCACCTGCATGCGCGGCGGCACAAAGCCGCGCAGGCGCACCGCCTCTTCGATCCACAGCACCACGTCGTAGCCCGTGCCCCGCGCATCGTCACCCAGATCGTGTTCGAGGCTGATCTCAGTCACCTGACCCGTCTGCAGCAGCGCCACGGCCTCGTCAGGCCAATACACACGCACCCAGCCATCGGGCGTGGTGCGTTCGTCGTCTAGGAAGACTTTCATGGTCCTCTGGCACATGGTTCACTGTCCCACCAAGGCGCGAACCACCAATACTTTTCTTTTACCTTCTCCTTTGCAATACGTTCGGCGACGGCTCGTGTTTGTTGGCATGGAACGGGTCTTGACCAATTTGATCCGTCCCAAAATGCAAGGGCGGATTCAAAAGTGAAGTGCAACACCTGCAAACCCTGTAAGGTCCGCAGATGCAAAGCACTCCATTGAAACACTACAAACAGATCCAACCCGAAGAGCGCGTGACTCTCGCCAGCCTCCATGTTCAGAACTTCACCGTGCGAGAGATTGCCCGAACCCTTGGGCGCTCGCCCAGCACCATCACG
>NZ_JBIKIL010000051.1:0-24268 GCF_044361645.1 Limnohabitans sp. | reverse complement strand
CCAAAAACACGTCCTGCACGTCACGGCGGCGCACCGGCTGGTTGTTGATGTGGTAGCTGCTGTTGCCGTCGCGGGTCAGCACGCGCTTGACCGCGATCTCGGCAAATTGACCCCATTGCCCGCCCGCGCGGTGGTCGGCGTTGTCAAACACCAACTCCACACTGGCCCGGCTGGCCGGTTTGCGGGTGGTGGTGCCGTTGAAGATGACGTCCTGCATGGACTCGCCACGCAATTCAGACGCCTTGGACTCGCCCAGCACCCAGCGCACCGCATCCATGATGTTGGATTTGCCACAACCGTTGGGCCCGACCACGCCCACCAGCTGCCCGGGCAGCAGGAAGTTGGTCGGTTCGGCGAACGATTTGAAGCCGGAAAGCTTGATGGAATTGAGGCGCACGACTGTAATAAAAAGGGTTCAGTTTGGACTGGGGACCAGCCCAAACGGCCAGGGCATTGAAAGCATCAATGGTAACTGACAGGAATGGCCAAGATGCCTTGACAGCGCGCGAGAAGTTACAAAAGCCGCCCCCCGTCAATGGGGCCTTTGCATCCCGGATAATCTGCTGATGAACCCCCTTCTTGCCAAGCTGCAACCCTACCCCTTTGAACGGCTGAAAAAGCTGTTTGCCAGCGTCACGCCCAACCCCGCCCTGCGCCACATCAGCCTAGGCATTGGCGAACCCAAACACGCCACACCGGCTTTTATCCAAGAAGCGCTCAAGGCATCGGTGGCCACGGGCTTGTCGGCTTACCCAGCCACCGCCGGTGAGCCCGCTTTGCGCCAAGCCTGCGCGGCTTGGCTGAAAACCCGTTACCAATTGAGCCTGGACCCAGCCACCCAAGTGCTGCCGGTGAACGGCTCGCGCGAAGCCTTGTTTGCCCTGACGCAAACCGTGATCGACCCGAACCTGCCCGGCGCCACGGTGCTCAGCCCCAACCCCTTCTACCAAATATACGAGGGCGCGGCTCTGTTGGCTGGGGCCGATTTGCACTACGTGGCCAGCGACCCGGCGCGCAACTTTGCCAACGACTGGGACAGCGTGCCCACCGAGGTTTGGGCCCGCACCCAACTGCTGTTTGTGTGCTCACCCGGCAACCCCACAGGCGCGGTCATGCCCTTGTCGGAATGGCAAAAGCTGTTCGCGCTGTCCGACCAACACGGTTTTGTGATCGCCTCTGACGAGTGCTACAGCGAGATTTATTTCCGCGAGCAAGCGCCCTTAGGCGGCCTGGAAGCCGCCCACCAGTTGGGCCGCACCGACTTCAAACGCCTGATCGCCTTCACCAGCCTGAGTAAGCGCAGCAATGTGCCGGGCTTGCGCAGTGGATTTGTGGCGGGTGACGCGGCCTTGATCCAGGCGTTTTTGCTGTACCGCACTTACCACGGCAGCGCCATGAGCCCGGTGGTGCAAGCCGCCAGCATCGCCGCCTGGGGGGACGAGCAGCACGTGCTGGACAACCGCAACCAGTACCGCACCAAGTTCGCCCAGGTCACGCCCGTGTTGGCCCAAGTGCTGGACGTGCAACTGCCCGATGCGAGTTTCTATTTGTGGGCCGGTGTGCCTGCAGGCTGGCAAGGCGAGGACGCGGTTTTTGCGCAAGCCCTGTACGCCCAAGAACACGTGACCGTGCTGCCCGGCAGCTACCTGGCGCGCGACGTCAAAGGCAAAAACCCGGGCCAAGGCCGCATCCGCATGGCGCTGGTGGCCGAGACCGCCGAATGCCTGGAAGCGGCCGAGCGCATCGCCCGATTTGTGCGCGCCCACCCCAGCAAAGTCTGAACCATGAACACCGCCACCACCTGTCACGACACCCTGCGCCTGGCCGAGCAGCTGATCTCCAAACCCTCGGTCACGCCCAACGATGCGGGCTGCCTGGACCTGATCGCCGAGGCCTTGCAGCCGCTGGGCTTTGTCTGCGAATTCATGGACTCTGGCCCAGAGACTTTCCGCGTACGCAACCTCTGGGCCAAGCGCGCGGGCAGCTCGGGCCAGACCCTGGCCTTTGCGGGCCACACCGACGTGGTGCCCACCGGGCCGCTCACGCAATGGCACAGCGACCCCTTCACCCCCACCCACCGCGACGGCAAGCTGTTTGGTCGGGGCGCAAGCGACATGAAAACCTCGCTGGCAGCCATGGTCGTGGCGGTGCAAGAATTTTTGGCCAAGCACCCCGACCCACAACTGGGCATCGCCTTTTTGCTGACCAGCGACGAAGAAGGCCCCGCGCTGGATGGCAGCGTGGTGGTCTGCAAAGAACTGGTGGCGCGCGGCGAAGCGCCGCAGTTTTGCATCGTGGGCGAGCCCACCTCGGTGCTGAAAACCGGCGACATGATCAAAAACGGCCGACGCGGCACCCTGAGCGGCAAACTCACCGTCCAAGGCGTGCAAGGCCACATTGCTTACCCCCACCTGGCCGACAACCCGATCCACCGCCTGGCCCCGGCGCTGGCCGAGCTGGTGGCGATCCGTTGGGACGAGGGCAATGCTTTCTTCCCGCCCACCAGCTGGCAGGTCAGCAACATCCACGCAGGCACAGGCGCGGGCAATGTGATCCCCGGCGACTGCGTGGTCGACTTCAACTTTCGCTTTTGCACCGAGTCCACACCCGAAAGCCTGCAACAGCGCCTGACCGCCGTGCTGGACAAACAGGGTTTGAAATACGCGCTGAACTGGACCCTCGGCGGCCTGCCGTTTTTGACCACACCGGGCACCTTGGTGGCCGCCATCCAGCAAGCCATCACCGACGAGACTGGCCTCGCCACCGAGCTGTCCACCACCGGCGGCACCAGCGACGGCCGCTTCATCGCGCAAATCTGCCCACAAGTCATCGAATTTGGCCCACCCAACGCGACGATTCACAAAGTCAACGAGCATGTGGCGCTGAGTGACATCGCGCCGCTCAAGGCCATTTATCGGCGCACGCTGGAACAACTCAATGCAGGTCTGTCTGCATGAGCGCATGGACCCTTTCGGGTTTGATCGCGGCATCGGCCGAGCGACTGACGCAAGCCGGCGTGGCCTTTGGCCACGGCACTCAGAGCGCCTTTGACGAAGCCGTCTGGCTGGTGCTTTGGCGTCTGGGCCTGCCTCTGGACACCGACTTGGACGACGTGGCCGAACACAGCGTGACACCTGAGCAGCAAGCGGCCTGCGCCGCGCTGATCGAACAGCGCATCGCCACCCGCAAGCCCGCCGCCTACCTGACGCAAGAAGCCTGGTTGCAAGGCGTGTCTTTTTACATCGACGAGCGCGCCATCGTGCCGCGCAGCCTGATCGCCGAGGTGCTGGCCGACGGCACGATTGACGCGTGGCTGTCTGACCAGACCAAGCGCGTGCTTGATTTGTGCACCGGCAACGGCAGCCTGGCTGTGTTGGCCGCGCTGGCCTGGCCCGAGGTGCAAGTCACCGGGGCCGACATTTCGCATGACGCGCTGGCCGTGGCCGCCATCAACCTGGCGCGCCACGACCTGCAAGAGCGCGTGAAGCTGCTGCACAGCGATGGCCTGTCTGCTTTGCCAGGCCCGTTTGATTTGATCCTGTGCAACCCGCCTTACGTGTGCCAAGCCAGCATGGACGCCTTGCCGGCCGAGTACCGCGCCGAACCCGCGTTGGCGCTGGCCGGTGGCACAGACGGCATGGACTTTGTGCGCCAGTTGTTCAAGGACGCGCCATCGCGCATGAGCGCGCACGCCATTTTGGTGCTGGAAATCGGCAATGAGATCGAACATTTCATGGCAGCATTTGCTGAACTCGAAGTCGCTTGGCTTGACACCAGCGCAGGCGACGATCAGGTGCTGCTGATCACCCGAGAGGCCTTGCTCAGCCTCTGAAGGGCTTCACCCCGGGTCAGCTCACCAGCCTTTCTTTCGGCCCATTGCCACTCAGAGGCCCCCACATCGGCGAAAATGCCGGGTTGAGTTTTTGGCATCAGCGCCAGAGCTTGCGCCTCTTGTTTATCCCGGAATGGGTCCGGACACTGTTTTTCACATGATCAACCTCAAAAACGTCACCCTGCGCCGGGGCACCAAGGTGCTGCTGGACAAAGCCTCTGTCACCCTCAACCCGGGAGAAAAAGTCGGTTTGGTTGGGCGCAACGGCGCGGGCAAATCCACCTTGTTTGCGTTGTTCAACGGAACCTTGACCGAAGACGGCGGCGATTTTGAGATGCCGCGCCAGTGGCGCATGGGTCAGGTGGCGCAAAACATGCCCGAGACCGACCAGCCTGCATCAGACTTTGTTCTGGAAGGTGACACCCGCTTGGCCGAATTGCGCCAGCGCCTGGTCGCCGCTGAGGCCAGCGGCGACGGCATGGAAATGGCCCATGTCTACACCGACCTGGCCGATGCGGGCGACCACGACGCCCTGCCCCGCGCTGAAGCACTCATTTTGGGCTTGGGCTTTCGGGTGGACGAACTCAACAACCCGGTCAACAGCTTTTCGGGCGGCTGGCGCATGCGCTTGCAATTGGCCAGGGCGCTGATGTGCCCCTCCGACATCTTGCTGCTGGACGAGCCCACCAACCACCTGGACTTGGACGCCTTGGTGTGGCTGGAAGCCTGGTTGCAGCGCTACGCGGGCACCATGATCGTGATCAGCCACGACCGCGAATTTTTGGACGCGGTGACCGATGTCACCTTGCACATTGACCACACCAAACTGACGCGCTACGGCGGCAACTACAGCGCATTTGAGATCTTGCGTGCGCAACAGATGGAGCTGCAACAGGCCTCATTTTCCAAGCAGCAAGACAAAATCGCCCACTTGCAAAAATTCATCACCCGCTTCAAAGCGCAGGCCAGCAAGGCCAAGCAGGCGCAAAGCCGGGTCAAGGCGCTCGAGCGCATGGAAAAAGTGGCGCCGCTGCTGGCCGATGCCGAATTCACCTTTGGCTTCAAAGAGCCCAACAACCTGCCCAACCCCATGCTGGCCATCAGCGACGCCCGCTTTGGTTACACCGTGGACGAGGAGCCCAAAGCCATTTTGCAAGGCGTCAGCAAATCGGTGCTGGCGGGCCAGCGCATCGGCATCTTGGGGGCCAACGGCCAGGGCAAGTCGACCCTGGTCAAAACCATTGCCCGCACCATGCCGCTGCTGGCAGGCACTTTGACCGAGGGCAAGGGCCTGAACATCGGTTACTTTGCCCAGCAAGAACTCGATGTGCTGCACCCGAATGACAACCCGCTGGAGCACATGATCCGCTTGGCCAAAGAGCTGGGCCCCAACAGCGGTGAACCCAGCCGCGAGCAAGACTTGCGCAATTACCTGGGCACTTTCAACTTCAGTGGCGACATGGTCAAACAGTCCGTGGGCTCCATGAGCGGCGGCGAAAAAGCCCGCCTGGTGCTGGCCATGATCGTTTGGCAACGGCCCAATTTGCTGCTGCTGGACGAACCCACCAACCACCTGGACTTGGCCACGCGTGAGGCGCTGTCGATGGCACTCAACGAGTTTGAAGGCACTGTCATGCTGGTCAGCCACGACCGCGCCTTGCTGCGTGCGGTGTGCGACGAGTTCTGGATGGTGGGCCGGGGCAAGGTCGAGCCTTTTGACGGCGATCTGGACGATTACCAGAAGTACCTGCTGGAAGAGTCCAAGCGCTTGCGCGAACTGGCCAAAAACACGGCCCGGGATGCTGCGGCCCCCACCGCCATTGCGCTCAATGCGGTCACCGCGCTCACTCAGGCCCATGCCCAAGCAGTGGACACGCCTTGTGCACCCGCGAGCCCTAACGCAGCAGCCCCCACAAGGATCGCGGTCAACACCTCGAAGACAGCTGCAAACCCCGCCCTTGCCAGCAGCCTCAGCAGCGCCGAGCAGCGCAAACAAGATGCGCAAAAACGCCAGCAATTGGCCGCCCAAACGCGCCCACTGAAAAAAGAGCTGGAGCAAAACGAGCAGCGAATGGCCAGCATCGAAGCTGAAAAAACCAAGTTGGAAGCTCTGCTGACCACGCCCATTTCACCTGCCGAGATGGCCGACGCAGGTCGCCGCCTCAAAGCCTTGGTAGACGAGGTGGCAAGCTTGGAAGAACGTTGGTTGGAGCTGACATCCCTGTTGGAAGAAGCCAGCACGGTGTAAAGCGCTGCGACCGGCAATGACCCAGGCTGTGTTGCACAAGGCGCTGCTCGCCGAGCAAGGCAGCACCTTTTTTCAAGACTGAACGCATAAACCTTGCAGCTGCCTTGCTGCTGCCATGCAGGTGAAATCAAGCCCACATAAAAAAACACCCAGCACTTTCATACAGGGTGTTTTTACTTGATGACTGGTGGGACCAGCGGGGGTCGAACCCACGACAAACGGATTAAAAGTCCGCTGCTCTACCAACTGAGCTATGGTCCCTTTGCTGCGGGTGGTTGCACTGCAGCAAGACTCAAATTATAGCCTTTATTTTTTGACATCTTTGGCGAGCTGGCCAAAAAATTCAAAATGGCGGACGCGGCGCACATGCCAAAAGTGGCCGTGACGCTGACCACAGAGCCATAGCCGTGGCAGTTGAGCGAACCGTCGCCTTCTATCGCACAAGTCGCATCGGGCGCAGCCACCGGTTCACGGCTAAAGACGCCCTGGATGCCCATGCTTTTTTCGCCCTTGGCTGCGCCGTGGTGTTTGCGCAAACGGTAGCGCAATTGGGACAACAAGGGGTCATGCGTGATGTGCGCCAAATCGCCGATGTCGACTTTGTGCGCCAGGCGCTTACCGCCTGCGGCGCCCACGGTGACGAAACCCACGCCTGTTTGCAATGCCCAGTGGGCCATGGCCACTTTGGCTTTGATTTGGTCACAGGCGTCGATCACCGCATCGGGCTGAGCGGGCAAACACAAAGGCCAGTTTGCGGGACTGACAAAATCATCGACCGCATCGACTTGGCAATCAGGGTGAATCAAGGCGATGCGCTCTTGCATGGCCAGCACTTTGGACTGGCCCGTGGTGGTGCTCAAGGCGTGAATTTGTCGATTGATGTTGGACTCTGAGATGTGGTCCATGTCGATCAGTGTGAGGCGGGCCAAACCACTGCGCGCAAGTGCCTCAGCAGCCCAGGAGCCCACCCCGCCAATGCCCACCACCACCACATGGGCTTGCTGGATGCGTTGGGCGCCTGGCACACCATACAAGCGCTGCAGTCCGCCAAAACGCCGCATGGCCTCTTCACCTGAAAGCGCGAGCTCAGGGGCTGAGCTTGGGGCAGAGGTCTGAAACAAGGTCATGGTCGATCGGTGTGGCTAGGTAAATGCGCGCAAGGCGCTCATGCATCAAGACTGGCGCATTTGCCACTGCAATGCGCTGAATGATCCCGCAAAAATGCCCAGCACAGCCAAGAAACTGCCCAAGCTCAAGGTGGACATGCCGCTCAAGCCTTGGCCAAAAGTGCAGCCCATGGCCAACACCCCGCCCAAGCCCATCAAACTGCCACCCAGCAGGTGTTGCACAAGGTCCGCACGGTGGGTAAAGCCTTCCCATCGGAAGCTGCCTTGAGTCAGCGCGCTCACGCAGGCCCCAAACAGCACCCCCAGCGCGCTCGCCATGCCCAGCGTCAAGCGTTTGGTGCCATCGCTGAAGTACATGAAGGCGTCCATCCAATAGGCCACGGGGGCCGTGAAGCTCATCGCTTCCATGCGGGCACTGTGTGTGGTCAAAAACACAGGGTCAAGGGTCTCAGGGTGCTCGGGGACAAAACCCAAGACACCACTGACCCACCACATGCAGACCACCAACAGCCCTAAACCAGCACCCGTGAACCAGTTGGATGCGGTATTGAAACTGCGCTCGCGCACCACCCAAACCAGCAAAACCGTGGCCACCACCCAGGCACTGAGGCCCATGCCCTGAGGCAATGACAGCCCCCAAAATGCCGACACCCATTGGCCGACAAAAGGACCGTGGACAAGGTCCCAGCTCACTGGATCGAGGTGGTTGACCCGCCAAACGGCAGTCAGACCGCGCATCGACGCCATCGCCACGACGGCCATGGCCATCAAAACCACCAAAGATTTCAAGTTACCCGCGCCCAATCGCACCAAGGACTTGCTGCTGCAACCCGAAGCCATCACCATGCCAATGCCGAATAAAGCGCCACCCACAACAGCCGACAACCAACTCAACTGCGAGGATGCGTAAATCGTTTGCAAAGGACTGACCCAACCTGCCCACGACATGGCTCCAAAACCGAGAATGGCCGTGGCCATGGCCAAAGCCCACTGGCGCAAGCGCGTGGCGTCGCGCATCAGCACCCAGTCACTGATGGCACCCATGGTGCAAAAATGCCCCCGATGAATCAAGGCCCCAGCCAGTGCGGACAAGACAAAGCTGGCGGCCAGGACCAGGTCAGTCAAACGCGCCAGTTCTTCTGGGTTGATCAATGGCATGAGCACTCAGCGTAAGCGCACAAGCCGCTCACGTGCGGTGACTGCGGTGTCCGAAGTGGGGTGGTTTTTGATCAGGTCTTCCAAAGTCAGGCGAGCCCCCTTGAGGTCTTTGAGCTCGATTTGCACATTGGAGATGGCCAGCATGGCCTCGGGTGCGCGAGGGTGCTTTGGGGCCAGGCTCAAAAGTTTTTGAAAGTTGTCCGCCGCATCTCGGTAAGCCTTGTTGGCATATTGGGCATTGCCCAGCCAAAAAAGGGCAGTTGGCACATACGCACTGCCGACATGGCGCTGCACAAAACCATCGAGCGCCTTTTGGGCAGCGACAAAGTCAGCTTGGCGAAAAAGGACCATGGCGTTGTCGTATTGCACTTTGGCAGCGGGGTCGACCAAAACATCCTGACCGTCCAAGCTCACTGTGACGGGTTCGAAGCGGCGCAATCGATCGTCAAAGGTCTTGAGCAAATCTTTTTGCGTCAGTTGCAGCTCCGTCAAGTCCTTGGCCAGCCGCTCCTGTGCACCCAAGCTTTGGGCCAACTGGGTTTTGAGTGTGTCAATTTGCATTTGCAAGTCGAGCAAAGCACTGCGCAAATTGGCCATCGACTGGCTTTGGGCCCGAGCACTTTGCTCAATCAGCGCTTGGTTGGCAGCGTTGGACTGCTCTAGCCGTTGACGCAAGTCCAAAATGGCGCGACGGGCTTCGTCGTCTCCAAACAAGGCGGCATGGGCGCTGCCCGCCCAGCCACTCAAAACCAAGAGCGCAGAGATGCCGAACAGCCGCCAAGGAGAGCGAAGCTTCATCATGGCCGACTCAGTAACGGATCTCAACACGTCGATTTTGCGCCTGCTCCATTTCGGAACTGCCCAAGGCCACCAACTTTTCTTTGCCGTAGCTGACCGCTTCCAGTTGTGTCTCGGACACGCCCAACAAGCTCAAAGCTTGGCGCACCGCATCGGCACGTCTTTGACCCAGTGCCAAGTTGTATTCGCGACCACCGCTGTCATCGGTATGGCCCTCTAAGTTGGCTTTGCGCTGCGGGTTTTTTTGTAAAAACTGGGCGTGCGCGGCGATCACCGGGCGCGCTTCAGCACGCAAGACATAACTGTCGAAATCAAAAAATACGATATGGGCTACGCCAAGCGGCCCTTGTCCGGGCTCGTTCGAAGGCTCCAAGGTGGTCGGTGCCGCGATTTGAGCGCCACCTTGGTCGACACCCACTGGCTGCACATTCACTCCCGACGAACTCGGTGCTGAAGCTGTTGCGGTTCTGTCCACCACGGGCACATCGTCGAGCTTGACACCAGAAGAACACCCCGTCAAAAACAAACCCACAAGCACAACCGGATACAACTGCTTTTTCATACTTCACCTCTTGAAAATAAAACCAACCGAAAAATACGTGCGTCAGGGCCGAACCGGTCCCCAATGGGGCTCGCGAATGTCACCGCCCTGACCCGCCAATCTGGCTTTGATGCGACCATCGAGTGTGGTGGTCATCAAGGCCTCACCACCTTGCTTGGTGGCGTAGACCAACAAACGGCTGTTGGGCGCGAAGCTGGGGCGTTCGTCGGCGTTGCTGTCGGTCACAGCTGTGACTTGGCCCGTGGCCAGTTCCATCAAGTGCAGACGGTAACCGCTGGCCAAGCGCGACACATAGGCGAGCCAACGGCCATCAGGGCTGATGGCGGGAGAGATGTTGTAGTTGCCTGTAAACGTGACGCGCTGAGCAGGCCCGCCTGCAGCAGGCATTTTGTAAATTTGCGGGCTACCGCCTCGGTCGCTGGCAAAATAAAGCCACACACCATCTGGCGAAAAAGCAGGCTCGGTGTTGATGCTGCCCGAGGTCAGGCGCTGCGGTGGTGCCCCCTGCAAGGACACGCGGTGCAACTGTGACCCGCCTTCACGGCTGAGGGTTGCGACCAATGACAAGCCGTCTGGTGCCCAAGCAGGCGCGCTGTTGGAGCCTTTGAAATTGGCCACCACCTGCCGCTTGCCCGTGCTCAGTTCATGCACATAAACCACCGGCTTGCGCGACTCAAAAGACACGTAGGCCAAATGGGTGCCTGCGGGCGACCACGACGGGGAAATGATGGGCTCAGGGCTGCTCAGGGCAGAGCGAGCACCTTGGCCATCGGAGTCGGCCACCCAAAGGTTGTATCGGCCTGCAGATTTTGTGACGTAGGTGATGCGTGAATTAAAAACCCCGGGGGTCCCGGTCAGTTGCAGGTAAACCCAATCGGCCAAGCGGTGGGCTGCAAGCCGGATGTCTGCGGCAGCTACTTGGTCTTTGAAGTCGGCCTTTTCAGCACCTTTGACGGCGTCCCACAAACGGGCTCTCACCTCAAAGCGGCCATTGGCCAAGCGGGTCACAGACCCCGCGACCAGAGCCTCGGCCGACAAAGGCCGCAAAGCAGGCCAGTCAGGTCGGCTCATTTCGTCCAACACCAATGACGAAGATGGCAAAGGCTTGAATTGGCCGCTGCGCGACAAATTGGCTTGCACGATGTCTGCGATTTTGTCGGTCAGTTGACCCTCACCCTTGAAGGGCGCGATCAGAACGGGCAGCTGCGTCAAGCCGACCCCGGTGATCTCGACCCGAAACTGGGCAAAGGCCGTGCCAGTCAAGCTCCAGAGTACGAAAATGCCGCAAAAATGAGCGAGCCATTGACCCCAAGGCATTGCAGAGATTTTTGCAAGCCCATTTGAAAGCCATTTAATGGGCAAATAAAACGATGTCATGTCCATCTAAATTGGGTTTAGCAAGCTAAAAGCTGCATCGTACACCGACAAAGCGTGATCTGGACCCTAAAGCCCGGCGCATCAAAGCTTGAAAACCAATGGCGACTGAAAAAACCAAGTCCATTCAGCCAACATGGGGGGGTCAGGCCAAGCCATTCATTGGCCTGCTTACAATCCACACGCACATGCAGCCCACAACACCTAGCGCCTCCACCTCGGCCCAGCAACCAGGCATCATTCATCGGCTGACCCGCTTGAAGCCGTATTTTGTTCGCCAACGCCGTGTTTGGGCTTTGGCCATCGGGGCCACTTTGGTGGCAGCCCTGACCGAACCCATGATCCCCGCTTTGTTCCAGCCCTTGCTGGACAATGGTTTTGCGGAAAACGATTTGCCCTTGTGGACCATCCCCTTGGTGGTCATCGGTTTGTTTATCGTTCGCGGTTTGGCCCATTTTGTATCGCAATATGCGCTGGCCCGCGTGACCAACGACGGCATGGAAAAGCTGCGCAGCGACCTGTTTGCCAAATTGATGCGGGCAGACTTGTCGCTGTTCAGCCGCCAATCGGCCAGCGCCTTGTCCAACACCGTGGTCTACGAGGTGCAAATCGGCGCATCGCAGTTGGTGTCGGCCTTGATAGGCCTGACCCGCGATGGTTTTACCCTCTTGGCCTTGGTGGGTTATTTGATGTGGCTCAACTGGCAACTCACCTTGGTGGTGTTCACCGTTGCGCCGGGCCTGAGTTGGATCACCAAGGTGTTGTCGCGCCGCCTGTACAGCCTGACCAAAGAAAGTCAAAAAGCCACCGACGACTTGGCCTATGTGGTGGAAGAAAACGTTTTGGCGCACCGCATGGTGCGTCTGCACGGGGCGCAGTCTCAGCAGCTCGGCCGCTTCAATGCGCTGGGCCAGCGCCTAAGGCGTCTGGCCCTCAAGTCCACGGTCGCCTCGGCGGCCTTGGCACCCTTGACCCAAATCATGGCCGCGATTGCCTTGTCCTTGGTGCTGGTGATCGCTTTGGTGCAAAGCCGTGAAGTTGGCTCCGGAGCCACGGTGGGGGGCTTTGTCGCCTTCATCACCGCCATGTTGATGCTGATCGCCCCGATCAAGCGCTTGGCCTACGTGGCCAACCCCATCACACGGGGTTTGGCCGCACTGGAGCGGGGTCTGGCCCTGATGCACGACGCCCCCGAAGAAAGCCAGGGCCAACACCAAGTGGCGCGCGCCAACGGTGCGATCGAGTGGCAAAGTGTGGGTGTGCAGTTCGACCCCGATGGTTCGCCAGCATTGGCTGAACTGAATTTGAGCGTTTTGCCGGGAGAAACGGTGGCTTTGGTGGGGGCCTCGGGTGCCGGGAAAACCACTTTGGTTCAATTGTTGCCGCGCTTTTTAGACCCCACCAGTGGCCAAGTGCTGCTGGACGGTGTGCCCCTGCCGCAATGGCAGTTAGACAGTCTGCGCCAGCAGATGGCCATGGTCAGCCAAGATGTGGTGATGCTCAACGACAGCTTGGCCGCCAATGTTTGCTTGGGCCAAGCGCTCGACGTGCTCAAAGTGCGTCAATGCTTGGAAGCGGCCAATCTGTGGAGCCATGTGCAATCCCTGCCGCAGGGCCTGGACACGCTGCTGGGCCACAACGCCAGCCAATTGTCGGGAGGGCAACGCCAGCGCTTGGCGATTGCCCGGGCTGTCTACAAAGACGCCCCGATCTTGATTTTGGACGAAGCCACCTCGGCGCTGGACAACGAATCGGAACGGCTGGTGCAAGAGGCTTTGCAAAAACTCATGCAGGGGCGCACCACCTTGATCGTGGCGCACCGCCTGTCCACCATTGAGCATGCCGACCGGGTGGTGGTGATGGAGCGCGGGCGCATTGTCGAAGAAGGCCCGCCTGCCGAATTGCTGGCCCGGGGCGGCGCCTATGCGCGCCTGTACCACCGGGGTGAATGGGCCAGTGAGGCGAGCTTGCCGGACGACTTGACCCAGGCAGGCTCTGGCGCTTGAAGGGTTTCAGAGCAAGACGATGTCGTATTGCTCGGGGCCCATGGCGGTCTCGACCTGCAAAGAAATCGGCTTGGCAATGAAGTCCGACAGACCGGCCAGGTGCTGGCTTTCCTCGTCCAGCAGCAAGTCGATGACGGCCGATGCGGCCACGATGCGGAACTCGCGCGGGTTGAACTGGCGCGCTTCGCGCAAGATTTCACGCAAGATGTCGTACACCACCGAGCGCGGTGTTTTGACAATGCCTTTGCCCTGGCAGCTCGGGCAGGGTTGGCACAACATGTGGGCCAGTGACTCGCGCGTGCGTTTGCGCGTCATCTCCAACAAACCCAAGGATGAAAAACCGCCCGCCATGGTTTTCACACGGTCGCGCGCCAACTGCTTGCGGAACTCGGCCAGCACCGCGTCTTGGTGCTCGTTGCGGGACATGTCGATGAAGTCGGCGATCACGATGCCGCCCAAGTTGCGCAGGCGCAATTGCCGGGCAATGGCCTGGGCCGCCTCCAAGTTGGTTTTGAAGATCGTGTCCTCGAAATTGCGCGCTCCCACATAAGCGCCGGTGTTCACGTCCACCGTGGTCAAAGCCTCGGTTTGGTCGATGATCAGGTAACCGCCCGACTTCAGCTCCACCCGCCGCCCCAGCGCTTTGGCCACTTCTTCGTCAATCGCGTAGAGGTCAAAAATCGGGCGTTCACCCTTGTAGTGCTGCAAGCGCTCGGCCGCTTTGGGCATGAACTCCTCGCCAAAGGCCTGCAGCTGCTTGAACTGCTCATGCGAATCGATGCGGATGCTTTGCGTGGCCTCGCTCACCAGATCGCGCAACACGCGTTGCAGCAGCGTCAGGTCTTGCTGCAACAAAGACGTGGGCGGCAGACGCAGGGACGCCTCTTTGATGCGGGTCCAGGTTTTGCGCAGGTAGGCAATGTCGTCTTGCAGCTCTTGGTCGCTGGAGTCTTCGGCGTTGGTGCGCAAAATAAAGCCGCCGCCGGCTGCACCCACCAAAGCCTGCAAGCGCTGGCGCAAGGCATCGCGTTGCTCGGCCGGAATTTTTTGCGACACGCCAATGTGGTCATCTTGCGGCAAGAACACCAGGTGCCGACCCGCGATGCTGATCTGCGTGGACAAACGCGCGCCTTTGCTGCCCATCGGGTCTTTGATGACCTGCACCATGAGGGCGCGGCCCTCGAACACTTGCTTTTCAATCGGCACCAGCGGCTGACCGGTTCGGGCGGATGCCGCTTCGCCCTCGGCATGTTTTTGCCACACGTCGGCCACATGCAAAAAAGCCGCTTTTTCAAGGCCAATGTCAATGAATGCCGATTGCATGCCGGGCAGAACACGGGCCACTTTGCCTAAATAAACATTGCCCACCAGGCCCCGCTCCAGCGTGCGCTCAACATGCAGCTCTTGCACTGCGCCGAGTTCGACCACGGCCACCCGGGTTTCCTGGGGCGACCAATTGACCAAAATATCTTGTTGCATAAGGGGCACCGGGTTGGAGATCTTCAGAAACGTACGCCCAACTTGCGCAGCAAGGCGGCGGTCTCAAACAGTGGCAAACCCATGATGCCTGAATAGCTGCCCCGGATCTGCAGGATGTGGGCGGCCGCCCTGCCCTGCACGCCGTAAGCCCCGGCTTTGCCCATGGGTTCACCCGTGCCCACATAGGCGCGGATGTGCGCGGCGCTCATGGGCGCAAAGCGCACCCATGACTCGCACACCGTGGCTTCGCGTTGGCTTGCCTTTTGCACCGCCACGGCGGTCAGCACCCGGTGCGATTGGCCAGACAGACGCTGCAACATGCGCACGGCGTGGGCCTGGTCCACCGGTTTGCCGAAAATTTCACGGCCCAGGCACACGGTGGTGTCGGCGCACAGCACCGGGGCTGCGGGCAGGCCTTGACCTTTGAGGCGCTGCATGGCCGCGTCCAACTTGAGGCCTGTGACACGCGCCACGTAGACAGCAGGTGCCTCTGCGCCGTGCACCGCTTCCAAGGACTCAGCGTCTTCGTCGGGGCCGGCCAAAAGCAGTTGGTGGGCCACACCGATTTGGTCCAGCAACTGGCTGCGCCGGGGGCTTTGAGAGGCCAGGTAGATGAAGTCGCTCATTCGCGGTGGTAGGGGTGGTTGGCGTTGATGGACCAAGCCCGGTAAAGCTGCTCGATCAAGAGCACCCGGGCCATGGCGTGGGGCAAAGTCATGTCCGACAGGCGGATGCGCTCGTGTGCAGCCTGCCTGTACTCGGGCTCTAGGCCATCGGGCCCGCCAATCACCAAGGCCACATCGTCGCCGCTCAACTGCCATTGGGTCAAGCGGGTGGCCAAAGCTTGGGTGCTCAGGGGGGTGCCTCGCTCGTCGAGCACCACGGTGCGGCTGCCCCGGGGGATGGCCGCTTCGATGCGTTGGCGCTCGGCAGCGTACAGGGTGGCCAGGGTTTTAGAGCTGCGTGGCTCGGTTTTGACCGCCTTGAGCTCGACTTTGAGCTCAGGCGGGAAGCGTTTGGCGTAATCGTCCCAGGCGGTTTGCGCCCAGTCGGGCACACGCAGGCCGACCGCCACGATCAGCAGCTTCATGCAGGCTCAATCGGTTTTGCGGCGCGTACTGGCTTGCACGGCCTTGCGCGCTGGGGCTTTTTTGGCGGCGGGTTTCGCGCCAGGTTTGGCGGCTGTTTTGGAGGCCGATGGGGCTGCGGGCTTGGCCCTGCGTTTGGCCGCGGGTGTGCCCACAGTTTTCAGGGCGGGCTTGCTGCTTTTGGCCGGTGTTGGCGCGGCCGACTTGGCGGCGGGTTTGGCCTTGGCTGAAACGGCCGACTTGGCGGCTGTCTTGACCGGCGTTTTGGCGACCGTTTTAGCGGTTGATTTAACGGCTGATTTCACAGCAGTTTTGGCCATTGGCTTGGCCGATTTCGCAGGCGCTTTCAAGGCGGGCTTGGCTTTGCTGGGTGCTGGGCTGGCCGATTGGGCGGCAGGCTTGGCCGCTGTCGCCTTGGCCGCACCGGTTTTGGCGCTGGCTTTTTTGGCCACCGAGTTCTTGATGTGCCCTTTGACCTCGGCCGTGGCCAATGGCTTGGGCGCACCGAACTTCAGGCGCACCGGGGTGCCGCCCCAGATCTCTTCCAAGTTGTAGTAAGTGCGGATGGTGGGCTGCATGATGTGCACCACCGCTTGGCCACAGTCCACGATGATCCACTCGCCGTTGTCTTCGCCTTCCATGCGGGGCTTGCCGTAACCCGCGTTGCGCACTTTGTCGCGCACGCTGGCGGCCAGGGCCTTGGTCTGGCGGTTGGAGGTGCCGGAGGAGATGATGACCCGCTCAAACAAGGAAGACAGGTGTTCGGTGTCAAACACCTGAATTTCTTGGGCCTTGACGTCTTCCAAGGCGTCCACGATGGCCCGCTGAAGTTTTTGAATGTCTTTTTTCGCTGCGTTGTCGGTCATCAATGGGGCCTGTAGAGGTGGTGGTCGTGAATATAGCGCTCAACAGCGGGGGGCACCAGACCGGTCAGGGTCTGCTGCGCAGCAGCCAGCAAGCGGATGTCCGTGGCACTGTGGGGCATCAATGGCATGTCCAGGGAAAGTGTGCGCGCGGACAGTACGTCGGGGAGTGGGGGTGGACCAGCAGGTGCGTCAGGGGCCTGGTTCCAAGCACGCACTGCCGCGTCGCGCCCTGCGGCGCAGATTATAGCGATGCGGGTGATTTCGCCGATGCCGCGCCAAGACGGCAAGGCGCGCCGCTGGTCATCGCCAAGCAACAAATACAGCTGCGCAGCGGGAAACTCGCTCTGGAGTTCGCGCAAGGTGTCCAAGGTGTAACTGGGGCCTGGGCGCTGGATTTCTCGATCGTCCACCCACACCTGGGGCAGGTCTTGGTAAGCCAGCCGGGCCATGGCCAGGCGGTGCACTGCCGGGCTCAGCTCACGCGGTTT
Organism: Limnohabitans sp.; assembly: GCF_044361645.1. Classification (GTDB taxonomy): domain Bacteria; phylum Pseudomonadota; class Gammaproteobacteria; order Burkholderiales; family Burkholderiaceae_C; genus Limnohabitans_A. The sequence continues at coordinate 7,242 of NZ_JBIKIL010000051.1, read as the reverse complement.
GTGCCAGGCTTGTCCGGTGGGCAAAACACGCACCTGGTCCAGCGCCAGTTGGGCCATGGCCGCAGTGACCAAGGCCACATGGGCTTGGTGCGGCGGGTCGAACGCGCCGCCAAAAATGCCCAAGCGCCTGAGCTTGCGATCCGGGGGGCGTGTGCCTTGCGGCATGGGCGACATGGGCGGCAGGGTCAAACCCAGTCCTTGGGCACCAGAAAATGGCTGAGCAAACGCGCCTCGGGCGAACCCGGCGCGTCTTGGCGCTGGTAAGACCAACGCACTTCGGGCGGCATGGACAGCAAAATCGACTCGGTGCGGCCACCCGACTGCAGCCCAAAATGCGTGCCCCGGTCCCACACCAGGTTGAATTCGACATAGCGGCCCCGGCGGTACAACTGGAAATCACGCTCGCGCTCACCGTAGGCCATGTCTTTGCGGCGCTCGACGATCGGCATGTAAGCGCCCAGCAAACTGTCGCCCACGCTTTGCAGCATGGCGAAACTTGGGTCCATGCCCAATTCGGAAAAATCGTCAAAAAAAACGCCGCCCACGCCGCGCTGCTCGTGGCGGTGTTTGTTGCAAAAATAGTCGTCGCACCAGGTCTTGAAGCGGGGGTGTAAGGCCTCGCCAAAGGGTTTCAGCGCGTCTTTGCAGCTTTGGTGAAAGTGCACCGCGTCTTCGTCAAAACCATAGTAAGGCGTCAAGTCCATGCCCCCGCCAAACCAGGCCACCGGGGCCTTGCCCTCGGGTTTGGCCGCGATCATGCGCACGTTCATGTGCACCGTTGGCACATAGGGGTTGCGCGGGTGGAACACCAAAGACACGCCCATGGCCTCGAAGGCCGAACCGGCCAGCTCTGGCCGATGCTGCGTGGCCGATGGGGGCAATTGCGGCCCGGTGACGTGCGAGAAGCCACAACCAGCGCGTTCAAAAATCGGACCGCCTTCCAAAATTTGGGTGATGCCATTGCCTTGCAATTTTTCGCCGGGGTCTTTTTGCCAAGCATCGCTCAAAAACGGGGTGCCATCCAGAGCGGTCAAGGCGCTGGTGATGCGGGCCTGCAAGCCGACGAGGTAATTTTTGACCGCGCCAATTTCAAAATGGGTGCTCATGGGTAACTTTCTGGCGCTGAAACAAGTTTGAAGGGGCAAATCACCTGAAACGCGGCCGTTTTCAGCCGTTTTTGATGGCGCGGTGACCAATGTCACGGCGCATTTGCATGCCGTCAAAGGCAATCGGGCTGGCCGCTTGGTAGGCCTTTAGCTGCGCCTGCTTGACCGAATCGGCCAGCGCCGTGACGCACAACACACGCCCACCCGAGCTCACGGTGTGGCCGTCTTTTTGCGTGGTGCCAGCGTGGAACACCATGGCCTCCTCACAGTCCTTGGGCAGGCCTTGAATGGCGTCGCCAGTGCGCGGGCTCAAAGGATAGCCTTGGGCGGCGATCACCACGCCCAGCGCCACGCGCCGGTCCCAGGCCATCTCACAGTTGTCTAAACCTTCCGATGTGGCGGCCATCAAGACTTCGAAAAAATCCGATTTCAGGCGCATCAAAATAGGCTGGGTCTCAGGGTCACCCATGCGGCAGTTGAACTCGAGCGTCTTGACGCGGCCTTGCGGGTCGATCATCAAACCCGCGTACAAAAAGCCGGTGTAGGGGATGCCGTCTTTTTCCATGCCCCGGATGGTGGGCAAGATGACTTCGCGCATGGCGCGCGCGTGCACCTCGGCCGTGACCACCGGTGCCGGCGAATACGCGCCCATGCCCCCGGTGTTGGGGCCTTCGTCACCGTCAAGCAGGCGTTTGTGGTCTTGGCTGGTGGCCAGTGCGACCACGTTTTTGCCGTCGCACAGCACCATGAAGCTGGCCTCTTCACCAGGCAAAAATTCTTCGATCACCACCCGCGCACCGCCCGCGTTGTGGGCCACACCCAAGGTGTTGTCCAGCAGCATGAAGTCGATCGCCGCATGGGCTTGGGCCAGCGTCGTGGCCACCACCACGCCCTTGCCGGCGGCCAGGCCATCGGCTTTGACCACGATGGGCGCGCCCTGTCGGTCCACATAGGCGTGGGCCAAAGCGGGGTCGGTGAAGCTTTCAAATGCAGCCGTGGGGATGCCGTGGCGCTGCATGAAGGCCTTGGAAAATGCTTTGGAGCTTTCCAGTTGGGCCGCCGCTTGTGTGGGGCCAAAGATGCGCAAACCATGCGCCCGAAAGTCGTCCACGATGCCCGCTGCCAAGGGGGCTTCGGAGCCGACCAAGGTCAGCCCGATGTGCTGGTCCAAGGCCCACTGCCGCAATTGCACCGCATCTGTGATCGGCACATTGATGAGCTGCGCATCTTTGGCCGTGCCCCCATTGCCGGGGGCGACATAAACCTGTTGAATTTTGGGGGACTGTGCCAACTTCCACGCCATGGCGTGTTCTCGCCCACCACCGCCAACAACCAATACTTTCATCACGTGTCCTTAATTTTCAATTTCAGCGTTATGGAACACGTTTTGCACATCGTCCAAATCTTCCAACACATCCAATAATTTTTGCATTTTGGCAGCCTCTTCGCCGCTCAAGGCCACACTGTTTTCCGCTCGCATGGTCACTTCGGCCAGGTCCGCAACCAGGCCCGCAGCCACAAGTGCATTTTTCACGGTTTCAAACTCGGCATAAGCGGTGAGCACCTCGATGGCACCGTCTGCGTGTGTGATCACGTCTTCAGCCCCCGCCTCCAGGGCCAGCTCCATCACCTGATCTTCAGGTGTACCCGGCGCGAAAATCAGTTGACCACAGTGTTTGAACTGAAAGGCCACCGATCCCTCGGTGCCCAAATTGCCGCCGTGCTTGCTCAGTGCGTGGCGCACTTCGGCCACTGTGCGCACCCGGTTGTCGGTCATGGTGTCCAACAAGATGGCCGCGCCGCCGATGCCGTAGCCCTCGTAGCGGATCTCTTCGTAGCTCACGCCTTCGAGGTTGCCGGTGGCTTTGTCCACATTGCGCTTGATGGTGTCGGCCGGCATGTTGGCGGCTTTGGCTTTTTCGATGGCCAAGCGCAAACGGGGGTTGGCGCTGACATCACCACCGCCGGTGCGGGCAGCCACCATGATTTCTCGCACCACACGGGTCCAGATGCGCTGGCGTTTTTCGTCTTGCCGCCCCTTGCGGTGCTGAATATTTGCCCATTTACTGTGGCCAGCCATCGTAAATTCCTTGAATGTTGATTTAACCTAGAGTCTGGATTTTACTTTTCACTTCAGGGAGGAGATTTTCAATGGCTGATCCAATGTTGATTGCTCAAAACACCCAAGCGCAGTGTCACCTGCTGCCTGGCCTTTCCAACCGCCACGGCTTGATTACCGGGGCTACTGGCACCGGTAAAACGGTGACCCTGCAAACCCTGGCCGAGAGTTTTTCGCGCCTCGGCGTGCCTGTGTTCATGGCCGACGTCAAAGGCGACCTCACAGGCATCAGCCAACGCGGCAAGATCGGCGAAAAACTGGCGAAGGTGCTGCAAGACCGAGGGCTTGAACTGCCCGAACCGCTGGCTTGCCCCACCACGGTGTGGGACGTGTTTGGCGAGCACGGCCACCCCGTGCGCGCCACCATCTCGGACATGGGGCCCTTGTTGCTCACGCGCATGTTGGGCCTGAACGAGACACAGGCCGGGGTGCTCAACCTGGTCTTCAAAATCGCCGACGACAACAGCCTGTTGCTCTTGGACATGAAAGACCTGCGGGCCATGCTGCAGTATGTGGGCGACAACGCCAAGCTTTTCACCACCGAGTACGGCAACATCAGTGCGGCCAGCATCGGGGCGATCCAACGCGGTTTGCTGCAAATAGAGAGCCAAGGCGGCGACAAGTTCTTTGGTGAGCCCATGCTCAACATCGAAGATTTCATGCAAACCGATGCGCAAGGGCAAGGTGTGGTGAATATTCTGACGGCCGATAAGCTGATGAATTCGCCGCGCCTTTATGCCACCTTTTTGCTCTGGATGTTGTCCGAGCTGTTCGAGGTGCTGCCCGAAATTGGCGACCCCGAAAAACCCAAACTGGTGTTCTTTTTTGACGAAGCGCATTTGTTGTTCAAAGATGCGCCGGCCGCATTGGTCGAGCGCATTGAGTTGGTGGTGCGTTTGGTCCGCTCCAAAGGCGTGGGGGTGTATTTCGTCACGCAAAACCCGCTGGACATTCCGGACAGTGTGTTGGGCCAATTGGGCAACCGCGTGCAACATGCTTTGCGGGCCTACACCCCACGCGACCAAAAGGCGGTGAAATCCACCGCGCAAACCATGCGCCCGAAGGCGGGGCTGGACATTGAGGCGGCCATCACCGAGTTGGCGGTGGGTGAAGCTCTGGTGAGTTTTCTGGATGCCAAGGGCCGTCCCAGCGAGACCGAGAGGGTGTTCGTGTTCCCACCGGGCAGCCAGCTTGGCCCCATCACCCCTGAGCAACGCCAAGCGCTGATCCAAGGCTCTTTGGTGGCAGGCGTCTACGAGCAAGCGCTGGACCGAGAGTCGGCCTTTGAAACACTCAAAAGCCAAGCCCCCAGGTCTGACAGTGCCCCGCCCCTGCCGGGCCAAGCGCAGTCTCAGCCCGCCGCCGAATCGACCAATGGGGGTTTGATGGGGGGCCTTTCAGACATGCTTTTTGGCAGCACAGGGCCACGCGGTGGACAACGCGATGGGGTTGCCCAAATGGTGGTCAAAAGTGCTGTGCGAACCGCCGGCTCTGCCATTGGCCGAGAAATCGTGCGCGGTGTGCTGGGCAGCTTGCTGGGTGGGGGCAGGCGCAGATAAGCCGCGATGTGGGCGCAACAGGTGCCCAAGAGGGGTAAATCAAAGAGCGCCTTGCCTCAAAGCGCCTGCTCAGCGTGGACAGCCAAAAAGGCCCAGGAGGGCCTTTTTGGCTGAATCTCAAGCACCTCTGGCGCCCATGCGCATCCAAAGCTGGCCACTCAGCACTCAGCTTGCGGTGGCCTCTTCCGGCTCGGCGGGCTCCGAGCGCGAAACGCGGCTCTCCTTTTTCGGGTTGGGTGTGATGTCGAGCAAGACCTCGTCTTTGGCATCGATGTCGACCGTCAGGCGTCCCCCTTCGGTCAAGCGCCCAAACAACAATTCGTCGGCCAAGGCTTTGCGAATCGTGTCCTGGATCAAGCGCTGCATTGGGCGCGCACCCATCAAGGGGTCAAAGCCCTTCTTGCCCAAGAACTTGCGCAGCGCATCGGTGAAGGTGACTTCGACCTTTTTCTCTGCCAGCTGGGTTTCCAGTTGCAGCAAAAATTTGTCGACCACGCGCAAGATGATTTGCTCGTCCAGCGGCCGGAAACTCACGATCGAGTCCAAGCGGTTGCGGAACTCAGGGGTGAACAAGCGCTTGATGTCAACCATCTCGTCGCCAGCCACACGCGGGTTGGTGAAGCCGATGGTGGCCTTGTTCATGGTGTCCGCGCCCGCATTGGTGGTCATGATGATGATCACGTTGCGGAAATCGGCCTTGCGTCCGTTGTTGTCGGTCAAGGTGCCATGGTCCATGACTTGCAGCAGTACGTTAAAAATGTCCGGGTGGGCTTTTTCGATCTCGTCGAGCAAAAGCACGCAATGCGGCTTTTTGGTCACGGCCTCGGTCAGCAAGCCACCTTGGTCAAAACCCACATAACCCGGGGGCGCACCGATCAGGCGGCTGACCGCGTGACGCTCCATGTACTCGGACATGTCAAAGCGGATCAGGTCAATGCCCATGATGTAGGCCAGTTGCTTGGCCGCTTCGGTCTTGCCCACACCGGTGGGGCCTGAGAACAAGAAGGAGCCAATCGGCTTGTCCGTTTTGCCCAGGCCTGAGCGGGCCATTTTGACCGCCGAGGCCAGCACCTCCAAGGCTTTGTCTTGGCCGTAAACCACCGACTTCAAATCGCGCTCGATGGTTTGCAACTTGCTGCGGTCGTCGTTGGACACATTGGCCGGTGGAATGCGCGCGATCTTGGCCACGATGTCTTCGATCTCGGCTTTGCCAATGGTCTTTTTGCGCTTGGACGGCACCTGGATGCGCTGAGCCGCACCCGCCTCGTCGATCACATCGATCGCCTTGTCAGGCAACTGGCGGTCGTTGATGAACTTGGCCGACAACTCGGCCGCAGCTTGCAATGCAGCGACGGTGTACTTGACACTGTGGTGGTCTTCAAAGCGGCTCTTGAGGCCTTTGAGGATGTCCACGGTCTCGGACACCGTGGGTTCGACCACGTCCACTTTTTGGAAGCGGCGCGACAAGGCGGCGTCTTTCTCAAAAATGCCCCGGTACTCGGTGAAGGTGGTGGCCCCAATGCACTTGAGCTGGCCACTGGACAAAGCCGGTTTGAGCAAATTGGACGCGTCCAGCGTGCCGCCCGAGGCCGCACCGGCACCGATGAGGGTGTGGATTTCGTCGATGAACAAGATGCCGTTGGGCTTGTCTTTGAGTGACTTGAGCACGCCTTTGAGGCGCTGCTCAAAGTCACCTCGGTACTTGGTGCCCGCCAGCAAAGCGCCCATGTCGAGCGAATACACCGTGGCCTCGGCCAAGATGTCGGGCACGGTGCCCTGCGTGATGCGCCAGGCCAGGCCCTCGGCAATCGCCGTTTTGCCCACACCGGCCTCGCCCACCAACAGCGGATTGTTTTTGCGGCGGCGGCACAAAATCTGGATGGTGCGCTCGACCTCGTACTCGCGCCCAATCAGCGGGTCAATCTTGCCGTCTTTCGCCGCTTGGTTCAGGTTGTTGGTGAACTGCTCCAAGGGCGAGGCTTTTTCGCTGCGCTCTGCGCCACTGGAGTCTTCGGCCTCGGGGCTGGCAGGCGCATCGGACTTGGCCGATTCAGGCGGATCGGTTTTGCGAATGCCATGGGCAATGAAGTTGACCACATCCAGACGGGTGATGCCTTGCTGGTGCAAGTAATACACCGCATGCGAATCTTTTTCACCAAAAATCGCGACCAACACGTTGGCACCCGTGACTTCTTTTTTGCCATTGCCTGTAGACTGCACATGCATGATGGCGCGCTGAATCACGCGCTGAAAGCCCAAAGTGGGCTGGGTGTCCACTTCTTCGGTGCCTGCGACCTGAGGCGTGTTGTCTTTGATGAAGTTGCCAAGGGCCTTGCGCAGGTCATCGATGTTGGCAGCGCAGGCGCGCAGCACTTCTGCCGCGCTGGGGTTGTCCAGCAGTGCCAGCAATAAATGTTCGACGGTGATGAATTCGTGGCGTTGCTGGCGAGCCTCAACA
>NZ_JBIKIL010000050.1:0-24281 GCF_044361645.1 Limnohabitans sp. | reverse complement strand
TTTGGTTGATGGTCTTCATGCCACCAAGCGCCTCCAAGCCCAGCTTGGCCTTGAGCTCGGGTGGATGAAGCCTGCGCTTTTTTGTTTCAGTCATTGGTAACCCATTTCTTTGGACAGTGTCCCACTTCAACACCTGTCCCAAATTCGGGGTCCACTTCATTGTCCTTCAAGGACCCAAACCATTCATCAAAGACTTCGGTGGTGTCAATCGTCTTCATGGCGATTGAATCAATTGGGATACGGTTGGGGATACCCCATGTTGTCAAAACAACTTTGCTCCGAGTTCAAAGAAATCAAACCCAGCTGTGCGCCCGCCCAGGCAGCGGGCCAGAAAGTCTTCGGTCTTGCGGTAGGCCACCAGGTTGTCTTGCCAGCGCTGAAAGCCATGACCGGCTTTGTCGAACAAAACAAGTTCAACGGGTTTGCCGTTGGCCCGCAGGGCCTGGGCCATTTGCAGTGACTGGCTGACTTTGACGCGAGGGTCGTGCACGCCGTGCATCAGCAAAATGGGCCCTTGCACACGGTCGGCTTTGAAAAGCGGAGAGCGCTCTTGCAGGGCGGCGCGTTGGGCGGGGTCCGCGGGATTGCCCACATAGCGGATCCACTTGGGTTTGCCCAATTCCCAGTAAGGCGGCGCATCGTCCAGCAGGGCGGCCATATCGGACATGCCCACGGTGCTGATGGCGCAGCGGAATTGGCCCGGCGTGTGCGTCATGCCCACCAGGCTGGCATAACCGCCATAACTGGCGCCTGCGATGGCCACGCGCTGAGGGTCAACCGTGCCTTGGGCCGCTAAGGCGTTGACTGCATCGGTCAAGTCGCTGTGCATCTTGCCGGCAAATTCGCTTTGAGCCGCTTCTTGGAATTTTTTGCCATAGCCACTGGAGCCCCGGTAGTTGACCTGCAGCACGGCATAACCCCTGTTGGTCAAAAAAAGCTGGATGGGGTCGCCGTTCAGATGCACATCGCGTGCCCAGGGTCCACCATGCACAAGAACCACCGTGGGGTAAGGTTTGGCCACACCCGGAGGCAGGCTCAAGTAGCCATGCAGGTCCAAGCCATCTTGGCTTTTGAAGGTGACGGGCTGCTGCGGTGCAAGGGGTGTGGTGGCGTTGACGCGGCTGCGGCCCAGTTCAGCCAGCACCTCGAAGCTGTGATTTTTGAGGTCATACAGCACATGCTCGCCGCCGTTGTGACGGGTCACGGTGGCGCTCATCCAGCGCTCGTCGTCGCTCAGGTTGTGGATGCTGATGCGGGCGTCGGTTTGGCCTTTGAGCGTTTTCAGGGCTTGTGCGAGGGTGGGGTCGAAGGCCCGCCATTCTTGGGTGTCGGGTTCGGCCACCACCGCCACGGGGCGGTTTTGCAGGCGACTCCACCTGACACCTGCCAAGTCCACCCGGGCATCGGCGTGTTCGACGCGCTCGGCACCATCGTGCAAGTTGATTTCGACCAGCGCCATTTTGTCGCGTCCTCGGTTGGACACGGCCCACCAATGACCGGGTGTGGCGCTGGGTGCCACCGGTGTAACGGTGTCAAAGTAGCTGACGTGAAAGTTGCTCGTCCAAGCATCTGTAGGTGTGGTGCCTGGGGTTTCGAAAACCCATTCTTCGCCATCAAGCCGGGCGCGACCGATCACTTGGCCATCGTCGTTGACCAGCCACGAGCCCACATGGCCGGGGTTGGTGGCCAACAATTTGAGTTCGCCTGTGGCCATGTTGTAGCGGTACACATCGTCGAACTTGGGGTCACGCCGATTGCTGGCAATGATCAGGTCATTGCTCTGCGGCAAGCTGCGCAGAATGTAAGAGCGGGCCCCGGCAAACGGTGTCAGGTTTCGCGCAGCTTGGCCGGATTGGTCGGTGTCGAGCATCCAGACGTGGGTGTTTTCGTTGCCGTGGGTGGACAGGTGCAGCAGGATGTGGCGGCTGTCACGGGCCCAGACACCGCCTCCTGGAATTTTGTAGCTGTGGGGCTGGCCTGTTTTCAAGTGTTTGACAAACAACCCAGGCCCCAGACCCAGGCGGGCCACCCACATCAGGCGCTGCCCGTCGGGTGAAATTTGATAAGCCCCGGAGCCGTTCCAATCGGCCACCAGATCGCGCACGGGGATCAAGGCATGGGCTCCGTTGTTGCTGGGCGAGGGCATGCTGGCGCAACCGGTTAATGCGGCAATCAATGCGGTCAAGCCCCACCGTGTCAGACGGTTGAATGCAGTTGTGGGTGTGTTCCTCTTCATGGTTTCTCCCCTGTTTGTTTTTGAAATTTTTCAAAATCTTTTTCCGCCTTCTGCTCGCATTGGAAACGCAAGGCGCTGTCGGTTTGTTGTTTGCAAAGCCGTCTACTCTGTTCTCTGTGGTTTTCTTGAATCAACATGCCCCCACGGCTTGGAAACCCTGTTGGGCCTTGATGCTGCAAGCGCTCAGGGCGGTTATCAAACCCAGACTGAATAAAATTTTTTTCATGGTGAGGTGTCCTCCCGCGTGGTCGTGTCAGGTTCATAAACCAACAAATCCCCGGGCTGGCATTGCAGCACTTCGCAGATGCGCTGCAGCGTGTCAAAGCGCACGCCTTTGACCTTGCCCGACTTGAGCAGGGAGATGTTGACTTCGGTGATGCCGACGGCGGCGGCCAGGTCGCGTGAGCGCATCTTGCGGCGGGCCAGCATCAGGTCGAGTTGAACAAGGATGGGCATCAGACAAACGCCTTGTTTTCTTCGGCGATTTCGGACATCCAGGCCATGAGGTAAGACAGCATGAGCAATACACCGCAAATCAACAGGCCCAGCAAGTCGCTGGGGTTGATGTTCCACAGCCAAAGGCGTGATTCAGCAGGCAGGTGCAGGGTGTAAAGGTAACTGACGAAGGGACGGGTCAGGATGCTGAGCACGGTGCAGGCCAGACCCAACCAGGCGCCGCGCCTAAGCCAGGTGCTGGAAGTGGTGTTCAAGCTCATGTCTCGCAGCAAATGCCGCGAGGCCAGCCACCAGCAAACAATCGCCATTGGCAACAGTGACCACAGCGCCAGGTCCAGTGTCACCACGCCCCAGACTTGCCAGTCTTGCGCGGCACTCATGTCGCGTTGCCAGTAGTTGCCCAAGCGTTCCAAAAAGGCAGGTGTGCGCCGCAGGGGGCGAACGATCAGCCAGAACACCCATGCGGTGTAGATGCAAGCCACGATCCGCAAGGACCAAATGACCGCCATGACTTTGCGCCGAAGAAGGGCGTGGTGGGCCGAGGTCGGTGATGTGGGTGATGTGGGCGAGTTCATGCCATGCCTCCTTTTAAAAGAGTGCATTTAAACTCAAAATTAAAACTTAAACAACAAAAATTTATTGTTTTAAATTAAATTTTTATTGAAAAAGCTATTAAAAATCCCTTTTAACGTCAGAGGTGCCACAGTCTCGGCATTTGCCAAACAGTCAAAGTTTGACCAGCGCCGAGAATGCGATGCGGCGTCATCGAGTGGTTGATTAATTTCCCGAACGGGATATTATTAAGGTGCACGCGTCTGAAGCCGTCAAAAATTTCCCGTTCAGGAAATTCAACTTGTCTTGAAGAGGGTTTTGTTAGAAAATTTACCGATCGGGAAATTGAAAAAGCCATGATCATCATTCACTCATCACTGCAATTGGGCGCAGCCATACGCGTGGCCCGCAAGCAGATGGCGCTCACGCAGCCGCAGTTGGCCTTGGCCTCAGGGGTCGGGGTGCGCTTTGTGGTGGAGCTGGAGGCCGGCAAGCCCACAGTGCGGCTGGCGCAGGTGCTGCGCGTCATCGCTGCATTGGGCGGTGAATTCAGCTTGAATGGTTTGCCTGCAGCCGCGCCTGCTGTGGAGGCGAAACGCGAAGGACATGAGCATGGCGCATGAACTGGATGTCTGGCTGTTTACCGAGCGTGTGGGCACCTTGAGTTTGGTGCAGGGGCGCTTGAGTTTTTGCTATGCCCCTGACTGGTTGGCTCAGCCGAATGCGGTCGCGCTGTCCATGTCTTTGCCTCTTCAGTTTGAGCCTTTCAACGATCACCAGAGCCGTCCCTTTTTTGCAGGACTCTTGCCTGAAGGGCAGTTGCGCCGTCTGCTTGCGCGCCAATTGCAAGTCTCAGGGCAGAACGATTTTGCGCTGCTGGAGCACATTGGCGGCGAATGTGCCGGAGCCGTGAGCTTTTTGGCGCGCGGCCAGACTTTGCCCGCAGCCGCCAGCGCTGAAGAGGTGCAGTGGTTGAGCGATGAAGAAGTCCTTGCCATTTTGGACGATTTACCACATCGCCCCATGCTGGCGGGTCAGGACGGGTTGCGGCAGTCTTTGGCCGGCGCGCAGGACAAACTGCCGGTGGTGTTGGATGGCCATCGCATTGGCTTGCCGCGCAACGGCACACCCAGCTCTCACATCTTGAAGCCGCCGATTCATGCCGTGGAGGACAGTGTGATCAACGAGGGCTTTTGCATGGCCTTGGCCGAAGCCATGCAACTCAAGCCTGCGAAGTCAAAAATTCATGTTGTGCTGAATCGCCCATTCTTGCTGGTCGAGCGCTATGACCGAATCAAGGGGACACGAGGGCACAGCTTGCGCCTGCACCAGGAAGACTTTTGCCAGATGCTGGGTGTGGTGCCGGAAATGAAATACCAAAACGAAGGGGGCCCAGATTTGGCGCAATGCTTTGATGTTGTTCGTCGTGCAACCCGCCCCAGTGCGCCACATGTTTTGCGTTTGCTTGATGGCCTTGTCTTCAATGCCTTGATCGGCAACCACGATGCCCATGCCAAGAATTTCTCGCTCTTGTATTCAGGCAATACGCCCGTCCTGGCACCGTTTTACGACCTGCTTTCCACGGCGGTGTATTCGACGCTCACGCCCAAGATGGCCATGAATATCGGCAGCAAATACAAGTTCAGCGATGTTCAGGCAAGGCATTGGGATCAGTTTGCGCAAAGTGCAGGCTTGTCCAGAGCGCCGGCCAGAAAACGCATTGTGGCGTTGGCCAAGGCGCTGCCCCTTGCTGCCCGCTCACTTCAACAAGCCAGTGGCAGCCCCTATGGGGGGAGCGCCGTGGTGGCGCGCATCCTTGTTTTGATCGAGCAGCGTTGCGCATGGACGCTTGAACGGTTCAGCGCCTTGGCCGCCGATCAGGATGTCGCAACAGATTGAGGTGTGGCTTGCGCGGCGGTTCAAAACCGCCCCAACGCCTGCATCTTCCAAGCCAGCCAAAACTTGCGCAGCGGCGTCAGCGCAATGCGCTGGTGCAGCACCTGAAAGCCGGATGCCTCGATCTCGCGCAGCAAGGTGCGGTAGATGCTGGCCATCATGAGGCCGGGTTTTTGGGCGCGGCGGTCGGCGTCGGGCAACAGGGCCAAGGCCTCGTCGTACAGGGCGTGGGCGCGGTCGCTTTGGAACTTCATCAGGGCTTTGAAGGCGTATGAACAGTCGCGCTGCATCAGGTCTTGCGCCTTGACACCAAAGCGCTGCTGCTCGTCCAGCGGCAGGTAGATGCGCCCGCGCATGGCGTCTTCGCCCACGTCGCGGATGATGTTGGTCATCTGAAAGGCCAAGCCCAGTTTGTGCGCATAAGCGGTGGTGGCTTCATCGGTTTGGCCAAAGATGCGGGCGGCGACTTCGCCCACCACACCGGCCACCAAGTGGCAGTAAGTCGTGAGGCCCGCAAAGTCCAGGTAGCGGGTTTGGTTCAGGTCCATCTGGCAGCCTTCGATCACCGCCATCAGGTGGCGGCTTTCAATACCAAAGGCGGGGGTCAGCGGCATGAGGGCGTGCATGACCGGGTGGGAGGGCTGGCCGGCGTAGGCTTGTTGCACTTCTTTTTGCCACCAAGCGAGTTTGGTGGCGGCCACGCTGGGGTCCAAGATGTCGTCCACCACGTCGTCTACTTCGCGGCAAAACGCATAAAACGCGGTGATGGCGGCGCGTCGCTCTGGCGGTAAAAACAAAAAGGCGTAATAAAAACTGCTGCCCGAGGCGGCGGCTTTTTGCTGGACGTAGTCTTGAGGGCTCATGGGCTGGGATTTTCGCACCTGAAAAAGCAGATTTGACCAAGCCCTTCAAAGCGCCGGTTCAGCCGACAGTCGGCGAAATTGGCGTTCGATGGTGGCCGTTGACCCCAGGCCCAGGGCGATGCGCCAGAGCAGGGCGCGCAGCTCGCGGCGTGGCATTTTGATGCTTTGACCAAGAGCAGCGGGGCCGGTTTGGCGCAGCAGCGCCACGGTGCGTGCCCCGATCAGGGCGGGCAGGGCACTGGCCAGGCGCAGTCGCCAGGGTTTAAGGGCCAGGGCGTAACGCAGACCACAGGTCAGCTGCGCTTGGGTGTGGTCCAGCCACTGGGTGTAAAGCGGGCTCAGGGCTTGCAAGCTTGCCGCGCCAAGCGCTTCTGGGTGTGGGACTTGGCTTTGACTTTGGCGCGCGGCCTCGGCCAGCAGCGCGGGTGTCAGGCCCGCTTGTGCCAAGGTTTCCACCGGCCAGTAGCAGCGGCCACTGGCCAGGTCGGCCCCGGCGTCGCGCACGATGTTCAGGCGTTGCAGGCCCATGCCGTATTCGCGCCCGACGCGCAGCATGTCGGCTTGCGGCAGCAGGCTGTAGCCGGGCAGGTGGCGGCCGCACAGCTCGGTCCAGAACTCGCCCACGCTACCGGCCACCAGCCAGGTGTAGTCCTGCAGCTCGGCTTCGGTTTGCAAGGCGCTCAGGCCGGGTCCAAAACGGGCCATGTCCAGTTGTTGCCCCCGGGTGATGTGGGCCAGCACTTGGCGCACGCTGGCTTGGTCGGCCTCTGACAGGTTGTGCAGCAAGGGCCAGCATTGGGGCAGGGCCTGCATCAGGGCGCGTTCGTGCGGGTTGCTTTGGTGTTGGGCAAAGTCCTCGGTCAGGCGGGCCAGTTCTTCTGCCTGCCTGGGCTGGTGCTGGGTCGATCCGATCACCAGAGTCAACATGTTCAGCAGTTCTTGGCGCTGGCCCAGGGGCAGGGCGGTGGTGTCGGCCACGGTGTCGGTGGCCCGCGCCAGCAGGTAGCCGATGGCCACCGGGGCTTGCAGCGCAGGGGGCAGCAGGCGGATGGACAGGTCAAACGAGCGCGAGACTTGGCGCAGAAGCAGGCGCAGGGACGCACTGAGCCCGGCGCCTTGGCCCGCTGCTTGCTGCCGAAATGGGGGGGTGGTGATCATGGTCAATGGCTATTGTCGCTTGACAGGCTTGGGGGCTTTGAATAGATTACTAACCAGTCAGTCATTATTATTTTTTGGATTTTCCATGTCTTCATTGATGTCACTGTCCTCGCAGCGGGGCCTGGTCGTGTGTGCGGCCGTCTTTTTTTTAACAACTTTGGTGGCCTGCTCAGAGTCGCCAGCGCCGCAAGAGCCTTTGCGCTCGGTCAAGTTGCTCACGGTGTCGGCGGGTGCTTTGGGTTTCGAGGGGCTTTACGCGGCCGAGGTGCGTGCTCGGGTTGAGTCCCGCTTGGGTTTTCGGGTGGGCGGCAAGCTGGTGCAGCGGCCGGCCGAGATCGGTCAACGCGTGGCATCGGGCCAGTTGCTGGCGGTGCTGGATGCGCAGGATTTTGTGTTGTCTGCCCAAGCCGCACAGGCGCAGGTGACGGCAGCGCAAAGTCAGCGCGATCTGGCAGCGGCCGATTTCAAGCGTTATGAGGCCTTGCGCTCACAAAACTTCATCAGCGGTGCCGAACTGGAGCGGCGCGAGGTTGGTTTGAAGTCGGCCGAGGCCGCTTTGAACCAAGCCAAAGCGCATGCCCAGGCCCAAAGCAACCAAGTTGGCTACGCCCGTTTGACGGCCAGTCACGCGGGTGTGGTGACAGCCATTGAGGCCGAGGTGGGGCAGGTGGTGTCGGCCGGGCAAGTGCTTGTGCGCTTGGCGCACGATGGCCCGCGTGATGCGGTGTTTTCGGTGTCCGAGTCGGCCATGGGGGACATGCAGGTGGGTCAGGCCCTGCAGGCCACAGTGCTGAGCACCGGCCAAACGGTGCAGGGCACGGTGCGTGAGATGGCGGCCAGTGCCGACCCCGTCACGCGCACCTATCTGGTCAAGCTGGCCCTCAGCAAGGGTGAGGCCTTGCCTTTGGGTGCCACCTTGAATGTGCGTGCTGCAAGCCTTGCCGGTCGAGGGGGTGCGCAGGCTTGGGCCATCAAACTGCCCACCAGTGCGCTGCGTCAAGAGGGGCAGGGCACAGCGGTGTGGGTGTTTGACGAAGCCAGCATGACGGTCAACAGCCAAACGGTTGAATTGGGCCCTGTGGACGGCAATGAAGTTGTCATCACTTCGGGTCTGCAGCCCGGACAACACGTGGTCAGCGCTGGGGTGCATGTTTTGTCGCCCGGCCAAAAGGTGATGGTCTACAAAGCGGATGCCAAAGCGCGGGGCCTGAGCCCTGCCATCGCGAATGCGGCCACGTCTGGCCCACTTGCTGCACCTGCAGCTGCACCTGTACCTGCAGCTGCACTTGTACCTGCCAGCCCAAGGTGATCGCATGAGCCCCACCGACCCATCCCGTTTCAACCTTTCTCGCTGGGCGCTCGAGCACCCGGCCCTCACCCGCTACCTGATGGTGGTGCTGATGGTGCTGGGCACGGCGTCTTACTTTCAATTGGGACAAGACGAAGACCCGCCCTTCACCTTTCGGGCCATGGTGGTGCGGGCCTACTGGCCTGGGGCCACGGCGGCGCAAGTGGCAGAGCAGGTGACCGACAAAATTGAGCGCACCTTGCAGGAGGTGCCTTTTGCCGACAAGATTCGCAGCTATTCCAAGCCGGGCGAAGCGCAAATTATTTTTCAAATCAAGGACTACTCAGACCCTGCAGATGTGCCGCAGATTTGGTACACCGTGCGCAAAAAGATAAGCGACATGCGGGGCAGCTTGCCGCCGGGCGTGGTGGGGCCGTTTTTCAACGACGAATTTGGCGATGTGTTTGGCGTGATTTATGCGCTGGGCGGTCAGGGTTTCACGCCTGCCGAAATCAAGGCGCAGGCCGACAGTTTGCGTCAGCGCTTGTTGCGTGTGCCCGATGTGGCCAAGGTGGAATTGTTTGGCGTGCAAGACGAAAAGGTTTTTGTTGAGGTCTCGCACGTCAAGCTGGCTCAAATGGGGCTGGACATGGGCGCTGTGCTAGCGCAACTGAGCCAACAAAATGCGGTGGAGTCGGCAGGCAGCATCCAATCGCCTGCAGATGTGGTGCAGGTGCGGGTAGGCGGGCAGTTCCAAAGTCTCGAAGATTTGAAGTCCATGCCCATTCGGGGCTCTTCGGGGGCGCAACTTCGCTTGTCTGACATCGCCAGCGTGAGCCGTGGCTATGCCGACCCAGCCTCTGTCAAGGTGCGCCACGACGGCCAAGAGGTGCTTGCATTGGGGGTGTCCATGGCCAAAGGGGGTGACATCATTGCGTTGGGCAAGTCCTTGCGTCTGGCGATCGCGGACACGCAGACCCGTTTGCCAGCGGGCATGAGCCTGACCCAGGTGCAGGACCAGCCCAGCGCTGTGGCCAGTTCGGTCAACGAGTTCATCAAGGTGTTGATCGAAGCGGTGGTGATTGTCTTGGCCGTGAGTTTTTTGGCCTTGGGCCTGCACAAGCGGCCGGGCCACAACCCCTTGTGGCGGCGCTGGACGCTGGACATTCGACCCGGCTTGGTGGTGGGCATCACCATCCCCTTGGTGCTGGCCGTGACGTTTTTGGCCATGCATTACTTTGGCATCGGCTTGCACAAAATTTCGCTGGGCTCGCTCATCATCGCTTTGGGCTTGTTGGTCGATGACGCCATCATTGCCGTGGAGATGATGGTGCGCAAAATGGAGGAAGGTTATGACAAAGTGCGCGCAGCCACCTTCACCTATGAATTGACCGCGATGCCCATGCTCACGGGCACCTTGATCACCGCTGCGGGGTTTTTGCCCATCGGCATGGCCAAGTCCATGACCGGTGAGTACACCTTTGCGATTTTTGCGGTCACGGTGGTGGCGCTGTTGGTCAGTTGGGTGGCCTCGGTGTTTTTTGTGCCTTATTTGGGCAATTTGCTGCTCAAGCCACCAAGGCATGCGGTGTCGGCCGAACAACTTGATTCGCCGCAGATGTATGACACACCGTTTTACCGCCACTTTCGTGCATGGGTGACATGGTGCGTTACGCACCGCTGGAAGACCATTGGCATCACCGTCTTCTTGTTTGCCTTGGGCATGCTGGGTATGGGCAAGGTGCAACAACAGTTTTTCCCCGACTCTTCGCGCCCAGAAATCATGGTCGACCTTTGGTTGCCGGAGGGCTCACCGATCAAGGCCAGCGAAGACATCACGCGTCGTGTGGAACAGCGCTTGGCGCAAGAAACGGGTGTGCAGTCGGTGACCGCTTGGGTTGGCTCGGGTGTGCCGCGCTTTTATTTACCCCTGGATCAAGTGTTTCCACAAAGCAATGTGTCGCAATTGATCGTGCAGCCCGTCGACTTGAAAACCCGTGAAGTGCTGCGTGCCCAATTGCCTGCTCTGCTGGCGCAAGAGTTTCCCGAGGTGCGCGGGCGTGTCAAGTTGCTGCCCAACGGCCCGCCTGTGCCTTACCCGGTGCAGTTTCGTGTGGTGGGGCCAGACCCCCAGGTTTTGCGCATGAAGGCCGATGAGATCAAGGCGCAAATGCGCTTGAACCCCAACACCCGGGGCGTGAATGACAACTGGAACGAATCGGTCAAGTCGGTGCGCTTAGAAGTGGACCAAGCCAAAGCCCGGGCCTTGGGGGTCACCAGCCAGTCCATCGCACAGGCCTCGCGCACCTTGCTGTCAGGCAGCGCTGTGGGGCAGTACCGTGAAGGCGATAAGCTGATCGAGATCGTGTTGCGCCAGCCGCTGCACGAGCGCGATGCCTTGTCAGACTTGGCGCAAGCGCATGTGCCCACGGCTTCGGGGCGGTTCATTCCCTTGTTGCAAATTGCCACGCCGGTGTTGGCTTGGGAGCCGGGCGTGATGTGGCGCGAGGGGCGGCAGTTCGCCATCACCGTGCAGGCCGACATCGCCGAAGGCTTGCAAGGCGCCACCGTGACAGCTCAGTTGTTGCCTGACCTGAAAAGGACCGAGGCCACTTGGCAAGGCGAGGGCTTGAACGGCTACCGCATCGAGGTGGCGGGTGCGGTGGAGGAAAGCGCCAAAGGCTCGGCGTCCATCGCGGCGGGTGTGCCCATCATGTTGTTCATCACCTTCACCTTGCTCATGCTGCAGCTGCAAAGTTTTAGCCGCTCGATGTTGGTGTTTTTGACCGGCCCGCTGGGCATGGCGGGTGTGGCCGGCGCTTTGCTGGTCTTGGACAGGCCGTTTGGTTTTGTGGCCTTGCTGGGCGTGATCGCGCTGATGGGCATGATTCAGCGCAACTCGGTGATCTTGATCGACCAAATCGAGCAAGATCGGGCGGCGGGCATGCCCGCTTGGCAGGCCATTGTCGAGGCGGCTGTGCGGCGGCTTCGGCCCATCGTGCTCACAGCGGCGGCGGCCGTGTTGGCCATGATCCCGTTGTCGCGCAGCATTTTTTGGGGGCCGATGGCGGTGGCCATCATGGGTGGCTTGATTGTGGCCACAGCCCTCACCTTGCTGGCGCTGCCGGCCATGTACGCAGCTTGGTTCCGGATTGAGCGGCCAAATCAGGCCCGCAGCTGAAAGGGCCCCATTGAAGCGGCTAAAATAGCGGGTTGACCGATTTCAAGCGGGTGATCAGGTGAGCCCCACAAATTCACACATTGTGGGAGAGCCTGACGCCTTTTTTGTTGGGCACCGCGCGGGTGGCGAACTTGGTAGACGCACCAGGTTTAGGTCCTGACGGTGGCAACACTGTGCGGGTTCGAGTCCCGCCCCGCGCACCAACCGACTTGTGGCCATTGGGGTACTCCGAAGGCCTGAGAGACATTCAATTAACCGAGAACGACGATGACTGTGATTGTTGAAACCCTTGAAAAACTGGAACGCAAGATCACCCTGACGGTGCCCGTGGCGGCCATTCAGTCCGAGGTGGATGCGCGCCTGAAGAAAATGGCCCGCACCGTCAAGATGGACGGTTTTCGTCCCGGCAAAGTGCCCATGACTGTGGTGACACAGCGTTACGGTTATTCGGTCCAGTACGAAGTTTTGAACGACAAAGTAGGTCAAGCCTTCTCGGTGGCCGCCAACGAAGCCCAGGTGCGTGTGGCCGGTCAGCCTCGCATTTCGGAAAAAGAGGGCGCGCCTGAAGGCGAACTGAACTTCGAGGCGATTTTTGAGGTTTATCCCGAAGTCAAGTTGGGCAACCTGGCCGACACCGAAGTTGAAAAGCTCACCGCCGAAGTGTCTGACGCGGCCATCGACAAAACCGTCGATATTTTGCGCAAGCAACGCCGCACTTTTGCGCAGCGTGCCCAAGACGCAGCGGCCCAAGAGGGGGACCGCGCCACCATCGACTTCGAAGGCAAGATCGATGGCGAAGTGTTCTCGGGCGGCAAAGCCGAAGACTTCCAGTTCATCTTGGGCGACGGCCAAATGCTCAAAGAATTCGAAGAAGCCGTGCGCGGCATGAAGTCGGGTGAGAGCAAGACCTTCCCCCTGGCCTTCCCCGCCGATTACCACGGCCAAGACGTGGCGGGTAAAACCGCCGACTTCATGGTCACCGTGAAGAAAATCGAAGCCGCCAATCTGCCCGAAGTCAACGAAGCGCTGGCCAAGTCTTTGGGCATCGCCGATGCCAGCGTGGCGGGCTTGCGCGCCGACATCCGTAAAAATTTAGAGCGCGAAGTCAAGTTCCGCTTGCTGGCCCGCAACAAGCAAGCCGCCATGGAAGCCTTGGTCTCCAAGGCCGAGCTCGATTTGCCTCAGGCCATTGTGCAAAATGAAATCGAACGCCTGAAAGAAGGTGCGCGCGCAGACCTCAAGCAACGCGGTGTCAAAGACGCTGACAAGGCCCCCATTCCCGACGACATTTTCCGCCCCCAAGCCGAGCAGCGCGTGCGTTTGGGTCTGGTGGTGGCCGAGGTGGTGCGTGGCAACACTTTGCACGCCAAGCCCGAGCAAATTCAGGCGCACATACAGGAGCTGGCGTCCAGTTACGAGAGCCCTGCGGATGTGGTGCGCTGGTACAACAACGACAACCAGCGCATGGCCGAAGTCGAAGCCGTGGTGATCGAGAGCAATGTGTCTGACTTCGTACTGGCCCAAGCCAAAGTGCTTGAAAAAGCCATTTCTTTTGAAGAGCTGATGGGTCAGCAGGCTTGATCGTTTATCGCCTTTCTTGAACATGGGGCTTGTGCCGAGCTTGTGCTTCGGTTGACAAGCCCCATCTCATTGGGGGGCTAGACAAACGGGTTAAAGTCACCAACATATTTTTTGGAGAAATGATGAGCGCATTGGACATCACAAGTTTGGGCATGGTGCCCATGGTCATTGAGCAATCTGGCCGTGGCGAGCGCGCCTATGACATTTACTCGCGTCTGCTCAAAGAGCGCGTGATCTTTTTGGTGGGCGAGGTGAACGACCACACGGCCAACGTGATCGTGGCCCAGTTGTTGTTTTTGGAAAGCGAAAACCCTGAAAAGGACATTTCGCTGTACATCAACTCACCCGGTGGTTCGGTCAGCGCGGGCATGGCGATTTACGACACCATGAACTTCATCAAGCCCGATGTGTCCACGCTGTGCAATGGCATGGCCGCCAGCATGGGCGCGTTTTTGTTGTCCTCGGGCACCAAAGGCAAGCGGTTTTCGCTGCCCAACTCCAAGGTCATGATCCACCAGCCGCTGGGTGGCGCACGCGGCCAAGCGACCGAGATCGAAATCGCTGCTCGTGAAATCGTCAAGACCCGCGCGCACCTGAACCGCATCTTGGCCGAAAACACCGGCCAGCCGCTGTCCAAAATCGAACTCGACACCGAGCGCGACTACTACCTGTCGGCTGCAGAGTCCAAAGACTATGGCTTGATCGACGAAGTCATTTCCAAACGCGCTTGAGGCAGCTGGGCTGCCTGGCTGACGGCGTTGACCCCCAAAGGGTAAACGCCGTTTTTCTTTCGTTATCATTGACGAATTCTGGATTCCGAGGCGACATCTATGGCCGATAAAAAAGGCTCAACGACTGAAAAAAACCTGTTTTGTTCCTTTTGCGGCAAAAGTCAGCATGAGGTCAAAAAACTGATCGCAGGTCCATCGGTCTTTATTTGCGATGAATGCATCGATTTGTGCAACGACATCGTGCGCGACGAATTGGCTTCGACTTCAGCGCTTGGAGAGGACGCAAAAGAGGGCCTTCCGACGCCCTTGGACATCAAGACCAACTTGGACAACTACGTGATTGGCCAAGAAAAAGCCAAGCGCAGTTTGGCGGTAGCGGTTTACAACCATTACAAACGCCTGAAGCATAAAGAAACCGCCAAAAAAGACGAGGTCGAGTTGGCCAAGAGCAATATTTTGCTCATTGGCCCCACGGGCTCTGGCAAAACCTTGCTGGCCCAGACCATGGCCCGCATGTTGGATGTGCCTTTCGTCATGGCCGACGCCACCACCCTGACCGAAGCCGGTTATGTGGGTGAAGACGTCGAGAACATCGTGGCCAAGCTCTTGCAAAGCTGCAACTACGACGTGGAGCGCGCCCAGCGCGGCATTGTCTACATCGACGAGATCGACAAAATCACCCGCAAGTCAGACAACCCATCCATCACCCGCGATGTCTCGGGCGAGGGTGTGCAGCAGGCCTTGCTCAAATTGGTCGAAGGCACCATGGCCAGCGTTCCGCCCCAAGGCGGCCGCAAGCACCCCAACCAAGATTTCTTGCAAATCGACACGACCAACATCTTGTTCATCTGCGGTGGTGCATTCGCAGGCCTGGAAAAAGTCATCGAAAACCGCACCGAATCCGGTGGCATTGGCTTTGGCGCCACGGTCAAGAGCAAAAAACAACGCGCCCTCACCGATGTGTTCAACGAAGTGGAACCCGAAGACCTGATCAAGTTCGGCCTGATTCCCGAATTGGTGGGCCGCTTGCCGGTGATCGCCACCTTGGCTGAGCTGACCGAAGAGGCTTTGGTGCAGATCTTGACCGAGCCCAAAAACGCCGTGGTCAAGCAGTTCACCAAGCTGTTGGCCATGGAAGGCGTCGAGCTCGAAGTGCGCCCCAATGCGTTGACCGCCATGGCCCGCAAGGCCTTGGCGCGCAAGACCGGTGCGCGCGGCCTGCGCTCCATCATGGAGCAGGCGCTGATCGACACCATGTTTGAATTGCCCAACCAGGCGAATGTTGAAAAAGTCGTGGTGGACGAGTCCGTCATTGACGACAACAAGCCCCCACTGCTGGTTTACCGCGAGTCGGCCAAGCAGGCTTGACCCCAGTGCGATGCAGCGCCAGCAATACCCTTTTTTCTGACGGGGTTGAATTCGCTGGCGCAGCATCCATGTGTATCTGAATTGACCCGAGGGACACACCATGTCTGGACACACGCCTTTACCGCCCACCTTGATGGAATTGCCCATGTTGCCCTTGCGCGATGTGGTGGTGTTTCCGCACATGGTGATCCCCTTGTTTGTGGGTCGGCCCAAAAGCATCAAGGCTTTGGAGACGGCCATGGCCGCCGAACGCCGGATCATGCTGGTGGCGCAAAAAACCGCTGCCAAAGACGAGCCCGCGGTAGACGACATGTTCGATGTTGGCTGCGTCTCGACCATCTTGCAAATGCTCAAATTGCCCGATGGCACCGTGAAAGTGTTGGTCGAGGGCCAGCAGCGCGCCGTGGTCAAGTCGATTGTGGACGGCGAGACACACTTTGTGGCTTCGGTCACGCCGGTGGACCCGGTTTTTGAGCAGTCCGATGCCAGCAGCGAAATCGAGGCGCTGCGCCGCGCCCTGATGCAGCAGTTTGACCAGTACGTCAAACTGAATAAAAAAATCCCGCCTGAAATCCTCACTTCGATCTCCAGCATCGATGACCCGGGCCGTTTGGCTGACACGATCGCGGCCCATCTGCCGCTCAAGCTCGAGAACAAACAGCAGGTGCTGGACTTGGCCAACATCAAAGCGCGCTTGGAAAACCTGTTTGCGCAGCTTGAGCACGAGGTGGACATCCTCAACGTGGACAAACGCATTCGCGGCCGCGTCAAGCGCCAGATGGAGAAAAACCAGCGCGACTTCTACCTGAACGAACAGGTCAAAGCCATCCAAAAAGAGCTGGGCGATGGCGAAGAGGGCGCGGACATTGAGGAAATCAGCAAGAAAATCAAGGCCGCCAAGATGTCGGCCGAGGCCCGCAAAAAGGCCGAAGGTGAACTGAAAAAGCTCAAGCTGATGTCGCCCATGTCGGCCGAAGCCTCGGTGGTGCGCAACTACCTGGATGTCTTGATCGGTCTGCCATGGGGCAAGAAAACCAAGCTCAAACACGATCTGGCCAACGCCGAAGAGGTGCTCAACCAAGACCACTTTGGTTTGGACAAAGTCAAAGACCGCATTTTGGAATACCTCGCAGTGCAGCAACGCGTGGACAAGGTGAAAGCGCCCATCCTGTGCCTGGTCGGGCCGCCTGGCGTGGGCAAGACCTCGCTGGGCCAGTCGATTGCCAAAGCCACAGGCAGAAAATACGTGCGCATGGCCTTGGGCGGCATGCGCGACGAGGCCGAAATTCGCGGGCATCGCCGCACCTACATTGGCGCTTTGCCCGGCAAGGTGCTGCAAAACCTGAACAAGGTTGGCACCAAAAACCCCTTGTTCTTGTTGGACGAAATCGACAAACTGGGCACGGATTTCCGGGGTGACCCCTCCAGCGCACTGCTGGAAGTGCTGGACCCTGAGCAGAACCACACCTTTGGCGACCACTATGTGGAGGTTGACTTTGACCTGAGCGACGTCATGTTTGTGGCCACCTCGAACTCGATGAACATCCCCTCGGCCCTGCTCGACCGCATGGAAGTGATCCGTTTGTCCGGTTACACCGAGGACGAAAAAACCAGCATCGCCATGAAGTATTTGCTGCCCAAGCAAATGACCAACAACGGCGTGAAAGACGCCGAGTTACAGGTCACCGAAGACGCTGTGCGCGATGTGGTGCGTTACTACACCCGTGAAGCCGGGGTGCGCTCGCTGGAGCGCGAACTGGGCAAAATTTGCCGCAAGGTCGTCAAGGCCTTGTTGCTTAAACAAATGACGCCGCAGGTGCTGGTGAATGCCGACAACCTGAACGACTTCTTGGGTGTGCGCAAGTACACCTATGGCCGTGCCGAGCAAAAGAACCAAGTCGGCCAAGTGGTGGGCTTGGCCTGGACCGAGGTGGGTGGCGATTTGCTGACCATCGAGGCGGCCCTGATGCCCGGTAAAGGCGTCATCACCCGCACCGGCTCCTTGGGCGATGTGATGAAGGAATCGGTCGAGGCCGCCCGCACCGTGGTGCGCAGTCGCTCGCGCCTGTTGGGCATCAAAGACGATGTCTTCGAAAAGAAAGACCTGCACATCCATGTGCCCGACGGGGCCACACCCAAAGATGGCCCCAGCGCAGGCGCGGCCATGACCACGGCCATGGTGTCTGCGATGACGGGCATCCCGGTGCGCGCCGATGTGGCCATGACCGGCGAGATCACGCTGCGCGGTGAGGTCACGGCCATTGGCGGCTTGAAAGAAAAACTGCTGGCGGCATTGCGCGGCGGCATCAAGACCGTGTTGATTCCAGCGGACAACGTGAAAGACCTGCAAGACATTCCCGAGAATGTCAAAAACGGTCTGGAAATCGTGCCGGTGAAGTGGATCGACCAGGTGTTGGAAGTGGCTTTGGAAGCCAAGCCCACACCCTTGAGCGATGAAGAAGTGGCCGCGGCAGCTTTGTCTGCAGTCACCGCCACGCCCAAGTCGGAGGCGGTGAAACATTGACTCAAAATTTTTGACTTGCGGCCGAAGTCACTGGATATTGAATTACAATCTGAGCCTTCACTGATGCGGCACATGGTGTCAATTCAACAAATTTGCGGGAATAGCTCAGTTGGTAGAGCGCAACCTTGCCAAGGTTGAGGTCGCGAGTTCGAATCTCGTTTCCCGCTCCAGATGCGCAGGCCCTGTCTGATGTTTCTCGGTGACAACTTCAAAAAGTTGCCCTGCTCAAGAGCAGACTTTGGGCCGAATTTGTGTGTGAATGAAGTCTAGGTTTTTGAGTGGTACCGGGAAATTTCCCATTTTTCGATGTGCCAGCTTTCAGTCAGTTTGCGGGAATAGCTCTGTTGGTAGAGCGCACCCTTGCCAAGGTTGAGGTCGCGAGTTCGAATCTCGTTTCCCGCTCCAAACACTTGAAAAATCCTGGTGGTTTTTCTCAAAAAATGGGAAGCCTGAGCTTCCCATTTGTTTCAGTGACAATCGTTTTTTGGCGCGATAGCAAAGCGGTTATGCAACGGATTGCAAATCCGTCGAGCCCAGTTCGACTCTGGGTCGCGCCTCCAAAAAACCATGCCCCCGAGGAATTCGCTTCGGGGGCATTTTTTTATGGGCGCATCCAATTGCCGCCTGGGCAGCGCTCTTGGGGTTGAGCTTGGGCGTTCAGTTGGCTCTGGCCACCCAGACGGTAGCCCCATCTGCGCCGTACAGTTCGGCGTGCGCGACATCGCGTGCCAGTCGGAAAAAATCGCCTGTTTGCAAGTGTTTGACTTCATCGCCCACGGTCAGCCAGTATTCTCCGCGCGCCACATAAGCGCTCACGTCAAAAGGGTGGGTGTGGGTGTCCAGTCGCAGGTGGGCATCCCACTCGCGCACCAAGATTTCATCAAAGCCTTCGTCCATGGCTTGGGCTGTAAAACTTTCCAGTGTGGGTGATGGCATAAGGGGCTCCAAGGGGGGGTGAAAAAAACAAAGCCTGTGGGTGGCGGCGCATCGGCGTCTATTCAGCCTCGGTACCAGTCTTTGACCGCTGCAACATAGCGCGTCACGCCTTCTGCCACGGTGGCGGCATCGAGTGCGCCGTAAGACAGGCGTTGGTAGTTGGCTTTGGCCGTGTCATGCAAACCAAAGGCAAAACCTGGCAAGGTGGCCACACGGTGCTTCTCGGTCATGGTGCGGTTGAACGCCATGGGGTCTGAGACGCCGGGCAGTTTCATCAGCACATAAAAAGCACCCTGAGTGAGCGGAAATTGGGCCAATTCCCCGAGGCCGCGCAGCGCTTGGTTGACGTGGTCACGCACTTGCGACAAGGCCGCCACCTTGGGCATAACCCAATCACGGCCGAGTTGGAGGGCTTGCAGGGCCAACAATTGCGAGGCCACAGGGGCGCAGATCAAATTGGTGTCTTGAACCTTGTTCATGGCACCGAACAGGTCGGACGGAAACACCACAAAGCCAACGCGCCAGCTGGCCATGCCATAGTTTTTGGACATGGAATAAAACGACAGGGTATGCGCTTGGGCGCCAGGAATTGAGGCTGGCGAAAAGTGCTTTGCACCTTCGTAGGTGAAGTACTCATAAGCTTCATCACAAAAATGGTACAGACCCATGCGGGCACACAGGGCGTTGACCGCACGCAGACTTTCTTCGCTGTACACGGCACCGGTGGGGTTGTTGGGTGAGACGGTCACAATGGCGCGCGTTCGGGGTGTGACGGCAGCGGCCAAGGCATCGACATCCAAGCTCCAGTCGCTGTGGGTAGGCACGGCAACGGGATGGCAACAGCACATGCGTATCGCCATCTCTTGGTTGAAATAAAAGGGCATGGGCAAGATGAACTCATCACCTGGATCGGCCACAGCCAAGACACTGTTGAGAAAGGCCATGTTGCTGCCTGCAGTGACCATGACGATCGACTCGGTGCCACAAACGAACTGGTTGTCGTGCGCCAATTTTTGCTGAAAGCTGTCCACCAAGGGCGCGATACCGCCCACGGCTTGGTATTTGTTCAGTTGGGCATCGCCCATGAGGGCGGGCAGGCCAGCCACAGCTTGTGCAGGGGGGCCGTAGTTGACGACGCCTTGGCCCAGCGAGATGGTGCCGGGGTTGTCGCGCACGAGTTGGGCGATGGTCGGAATGATGGGGCTGTCAACCGCGTCCATGCGGTCAGATTGGCGCTTCATGGGGTGTCTCTTGGGGCAAATGTCGGTGGGGGATGCTTGGGCCGCGGTACGCGATGCGCAAGCGTTTCATTTGCCCTTGATGGCCAGCAACTCGACCTCAAAAAACAGGGTGGCTTTGGGCGGAATGACACCCCCAGCACCTCGGTCGCCATAGGCGGTGGCTGGCGGGCAAGTCAACTTGGCTTGGCCGCCGACCTTCATCATCTGCAAGCCTTCGGTCCAGCAGGGAATGACGCGGGTCAGCGGAAAGTCTATGCTTTTGTTCCGCTTGTAAGAGCTGTCAAATTCTTTGCCATCAGGCAAGCTGCCCTTGTAGTGCACGGTGACTTGGTCCGATGCTTTGGGGCTGGCGCCAGAGCCTTCTTTCAGAGAGCGGTACACCATGCCTGAGGCCAGGACTTGGGCACCGGGCTCTTGAGCGGCCGTTGCAGTGATGGCGTTTTGTGCCCAAGCGGGCGCTGTGAGCAGCAAAGTCCAAGACAAGGCTGTGGCGCTGAAATTCAAATAAGTGTTCATGGTCCGATTTTTGTACATTTGCGCGACAGGGCGCGGCGCTTTGGAGACAATGGGCAAACGGGATGGTGTGAAATTTTCCTGAAGGCATCGGGATGACCCCTTGGTGCAGCGGTGCAGCGCCTCTTGCGCTGATGTGGCATTGTCGTTGGCCGTGCTGAATGCCTTGTTTTTCTCATGTTTTTTAACCGAGTCCAAGCCATTGTGCCCTGCAGCTTTTGACATTTTTGGGGGGGGCTTACTCAGCGACCTTGGTGGTGCGCCGCGGATTTCGGCGCTGTGTCCGCAATGCCGAGAAAAACGCGGCCTCAGCCATTGCTCCGGTGCGAAAAAACAAATCGCGTGAAATCACAGCCGAGTTGACAACGCCAAAGCTGGAGAAGCCAAGCCGGGGCTGCATTCAGATGTCAACCCCATGGGGCTGAATCGCCAGGGCTTGTAAACTGTCTTGAGCGCAGATCGGGCGTGTTGACGCGTGGTCTTGGCTGCAACGCTGTTGCGCACCGCAACGCCTTCTACCCTGACAGGAAACCTTTGCCATGGCGCTGACCTTGTTTGCTTTCGATACCCCCAACGCGCGGAAAATCACAGTGGCGCTGGAGGAAATGGGTCTGCCCTACACGGTGCAGGTCGTGGACATCACCCAAAACGAGCAGTTTGACCCGGCATTTTTGAAGATCAGCCCCAACAACAAAATCCCGGCGCTGCTGGACACGCAGGGCCCAGATGGCCAAACGCAAACGGTGTTTGAGTCGGGTGCCATTTTGGTCTATTTGGCCGAAAAATATGGCCAATTTCTGCCTGCCCATGGCGCGGCGCGGGTGGCAAGCTTCGAGTGGTTGATGTTCCAAGTGGGGGGTATGGGTCCCGCGCCGGGCCAAGTGCATCATTTTGCAGCCCTGACCCATGAGGGCGATAAGCGCTACGGATTGGCACGTTTCATGGCCGAAACCCTGCGCCTTTATGGCGTGATGGACCGCCGACTTGCCCATTTCACACATTTCGCAGGCGAGTTGTCGATCGCTGACTTTGCCATTTTGGGTTGGGTCTGGCGTCATCCGCGCCACCATGTGGATTTGCAGCAGTTCCCAAACGTCCAGCGCTGGTACCAAGCGATGATGGCCAGACCCGGTGTGCAAAAAGGATTTGCAGTGGCTTTGCGCAAAGACGGCTGACCCTGCGGGTGCTTGGCTGGAACGGTCTTCAAGCTTGCGACCTGGACTTTGGAAAACACGGATGCAGGGCCGGTCCTGACCATTCAGGGCAGCAAGCGGCACAGACAGCAGATTTCACAATCTGCGCAATCATCTGGGTGCTTGGCCCTGACTCTTCCTTTCTTGTGGCCTAATGCTGCTTTGTATTTTCATTCGGAGCCAAAGATGGGCAACAAAATCTTCACAGAAGCAGATCGTAAATTCACACCGCCACTGCCTGCATTGCCTGGCGTGACTTTGCCCACAGCTGGCCGTGGTCAGCGCGTGAGCCTCGAGCGTGGCGTAGCCACGCGCAGCAAGAAGAACCCGGGCAAGCGCTCCAAAAAAGGCGGTTGAGCCCGCGCGCCTGGCCTTCGGCCGGGCTTGCGCCAAGCCACTGAGGTTGAATCAGTGGCTTTTTTTTCGATGTTTGCTGGGCCTGTCGGTCGTCGGCAGGCTTTTGACAATGACTTCAAAGGAGAGGCCGGCATGTTGATTTCATACAGCGCGGTATTGGCGGCGGGCATCATGCCGGTGGTGTGCGCGGGCATTGCCAAATCTGGCTTCAAAGATTATGACAACCACGACCCTCGGGCCTGGCTGTCGCGTCAAACTGGCTTCAGAGCACGCGCCAATGCTGCCCAAGCCAATTGTTTTGAGGCCTTCCCGCTGTTTGCTGTGGGCATCATTTTGGCTTTGCTCACCGGGGTTGATCCAACCATGGTCGACACGCTGGCCCTCTTGTTCATGGCTGCACGGGTGGCTTATGTGGTCTTTTACTTGCTTGACCAAGACAAGTGGCGCACCATGGCTTGGTCGGTGGCTTTTCTGACGGCCATCGCCTTGTACGCTTTTGCCATGCTGAATTTGCAGGTGGCCTGAAGCCAAAAAACGGCCTTATCAAGGCACAATAGCGCCTGTGCCCCGGTGGTGAAACTGGTAGACACACCGGACTTAAAATCCGTTGCTTCCGTAACAGGGGCGTGCCGATTCGATTTCGGCCCGGGGCACCAAAGAGCTTGGCTTTGGCAAGAGTTTTGCAATCAGGCTTATGGGTCTACGGGCCTATGGGCCCATGACTGAACTTTTTTCTATCTGAATTGCAAAAAAATGCTCAGAGGTCTGCGTCAACCCTCAAGGCTTCAGGCGAGGATGCCCAAAGCGGCCACTTTCTGCAAACTTGACAAGCCAAAGCCGCGTATTCAGGACACGAAACGACCAGCAGGCCTGTGTGCCACATCCCCCACAGCAGCCATGCGAAGTTTTAAAATGCCCAGTCTGAGTTGGCGGGCCTTGCTGGGTCAAAAATCAAAGCATGAGCTTGTGGATTGCCAATAATTTCCAACAAGGGCTGTCGCAGTTCATGTTGACATTGGGCAAAACGAGTTTAAAAGGCATTCAAATGCTGTACATTTGCTAGCCATGTTGACTTTGCAAAGGCTAAGTGATGGGTTCAATGGATGGGTCAAATGCCCAATCATCATGGTCGCTCGAAAGCGACAGCTCACCCTGTGTGTTGCATTAAAAACCGCAATTGGTTGTCAATGGCAATGGATTCAAATGAAAATTTTCATTGGAAATTGAATGTTCAAAAATACTTTATGGATGGTCGCTTTTTTCTTTACAGGGGCATCTGCCACCGTGCTGGACAAGCCCCAACTTTCGTCGACTGGCCAAGTAAATGCAGCTCAATTGAGGCAATTTCAACAAGCGGCTGAAAACAATGACGCCTTTGCGATGCTTCGCATGGGCCATATCTATTTGCAAGGATTGGGTGTTGAGAAAAACGCGAAGGAAGCGGTCCGCTGGTACAAATTGGCTGCCGCACAAGGCAATGCAGTGGCCCAACTCAACGTTGCGGGTGCTTACGCTTTAGGCCAAGGGGTAGCCAAAGACAGGGCTGAGGCTGTGCGCTGGTACAAGATGGCGGCCGATCAAGGCCTTGCCGAGGCCCAGTTCAGTCTTGGATACAGTTATGAAAATGGCTTGGGTGTCGAACTCAACCATGCTCAAGCGCTGCGTTGGTATGCGTTGGCGGGCGATCAGGGCCTTGCAGACGCCCAGTTCAATCTCGCTTTGATTTACGAAAACGGCGTGGGTCTGGCCAAAAATGAGGTGGAGGCTGCACGTTGGTACAAACTCGCGGCCCTTCAAGGGCGCGCATTGGCTCAAAACAACTTGGGCCTGATGTACCGACAGGGGCGCGGCGTTGCCCAAGACCACGCTGAAGCATTCCGCTGGTTCAAGCTGGCGGCTGAACAGGGCCGGCAAATTGCGCAATTGAACCTCGGGCTGATGTACAGCCAAGGGCAGGGCGTGGCGCTCGATTATTCTGAAGCAGCCCGATGGTTCAAACTTTCTGCCGCCCAAGGGCATCCAACGGCTCAATACAACCTGGGTTTGATGTATGGCGCGGGTTTGGGTGTCAAAAGGGATGTTGCTCAAGAAGTCCGTCTGTACAAATTGTCTGCAGCCCAAGGTGAGTTGGATGCCCAATACAATTTGGCATTGATGTACTTCAATGGCAGGGGCGTTAAGCGCAACCTCATTCGTGCACACATGTG
>NZ_JBIKIL010000156.1:0-7432 GCF_044361645.1 Limnohabitans sp. | reverse complement strand
GGGCTCGGTGACCTTGGTAGGCGGCAGCCGACGCGAGATCAACCTCTATTTGCAACCTGCTGCCATGGAGTCGCTGGGCATCAGCGCCGAGCAGGTGGTGACCGCCGTGCGCAACGAAAACCAAGATTTACCAGTGGGCGCCATCCGCTCATTGGAACAAGAACGTGTGGTGCAAATAGCTTCGCGCATGAAGCGACCCGAGGATTTTGGCAGCATCATCGTGGCCCGAAAAAACGGCACCCCCATACGTTTGTCGCAAGTGGCCACTGTGCAAGATGGGGCGCAAGAGCTTGAAAATCTGGCGCTTTACAACGGGCAACGCACCCTATTAATGTCGGTCCAGAAGTCACAAGACGAAAACACCATTCAAGTCGTGGATGGTCTGGTCAAAACCGTGGCCGAATTGAAAAAACAACTGCCCGAAGGCCTGCGACTCGAACCCATCACAGACAATTCGCGCGCCATCCGGGTGTCGGTGAACAACGTACGCGACACCCTGATAGAGGGGGCCTTCCTGACGGTGTTGATCGTCTTTTTGTTCCTCAACTCTTGGCGCTCCACCGTCATCACGGGCTTGACCTTGCCGATCTCTTTGATCGGCACCTTCATGTTCATGCAGCTGTTTGGCTTCACCATCAACATGATCACGCTGATGGCGCTGAGCCTTTGCGTGGGCCTGCTGATTGACGACGCGATTGTGGTGCGCGAGAACATCGTGCGCCATGTGCAAATGGGCAAAAATCCGTTCAAAGCCTCGCTCGACGGCACGCAAGAAATCGGCTTGGCCGTGCTGGCCACCACCTTGTCGATCGTGGCGGTGTTTTTGCCCATCGGCTTCATGGAAGGCATCATCGGCAAGTTCTTTCACGAGTTCGGCATCACCATCGTGGCAGCCGTCATGATCTCGATGTTTGTCAGCTTCACCCTCGACCCCATGTTGTCGAGCATTTGGCATGACCCGGCCATCGATGCACACGGCAAAAACCAAGCGCCCCGCAACCTGTATGACAAAACGCTGGGGCGATTGACCGGCTGGTTTGACCGGGGCACAGAGCATTTGGCGACCTTTTACCAATCACTGCTGCGGTGGGCCTTGGCCCACAAAAAATCCACTGTGTGGCTGGCCTTGCTGATTTTTGTGGCCAGCTTGTTCATGATGCGCTCACTGGGCACCGAGTTTGTGCCCAAAGCCGACTTCTCTGAAACCTCACTCAAGTTTGAAACCCCGGTGGGCACTTCGCTCGAAGCCACTGAGGCCAAGACGCGCCAAGTCGAAGCCATTTTGCGCGACTTCCCCGAGGTGCGCTACACCGTCAGCACCATCAACACCGCCAATGCGCAGGGCAAAAACAACGTCAACTTGTACATCCGACTGGTGGACCGCAAGGACCGTGATCGCAACGCGGATGAAATGTCGGCGGTGCTGCGCGTGCGCTTGCAAGGGGTGCCGGGCATCGCGGTCACCCATGCCGGTTTGCTCGACGCGGTAGGCGGCAACAAACAGATCGAATTTTCTTTACAAGGTCCTGACCAAAAAGAGCTGGAACGTTTGGCCTTGCGGGCACTGGACAAGGTCAGAGACATCCCCGGCCTGGTGGATCTGGACTCCAGCGTCAAGCCCAACAAGCCGGAGATCAACATCCAAATCAAGCGTGACGCGGCCTCCGACTTGGGCTTGGGCACGGCGCAACTGGCCGGGCCACTGCGAACCTTGATCGCAGGCCAAACAGTGGGCAACTGGCGGGCAGCCGATGACCAGACTTACGACGTGAATGTGCGCCTCTCCCCCGAGGCCCGCAACAGCCCCCAAGACCTCGAGCGCCTGCCCTTTGTGGTCGGCACCGCCAGCGATGGGAGCCCACGCATCGTGCGCTTAGGTCAAGTGGCCGAGATCAGCGAGACCACGGGCTCCAACCAAATCAACCGGCGCGACATGATGCGCGAAGTGGCCATCAACGCCAACGTGTTTGGACGCTCGGCTGGCGAAGTGTCCACCGACATCCGCGCCGCCATGGACAGCCTGAGCCTGCCCCCCGGATACCGCTACACCTTTGGCGGCTCGACCAAAAACATGGCCGAGTCTTTTGGCTACGCCTTGTCGGCTTTGTTCATGGCGGTGATCTTCATCTACATGATTTTGGCCAGCCAATTCAAGAGCTTTTTCCAACCATTGGCCCTCATGACATCGCTGCCCTTGACCTTGATCGGCGTGGCCATGGCGCTCATGCTGTTTGGCTCGACGCTGTCGATGTTTTCCATCATTGGCGTGATCATGCTCATGGGCTTGGCGACCAAAAATGCCATCTTGCTGGTGGACTTTGCCATTCGCGCCCGGCAAGACCAACACGACGAACACGGCACGCTGGTGCCCGGGCTGCCCCGGCACGAGGCCTTGTTGATGGCCGCCAAGGTGCGGCTGCGCCCGATTTTGATGACCACCTTGGCCATGATTTTTGGCATGGTGCCGCTGGCTTTTGCGCTGACAGAAGGCGCTGAGCAACGCGCCCCCATGGGCCAAGCGGTCATTGGCGGGGTCATCACCTCGTCCTTGCTCACCTTGGTGGTGGTGCCGGTGGTGTATTGCTACATGGACGACTTGGCGCAATGGCTGCGCACCAAAGCTGGCCTTGGGCCCGCCCGTCAGGGACATGACACACCCGCCGCTTAAAATCACCCGCTGAATGAACAAGACCCCTGCAGGAGTGGAAAAATGGACCTGAACCAAGCCCGATTCAACATGATTGAGCAGCAAATTCGCCCCTGGGAAGTGCTCGACGCCCAGGTTTTGGCGCTGCTGTCCAGCGTGCACCGAGAAGACTTCGCCCCTTTGGCGCACAAAGCGCTGGCCTTTGTGGACATGGAAATCCCCCTCGGCAAAGGTGCCTGCCAAGTGATGCTCGCCCCTCGCGTGCAAGCGCGCTTGCTGCAAGACCTGGCTGTGCAAAAAACCGACAAAGTGCTGGACGTGGGCACCGGCACGGGTTTCATGGCCGCTTTGCTGGCGCACCAAGCGGCCAGCGTGCTGAGCCTTGAAATCGACCCGGCATTGGCCGCCCAAGCGCAAACCAACTTGCAGCGTGCAGGTGTGCACAACGCCAGCGTGCGCGTGGCCGATGGCTCCCAAGGCGCGCCAGCCGATGGGCCTTTTGACGCGATTGTGCTCAACGGCTCGGTGGCAGAAGTGCCTCAGGCTTTGCTGCAGCAACTCAGCGTGGGAGGCCGCTTGGTGGCCATAGTGGGCCAAGAGCCCATGATGCGCACCACCGTGATCACCCGCACCAGCGACAGCCAGTGGACCACCACGGAGCCTTGGGACTGCAATGCCCCACGCCTGAGCGGATTTGCTGAGCATTCTCGTTTTCAATTTTGAAAGCTTTTGCCATGGACCAAATCACCCCCGCGCAACTGACCCATTGGGCCCAGGCCCAAGCGCAGCGCCCTGTTTTGCTCGATGTGCGCGAAGCCTGGGAATTGCAAACCGCCAGCGCCCAAATCGAGGCCATGGACTGCGTGCACATGCCCATGCAAACCATCCCGGCGCGCCTTGACGAGTTGGACAAATCTCGGCCCATCGCCTGCTTGTGCCACCACGGTAGCCGCAGCATGCAAGTGGCCGCTTTTTTAGAAAAACACGGCTTCGAAGTGGCCAATGTGAGCGGCGGCATCCATGCTTGGTCTGTCCAAGTAGACCCCACCATCCCGGTTTACTGAGCCGTCTGAACTGTCCGAATTCTGAAAGACCCCACCCCATGAAACTGCGTATCTTGCCCCTGACCCTTGCCTTGGCGGCTGTTTTCACTGGTGTGGCTCAAGCCCAAAGTCTGGTGCAGCTCTACGAAGCCGCCAAGGGCCACGATGCCAATTTCAAGGCGGCACAAGCCTTGTACCAAGCCAACCTGGCCAAGGCCGAACAAGCCAAAGCTTTGCTCAGGCCCACAGTGGGTCTGGGCCTGTCGGCCAACGAAGTCGACTTCGACAGCCAAACCCCAATCAGTCCCGATTCGCGCTACGGCACGCGCAGCATGAACCTGAGCGCCAACCACCCCCTGTTTCGGCGCGTCAACCAAGCTGGCTACGAACAAGGCCTCAAGCAAGCAGACTTGGCACTGGCCCAGCTCACCGCCACAGAACAAGACCTGATGGTGCGCGGCAGCCAAGCTTACTTTGACGTGCTGGTGGCCGAAGAAAGTTTGAAGTTCGTCAAAGCCCAAAAAAATGCGGTGTCAGAGCAACTGGCCGCAGCCAAACGCAACTTTGAAGTGGGCACCTCCACCATCACCGACACCCGCGAAGCCCAAGC
Source organism: Limnohabitans sp. (assembly GCF_044361645.1). Taxonomy (GTDB): domain Bacteria; phylum Pseudomonadota; class Gammaproteobacteria; order Burkholderiales; family Burkholderiaceae_C; genus Limnohabitans_A. The sequence goes on along the minus strand of NZ_JBIKIL010000156.1, from coordinate 3,132 downwards.
CCGCTTTGACTTGGTGACCGCCCAAGAGATCGCAGCCGTGAACGATTTGCGCATCAAAAAAATGGCGCTTGACGAATCGGTCGGCCTGCTCAACGCCCAACCCCTGGCCGTGCAATCGGTCATCGGGCTGTATGCGCAAGACGCTGGAGATGCCGAGAGCTGGGTCAAAACCGCCCTGGCGCAAAGCCCCGCTATCGCGCAAGCGCGCATCGGCTTGGAGTTGGCCTTGCTCGAAACAGACAAAGCCAACGCGGGCCACATGCCCACCTTGGACCTGACCGCCAACTACGCCAGCAACCGCTTCAACTCAAACGGTGCCCCCTCCAACTCGCGGGTCAACAACAACACCGCCAGCATAGGCCTGGTCTTCAATATGTCCTTGTACGCGGGCAACGCCACGCAAAACCGCATCAAAGAAACCGTGGCCCTGCAAGACAAGGCCCGCTTCGAATTGGAAGCTGCCCAGCGCTCGGTGTCGCAAGCCACCCGCACCGCGTTTTACGGCGTTCAGTCGGGCCTGGGCCAAGTCAAAGCACTGGAGGCGGCCGAAGCCTCTAGCCAAAGCGCCTTGGACGCCAACAAACTGGGCTACCAAGTGGGCGTGCGCATCAACATCGATGTGCTCAACAGCCAAAGCCAGTTGTTCCAAACCAAGCGCGACCTGGCCAAGGCCCGGCACGATGTGCTGCTGGGGTTTTTGCGGTTACGCCAAGCGGCCGGGGTGCTCAAGGCCAGTGACCTCGAGCAGTTGGGTGCCATGTTCCAACAATAAGCCCTTCAGCAGCACCCTTGTTTGCAAGCCCCATGGCCACATTGGCCTTGTTCACGTACGCCTGGGTGTCCAGGCTGCTGCTGCTGCCGATGCTGGCCTGGTTGTGGTGGCGAGGCCGACGCGAGACCGCTTACCGCCACGCTTGGTCTGAGCGTTTGGGGGTCATGCAAGCCCAACCCGGCCCCATGGGGGGCATTTGGTTGCACGCCGCATCTGTTGGCGAAATCCAAGCTCTGCTGCCACTGATCGATCAACTGTTGCTGAAATGGCCCGCCCATTCGCTGCTGATCAGCACCCAAACACCCGCTGGCCAACAGGCCTTGCGTGCCCGCTGGGGTGAGCAACTGTGCGTGGTCTATGCGCCGCTGGACACCCCCGGCTCGGTACGGCGCTGGCTTGACCGGTGGCAACCCCGCTTGCTGGTGCTGATCGAGCGCGAACTTTGGCCCAACACCTTGGCCGAATGCCGCGCCCGCGCCCTGCCAGTGATTGTGGTCAATGCCCGGCTCTCTGAGCGCTCGGCTGCACAGTACCGCAAGTGGCCCGCCCTCATGAGGCCCATCTGGTCACAACTGGCCATGGTGGTGGCCGCTGACCCGGGCAGCGCCCAGCGCTTTGCGGCTTTGGGTGTCAGGGCCGAGCGCTTGACCGTGGCTGGCAATTTGAAATTTGATACGCACACCCCCACGGCTGCCCCCCTGCCCCACTGGCCCCATCGGCAAGGCATTGTGCTGGGCAGCAGCCACGCGCAAGATGAAGACATGCTGCTCGCCCTGTGGCCCGAGGTGTTTGCCCAGCACCCCGATTGGCTCTTGGTTTTGGTGCCAAGACACCGCCAACGCTTTGAAGCCGTAGCCCAGCGCTTGCGCAACATGGCTTTGCCATTCGAGCGCAGCAGCGAAGGCCTGTCGGGCCATGCCAACACCCAAATTGTTCTGGTCGATGAAATGGGACAACTCTCGCGCTGGTACAACTGGGCACAAGTCGCCTGCATCGGCGGAACTTGGGCACCGCTGGGCGGCCACAACCCTCTGGAAGCCTTGGCCTTGGGCAAGCCCGTGGTGCACGGACCGCACACCCACAATGCCGCATCGCTGTTTGCAGCGCTCGGGCAAGCTGGTTTGGGCGTGTGCGCCAACACCCCCCACGACATTTGGCAAGCCCTGGGGCAGTGGCTGGGCTCCCAGCAAGCCTTGCAGCTTGCGCAACACCAATCGCAAACTTGGATGGCTCAACATCAAGGCGCCAGCGTCCGCAGCTGCGCGGCCATGGCCTCATTCATGGGCCTGGCCACGACGCCAAACGACGCCGCCGTCTACAGCCATCGCGCAAGGCACACCCGCACCAATTGCACCATCTGGAGCCTACAGCCCGAGGGCCTGGCACCCGAATGGTTTGAAACGGCAAGGCACACACAGCCGACAGCAGCTGCCCCAGGCAGCGGCCGAGGTCAAGCCCTGCTGACCGAGCTGCACGGCACGCGTGTGGTGCTGCGGCATTACCACCGAGGCGGCCTGCTTGCGCACCTGCTGGGCGACTGGTTTTGGGGTCGGCAAGTGCATGCGGGGCGCGCCATGCGCGAATTTGTCTTGCTGCGCCACCTGCGCTCGCTGGGCTTGCCCGTGCCACAACCGATGGCGGCCCGCCACCAGCAGCAAGCTTGGGGCTACCGCTGCGACATCGCCGTGGGCTGGATTGCCGACAGCCACAACCTGGTCGAGTGCCTCAGCACCCGATCCGTCTCTCATTCAGAATGGCAAGCGCTGGGCCATGCGATTGGGCGCTTGCACAACGCACAGGTGTTTCACGCCGACCTGAATGCCCACAACCTCTTGCTCGACGCCCAAGGCCAAGCCTGGGTGGTCGACTTTGACAAATGCCGACTGCGCAGCGGCGACACTTGGAAAGCCGCCAACTTGGCGCGTTTGCGCCGGTCTTTGCACAAAGAGCGCCGGCACAGCGCACATTTGGCATGGACCGAGGCCAATTGGTCAGCCCTCTTGTTGGGCTACCACGCTGCAAGCTCTGCGGCCCATTGAAAATCAGGCCATCTGCGGCAGTTGACCGTGTGTCAAAACGCTGCAAGCTACACCGGGGAGCTAGACCGGGGGGGCAAAGGGCCTGTCGAAGTCAGCCCATGCGTCGAGCAAACAAGCGTCGGCTGGCGGTTCAAACGCAGGCCTTGGAGGCAACACGCCGGCCAAGGCAATTGTCGTCAAACAGGCTGGTGGCGATTGAACCTATTTCCGGCAGTTGACGTTGCATAAACCGGCCGCAAGCTAGACTGGTAGCCAGTTTCAACGGATTTACAGAGGTCACCAAATGGGTGAAGCCAAAAGACGCCAACTCGCTGTCCAAAC
>NZ_JBIKIL010000049.1:0-24510 GCF_044361645.1 Limnohabitans sp. | reverse complement strand
CAACGCAAGCCCCCCCACCGCCAATGCAAGCCCCCCGGCCGCCATGGCGACCCCTTTCACCGTCATTGCGAGCGAAGCGCGGCAATCCATGGACCACTTCGCGCCTGCTGATGATGGGTCGTTGAGCCAGGACATTTGGTGGTGCAACATCTCAGGCGGCACCGACTTTGCGGGCGCTTTTGTGGGCGGCCACCGCGAGCTGCCGCAAGAGCCCGGCGTCATGCAATGCCGCGAACTTGGCTGTGCGGTGGAGTCCTGGAACGAAGCGGGCGAGCCGGTGTTGGGCGAAGTGGGCGAGCTGGTCTGCACCCAGCCCATCCCGTCCATGCCGCTGTACTTTTGGGGCGACTCCAACAACGCCCGCTACTTGGCCAGCTATTTTGAGATGTACCCCGCAGGCCACGGCCGCATGCCCGGTGGTGGCAACGGCCCGGCCAGCATGGGCGGCGTGTGGCGGCATGGCGACTGGCTGCGCATCGGCAACGCGCAAGGCGAGGGCGAAGGCTGTGTGATCTTTGGCCGCAGCGACGCCACCATCAACCGCTACGGCCTGCGCATGGGCACCAGCGAGCTGTACAGCGCGGTCGAAGCCCTGCCCGAAGTCATGGACTCGATGGTGGTGGACCTGGAGTATTTGGGCAAAGAAAGCTACATGCCTTTGTTTGTGGTGCTGCGCCCGGGTACGGCGTTTGACGACGTGATCAAAGCCAAGCTCAACAACGCCATCAAGCTCGCGCTCAGCCCACGTTTCATCCCGAATGAAATCTTCCAGGTCGCCGAGATCCCGCGCACCCTGTCCGGCAAAAAACAAGAACTGCCGATCAAAAAACTCATGTTGGGTCAGCCACTGGAAAAGGTGGTCAACAAAGACGCCATGGCCAACCCGGGGTGCCTGGATTGGTATGTGAGTCTGGCCAAACAGCACCTGGCCAGGGCTTAAAAAAACGGCGTGCCGCTCATGCGTGCACGCCGTTTTGTGTTGAGCAGATCCGAACTCAGTTCTTGTGCAACTCCGCGTTCAACTCGCCCCAACTCTTGTTGCGCGGAATGGCGTGCAAAGCCCCCGACTGTGAGTCGCGGCGGAACAAGATGCCGTTTTTGCCGGACAGCTCTTTGGCTTTCATGACCGAACCATCGGGCATTTGCACGCGGCTGCCGCCGGTGATGTAGCAACCGGCTTCGACGATGCAGTCGTCGCCCAGCGAGATGCCGATGCCCGCATTGGCCCCCAGCAGGCAGCGCTTGCCCACCTTGATGACCTCTTTGCCGCCACCCGACAGCGTGCCCATGATGGACGCGCTGCCGCCGATGTCGCTGGCGTCATCCACCACCACACCGGCGCTGATGCGGCCTTCGACCATGCTGGCGCCCAAGGTGCCGGCGTTGAAGTTGCAAAAACCTTCGTGCATGACGGTGGTGCCGCTGGCCAGGTGCGCGCCCAAGCGCACGCGGTCGGCGTTGGCAATGCGAACGCCCGACGGGATCACGTAGTCCGTCATCTGAGGGAACTTGTCCACGCCTTTGATCTCCAGCACACGGCCCGCAGCGCGAGCCCGCATGCGGGCAGCGCTCACTTCGCTCACAGCGCAGGGGCCAAAGTTGGTCCAGGCCACATTGGCCAGCAGGCCAAAGATGCCGGTCACATTCGCACCGTGTGGCAGAACCAAGCGGTGGCTCAGCAGGTGCAGGCGCAGGTAGGCGTCGTGCGTGTCGGCGGGCGCGTCGGCCAAGCTTTTGATCTCGGTGCGCACGGCCACCACGGTGGTGCCGCGCACGGCGCAGGCGCTCAGGGCTTGGGCCACGTCAGCACCCAGGGCGTCGATGGCTTGGGCTTGGGTCAGGCGGGTGCTGCCGCTGGCGGCCACGTCGCTGGCCAGCTCAGGGGCTGGGTACCAAGTGTCCAACACGGTGCTGTCGGCGGCCAAGGTGGCCAGGCCGGTGGCGCGTGCGCCGGTGGTTTGGAATGTGCTCATGGGGGTTTTCTCCGTAGCGAATGCCTAAAGGCATGGATTATCGTGGATGGGGTCCATGACACAGGCTTGCACCCAGTCGATTGCGGGGGGCTGTACCCTCAGAGCGCCGCACAATCCCCCACTTTGGCAAAGACAGAAGGCCCGCTGGCGACGACTCGGCGAAGATCACACCCATGAACACCTCCACCACCTTAGACGCGACCCAAGTCGCCCACCTGCGCAGCTGGGAAGGCCGCAGCGAAACGCTGACCGACGAGATCGTGGCTGCGCCCTTGCGTGGCCAAAGCGCCCTGCTCGACCGTGATGATGCCCGCCAAACCGCGGGCAGCGAGGTGCCGCCGCTGTGGCACTGGCTGTACTTTTTGCCGCAGGCCCCGCAAAGTCAGATCGGGCCCGACGGCCACCCTTTGCGAGGGGGCTTTTTGCCGCCCGTGCCGCTGCCGCGCCGCATGTGGGCTGGCGGTCGCCTGCAGTGGCAAAGCAACCCGCTGCGCGTGGGCGATGCGGCGCAAAAGCAGTCGCGCATCGCCTCGGTCAAGCACAAGTCTGGCCGCACGGGCGATTTGTTGTTTGTCGAGATTGAGCATGCTTTGAGCAACGCCCAGGGCCTGTGCCTGAGCGAAACCCACGACATCGTGTACCGCGCAGCCGCCATACCGGGCGCTCCCGAAGTGCAGCCCACCGCGGCCGAAACCGGCGCGCCTTGGCAGCGCGCGTTTGTGCCCGACCCGGTGTCGCTGTTTCGCTATTCGGCGCTCACCTTCAACGGGCACCGCATCCACTACGACCGCAGCTACGTGACGCAAGAAGAAGGCTACCCTGGCCTGATCGTGCACGGCCCGCTGATCGCCACCTTGCTGGTGGACTTGGTGCGCCGCCAAATGCCGCAGGCGCGCCTGGCCTCGTTCCAGTTCCGCGCCGTGCGCCCCACTTTTGACCTGCACCCCTTCCGGCTGAATGGCCGACCGTCTGAGGATGGCAAGACGATTGAGCTGTGGTCTTGTGACCACCAGGGCTGGCTCACCATGCAGGCGCAGGCCACGCTGGCCTGACGCTGTTTGGCCTGAGATGTTTCACCGATACAAAAAACCATGCACACCTCACCCGACCCCTACCAAGACATCCGCGACGCGGTGCGCGCCCTGTGCGCCCAGTTCCCTGACGAGTACCACCGCAAGGTGGACGAAAAGCGCGGCTACCCCGAAGAATTTGTCGACGCGCTCACCCAAGCCGGTTGGATGGCCGCGCTGATTCCACAGCAATACGGCGGCTCGGGCCTGTCCATGGCCGAGGCCTCGGTGATCATGGAAGAGATCAACCGCTCGGGCGGCAACTCGGGCGCCTGCCACGGTCAGATGTACGTGATGAACGCCATCGTGCGCAGCGGCTCGGACGCGCAAAAGAACACGCTCTTGCCCCAGATCGCCACCGGCGCGTTGCGCATCCAGTCCATGGGCGTGACCGAGCCCACCACCGGCAGCGACACCACCCAACTCAAGACCAGCGCCGTGCGCAAGGACGGCCGCTGGGTCATCAACGGCCAGAAGGTCTGGATTTCGCGCATCCAGCACAGCGACATGATGATTCTGCTGGCCCGCACCACACCCGCCGACCAGGTCACCAAACGCTCCGAAGGCCTGTCCTGCTTTTTGATTGATCTGAAGACCGCCATCGGCAACGGCCTCACGGTGCGGCCGATCTTGAACATGGTCAACCACGAGACCAACGAGCTGTTTTTTGACAATCTGGAGATCCCCGAAGACGCGCTCTTGGGCGAAGAAGGCCAGGGCTTCAAGACCCTGCTCGATGGCCTGAACGCTGAGCGCGTGCTGATCGCCGCCGAGTGCATTGGCGACGGTTACTGGTTCATTGACCGCGCCACGCAATACGCCAAAGACCGTGTGGTGTTCGGCCGCCCGATTGGTCAAAACCAGGGCGTGCAGTTCCCGATTGCCGACGCCTTCATCGAACTCGAAGCGGCCAACCTGATGCGCTGGAAAGCCTGCGAAAAAATCGACACCCTGCAAAATGCCGGGGCCCAAGCCAACATGGCCAAGTACCTCGCGGCCAAGGCCAGCTGGGAGGCGGCCAACGTCTGCCTGCAAACCCACGGCGGCTTTGGCTTTGCCTGCGAATACGACATCGAGCGCAAGTTCCGCGAAACGCGCCTGTACCAAGTCGCACCGGTGTCGACCAATATGATCTTCAGCTATGTGGCCGAGCACATCCTCGGTTTGCCCCGCTCGTTTTAAAGGAAATGGCAAAACCCTGTGTGTAGGAGCGCTCTCTGAGCGCGATCAAGCATCGCCTCTTCGCGGTCGCAGACCGCTCCTTGAATACGGGTAAAACCCTGTGTGTGTAGGAGCGCTCTCTGAGCGCGATCAAGCACCGGCTCATCGCGGTCGGAGACCGCTCCTACAGGAGTAAACCCAACTGCATGCATTCATTGATCAAATCTGAGGGCCAGATCGATATGACAAGACCTCTGGACGGCATCACCGTCGTCTCTCTCGAACACGCCATTGCCACGCCCCTTTGCACGCGGCAACTGGCCGATATGATCTTCGGCTACGTGGCCGAAGCACATCCTCGGTTTGCCCCGCTCGTTTTAAATACGGGCGAAACCCTGTGTGTGTAGGAGCGCTCTCTGAGCGCGATCAAGCACAGCCTCTTCGCGGTCGCAGACCGCTCCTTGAATACGGGTAAAACCCTGTGTGTGTAGGAGCGCTCTCTGAGCGCGATCAAGCATCGCCTCTTCGCGGTCGGAGACCGCTCCTACAGGAGTAAATCCAACTGCATGCATTCATTGATCAAATCTGAGGGCCAGATCGATATGACAAGACCTCTGGACGGCATCACCGTCGTCTCTCTCGAACACGCCATTGCCGCGCCCCTTTGCACGCGGCAACTGGCCGATATGATCTTCGGCTACGTGGCCGAAGCACATCCTCGGTTTGCCCCGCTCGTTTTAAATACGGGCGAAACCCTGTGTGTGTAGGAGCGCTCTCTGAGCGCGATCAAGCACCGCCTCATCGCGGTCGGAGACCGCTCCTTAAATACGGGCGAAACCCTGTGTGTAGGAGCGCTCTCTGAGCGCGATCAAGCACAGCCTCATCGCGGTCGGAGACAGCTCCTACAGGAGTAAATCCAACTGCATGCATTCATTGATCAAATCTGAGGGCCAGATCGATATGACAAGACCTTTGGACGGCATCACCGTCGTCTCTCTCGAACACGCCATTGCCGCGCCCTTTTGCACGCGGCAACTGGCCGACTTGGGCGCACGCGTCATCAAGGTCGAGCGGCCCGGCGCGGGCGACTTTGCGCGGGCCTACGACACGCGGGTGCGCGGCCAGGCCTCGCACTTTGTGTGGACCAACCGCTCCAAAGAGAGCCTCACGCTCGACCTGAAAAACCCCCACGCCATGGCCGTGCTGCGCGAGCTGCTCAAGGACGCGGATGTGCTGGTGCAAAACCTAGCGCCCGGTGCAACTGCGCGCATGGGCTTGTCGTTCGAAGCGCTCAGCGCCACGCACCCCAAGCTCATTGTTTGCGACATCTCGGGTTACGGCGAAGACGGCCCTTACCGCGACAAGAAAGCCTATGACCTGCTGATCCAAAGCGAAGCGGGTCTGCTGTCGGTCACTGGCACGCCAGAGGCCCCGTCCAAGTCGGGCAACTCGATGGCCGACATCGCGGCGGGCATTTATGCCTACACCAACATCCTCTCGGCCCTGCTCTTGCGCGGCAAGACCGACCAGGGCAGCCACATCGACGTGTCCATGCTTGAGGCCCTGAGCGAATGGATGGGCTACCCGCTGTATTACGCCTTTGAGGGCGCAGCGCCTCCCCCTCGAACCGGTGCTTCGCATTCCAGCATCTACCCCTATGGCCCCTTTGCCGTGGGCGACGGCGGCACGGTGATGCTGGGCCTGCAAAACGAGCGCGAGTGGAAAGTGTTTTGCGAGGGGGTGCTGGGCGATGCCGCCTTGGCCAGCGATGCGCGCTTTTGCACCAATGCCTTGCGCAACACCCACCGTGCTGAGCTGCAAGCTTTGATTTTGGGTGTGTTTGCCACCATGCGCACGGCCGAAGTTGAAGCCCGCTTGGACCAAGCGCAAATCGCCAACGCCCGCATGAACGACATGGCGGGTGTGTGGGCCCACCCGCAGCTCAAGGCCCGCCAGCGCTGGCAACAAGTGGGCTCGCCCGCAGGAGACATCCCCGCCCTGCTGCCTCCGGGGCGCAACAACCGCTACGACTACCGCATGGACCCCGTGCCCGCTGTGGGCGAGCACACCGAGGCCATCTTGCGCGAGCTGGGCCTGGACGCGGCGGCGGTGCAAGCGCTGCGGGCCAGTCAAGCGATTTGAGCTTGCCCAAACCCATTTGTTGTCTCAGGATGCGCGCTTGCCTCAGGCCTTAGCCCCCCGTGAATGGCGGTAAAGCGCAGGATGCCACGCGGGCCAACTTCTTCATTGGCGCACATGCCGCCGTGGCGGGCTTGTCCGTGCGCACGCGGCATGTGCGGCGGTATGCGAGCCACTGTCCAAGGGTGCAATTGATTGCACCTGAAATGAATTGAGTCAAAACCAAGACCCCCGCCAGCGCACCCTTCGTCGAAATTCGAGATGCCATTTTCAAACCCGACAATGCCGCAAGACCGGAGGCCTTGTGGCGACCAGGGCGGGCCACTAAGTGGGCAATTGCAACACCGCCCATTGACGCAGCAATTCGACCTGCCGGTGCAGTTGGCCCGTCGTCATGGTTTGTGAACCCCAGGTCGGCACGCGTCCTGCGAACTCGCCCAGCAACCAAAATTGCCGCACTGACATGAAGCGTGCGATGGCGGCAAGGTCGGCATCCGAGACCGGCCGCCTATCCCGGTAAGCAGAGATGAAATTTTTCCACCGCATTTGCACCCTGCTGCTCGCCTCCTCGTCGGGCATGCGCGGGTAAAGGTTCCATGGGTAGACCGCAAGCTCATAGGCCAGATAGCCCGGCCCTGCCTCGTCAAAATCGAAAAAGATGGCCTCGCGGTCCCCATCACTGTTGGTGGTGATGAAGTTGTTCTGACCATGCGCGTCGCCATGACACAGCACGTGGCTGAGTTCACCCATGGCAAGAATTTCATCGTGTAGCCGCAAGCCCAGTTTCTCGAATTTCGGGCGCAATTGAGCAGTCATGGAAGGCGCGCGAAGCAATCCCTCCAGCGGTTTAAGGAGAAGGTAATTGAGGTCAAGCACATAGGCACTCCTTGGCCCTTGGTAGCTTTCGCCGCCTGTGTGCAAGGCGGCCAACCCCTGTGCAAAGGCTTGAACGTCAGCGGTTTCTGGACCGGTCATCTCCCCGTCCAGATACTCGAACAGCATCAGTGTTCGAGTGCCTTCAGGCAGCGGCACCTGAATGGTTATCTCGCCTGCCACCGTTGTGACGCAGCGAGAGACTGGGCAGCCAAGCTGTGCCCAATGCTCCAGCGCCGCCGCTTCAAACAATGCATTGGGGCCACCCCTCGGTCGGTCAGCGCAAAGCCGTGCTACAACGCGGCGCCCGCTGGCAAAGTCAAGTCGATAGACCTGATTGAAGCTGCGCCTTAGAAACTCACTTTCAACGACCTCGCCCAGTCCATAGCGGGCCTGCACAAAGGCGGCGATGCTGTTTGCCGTTGGTGTCGACTGCGCGATTTGCAGTTGCATGCTTGCCCCCAAAAAAGGGCGTGATTTTGGCACAGCAGCACGAAGACGCGAAAAGCCATTTCCGGATTGCTGGAGGACTGCTGGATGGGCACGAAGGCATTTGCCTTTTGAGTGACTGCAAACGGTTCAATGGGGTCAAAAAATGGCGCACCGTCTTGACTCGGCCAATGCTTCAGCTCATCAGTTTCAAGGGGCTGCGGCCCAGGACCCTTCTGGGGGCTTTCGGGTCGGCTGCCTTGGCCAGTGCCGCATCGTCCAACAAAGGCTCCAAGCTTGGTAGCTTCCAGGCTTTTTGCAGACGAAGGCTGTTCATGCCCTCGTTCCAGGCCCGCAGCATGCGCACGCCCACCTCGGTGAACTGCTTGTACTCACGCGTGGCGCGCAGCACCTCTGGTGATACCGCCACGATGGCCTCACACACGCGCTCCACTTTGGTTTGGACCGCTGCCAAGCCGATGCCACAGTAATGCTGCAAGAACAAGGGCAGTGCCTTACCCGGGCTCCAGGTCTGGCGGCCTTGGATGGACATGCTTGGCGGATTGTTGCAATAGTCGTCGTAGACGCTGATGCTGAGCATGTCGTAAACGGGTGCCAGTCGCACATCCTGCCGGCTCGAATAGAGCAAGGCGATGTTCTTGGTGTGGCAGTCCGCGTTGCGCAGCGCATAGGTCAGCAGTAAGAGGTTGCCCAAGTCCGAGAGAGCGGCAGCCTGGCACCCCACAGGGGTCACGTCCTTGATGCGCTTGGCCACGCGCTCCCAGGTGGCTTCGTATTTCTGTTCCGGTCGCAGCGAAAGCAGGCTGCAAAGGTCTTCCATGCCCAGACGGGTCTGACCGTCTTCGTCGCAGTCAAAGCGGTGCACGACCAGGGCCTGTGCGTCGTCGGAGACCTCGGTCTTTGCGGCGTTGCCAAAGGCGCGCTGTGCCACTTGCATGCAGAAATGCTCGTTCAGAGCCACCCCAGGCAGGGAGGCGGGCGTGCCCTTGACGATGAATTTGTCGGTGGCCAGTGTGGCCTTGCCCAGCAGCTTTTTGGCATCCTGGCCCGCAGCCGCCGGCGCAAGGAACTTGGGCACCACGCCGCTGACCCCGCTCACGGCGAACTCTCGCACCAGGCCCATGAAGGCTTGCTCAGAGTTGTCACCGCGCAAGATGTTGCGGACCTCGAAGGCCACCGGTGGCGACTTGGGGTCTGCGCCTTCAGGGGCGACTTTCACGCGCCCGATGGCATTGCGTCCGACCACGCTCAGCAGGTTCAGGGGCGAGGCGCCGACATGGGGCCCCAGGCGCTCTTGCAGTACCGAGAGCAGAAAGCCCTCGGGCAGGTTCATCCGAAAGAGCGGGTGCAGCTCCGGGTACTCGTAAGACTGGGTGCGCACGGGCATGAGCAAGGAGGTGAATTGCTCGGGCTTGGCCGTGGGGTAGTAGGAGAGCACGTGCTGAAAGCCATCGGGCGAGTCCAGCGTGGCCACGGCGGCGTCATGGACAAAGACGGTCAGTTTCATTGTTCACCTCTGGCTTGCTGGGTCAGTGGGTGTTGGGCTTCAATTTGAACCTGCGCACGGCGCTCGGCCAGCGCATCATCCAAGGTGAAGCTGGCCGCAAGCCCACGCAGCGGGGTCACGCTCAGGCCCACCCCCAGCACCTCCAGCAGGCGAAGGAGTTTTCTGGAGCCAAATTCGCTGAGTTGGCCCGTCTCCAGTCGCGCCAGCGTGGACTGGGCCAGGCCACTGAGCTTGCCCAGCTCGCGTTGGGACAGGCCCTGACCGCGTCGCAGGCGAGCCACCTCCAACCCCAGCTCAGGCAAATTCGTCAGGTGCATAGACATGGGCGCTCCTCCGGGGCGGTTCAGCAGATGAAAAACAGTGCTTTATTTATCATCAAATCAGGTGGCGAATCGTAAGGTTTAGCACTTTGAGCCTTGCCGTTCTGATAGCAAATATACCATCGGCTCGAAAATCACCGTTGTCACCGCAAAATTTGCAGGCCCCTCAAACCACCCTTTGCCTTACCAGTCCCTTCGCCTGCGCCTCACGCAGCCCCAAGGCCTCTCGCAGTGTCTGCAAACTGTGCTTGCCCAAACCTGGCAGCGCGCGGTGCGTTTCGGGGGATGCCGACCAGTTCAGCGGGCTTGGCACCACGCGCACGGCCCGGTCTGAACGGTGGCGCAGTGCCACCTCCATTTGGCTGGGTTGGGTTTGCGGGTCTGCAAAGACGTGCGCCATGTCGTTGATCGGGTCGGCCGGAACGCAGGCATCGCTCAATTGTTGCAACAACAGCGCCCGCCATCGCTTGCGCACCAAAGCTTGCACGGCGTCGCGCAGTTCGCTGGGGTGGGCAATGCAGTCGACCGTGACAACGCAAAACGCTTCAGTTTGCAAAACTGATATGGCTGTCAAGATAGGCCACGGGGCGGCCATTTCTTGCTGCAAATATCAAAAAACTCACAACCTAAGCGTTTGTACGCCAAGGCCGCTCAAGCGTTCACGTTCACCACCACGCGTCCACGCACCTGCCCGGCCAAAATCTCCGCGCCCAGGCCGATGGCGTCGGCCAAACCCACTTCGCGGGTCATGCGTTCCAGCTGTGCGGCGTCCAGGTCTTGCGCCAAGCGCGCCCAAGCGGCTTCGCGCACGGCACGCGGGGCCATCACGCTGTCGATGCCCGCCAAAGTCACGCCGCGCAAGATGAAGGGCGCCACGCTGGACGGAAAGTCCATGCCCTGGGCCAGGCCACAGGCGGTGACCACGCCGCCGTATTGGGTGCTGGCGCAGGCGTTGGCCAAGGTGTGGCTGCCCACGGTGTCGACCACGCCCGCCCAGCGTTCTTTGGCCAGGGCTTTGCCGGGGGTGCTCAGCTCAGCACGGTCGATCACGTCGGCCGCGCCCAGCTGGCGCAGGTAGTCGGCTTCTTGCAATCGGCCGGTGCTGGCCACCACGCGATAACCCAGCTTGGCCAGCAGTGCAATGGCCACACTGCCCACGCCGCCGCCCGCGCCCGTGACCAGTAAGTCGCCCTTGTCCGGCGTCACGCCGTGCTTTTGCAGCGCCATCACGCACAGCATGGCGGTGTAACCGGCGGTGCCAATGGCCATGGCCTGGCGCGGGGTGAAGGCCGCAGGCAACTTGACCAGCCAGTCGCCTTTCAGGCGCGCCTTTTGCGCCAGACCGCCGCTGTGGCTCTCGCCCACGCCCCAGCCGTTGAGCACCACTTGGTCACCCGTTTTGAACAGCGGGTGCTGGCTCTCGGTCACCGTGCCCGACAGGTCAATGCCGGGGGTGAGCGGAAATTTGCGCACCACTGGGCTTTTGCCGGTGATGGCCAGGCCGTCTTTGTAGTTGAGGGTGGAGTAGTCCACCTGCACCCTCACGTCGCCTTCGGGCAAGGCGCTGTCATCCAGCGTCTTCAGGCTGCAGCGGTAGCCGGCGTCGTCTTTTTCAATTTGCAAGGCTTGGTAAGTCATGGGGGTCTTTCAATGAAAAGGTTTGTCTCTCAGTTGTAGAAGCGGTCTCCGACCGCGATGGGCAAAACCATTACCGCTGTTTTTGTAGGAGAGGTCTCCGACCTCGATGGGGCTTTTTTCGCGGTCAGAGACCGCTCCCACACAGACCCCTTGTAGGAGCGGTCTCCGACCGCAATGGGGTTGGCGAGACCATTGATCGCGGTCAGAGACCGCTCCCACATTGCCCACATTTCCCACGAGCCCACACGCCATGCCCATGAATCCCAGGCTGTGGGTGGTTGTGTGGGGCTTGCATTTTCGGTTGGCCAGCACGATCCCCAGCTTGTTTGTCTGTTGTAGGAGCGGTCTCCGACCGCGATGGGGTTGGCGAGACCATTGATCGCGGTCAGAGACCGCTCCCACATTGCCCACATTTCCCACGAGCCCACACACCATGCCCACGAAGCCCTGGCTGTGGGTGTTGGTGTGGAGGTTTCATTTTCGGTTGACCAGCACAATGCCCACCGCCACCAGTGCCAAGGACAGCGTCAGGGTGAGGGTCACGGCTTCGCCCAACCAGAGCATGCCAAACAGCAAGGCGAACAGCGGTGTCAAAAACACAAAGGCCGAAATTTTGGTGGCTGGGTAATGGCCCAGCATCCACATCCAGGCCAAATAGCTGGCGAAGGCGCCGACCACGGCTTGTACCGCCACCGAGCCCATGGCAAAACCGCTCCAAGGGCGGCTCCACGACTCCCCCATCAAGGCCGACACCATGACCAGCACTGCGGTGCTGACAGCCAGTTGGTAAAACAGCAGTTTTTCGGCCGAGATGCGCGTCAGGTTGCATGCGCGGATGGCCACCGTGGTCAGGCCCCACAAAGCGCCAGCGGCCAAGCCCATCAGGTCGCCCACAGCCCCGCCGCCGCCAAAACCTTCGCGCAGTGCAAACACCACGGCGGCAAAGGCACAGGCCATGCCCAACCATTGCACAGGTTTCAGGCCTTCGGTGCGGATGAAAAAGGGCAGCAAGGCCGCCACCCAAAAAGGCGAGGTGTACAAAAACACCGTGAGCCGCGAGGCTGTGGTGTGCTGCAGCCCGATGTAGATGAAAGCAAATTCGGCGGCAAACAAGCTGCCCACCAGCAAACCGGCCCACAAACTGCCGTCACGTGCAAACAGGCGCACACCGCGCCATTGGCACCACAGCCACAACAGCAGCGTGGCCCCCAAGCCGCGCACCGCCGATAAAAAAACCGGCGGCAATTCGGCCACGGTGGCTTTGACCAAGACCTGCTGAAAGCCCCAGAACATGCAACACACCAGCAGCATGCCCACGGCCAAGGCGTCCAGGTGGTCTTTGCGGGGGCGGGTCGAAACGCTCATGTGCGCCATTGTGCTGCCACCGGCTCGCCAGGCCTGTCACCCGCGGTGCGCCTGGCCTGGGCCTGTAAACATGGAGAATTCACCCACCTCCCTATTTGGCCTAAAGCTTGTGAACCCTTTGTCTTGCACCGCCCATGAACGCGCAAATCAGCGGGCGCTTTGGTCGCGCCGCGATCTGCACCGCCTGGCCTTGGCCACTGCGCTGGCCCCTTGGGCGGTGCCTGGCGCGCATGCGCAAAGCGCGCCGCCGCGCTGGCAGGCCAACCCCTTTGGCTTGGGCGTGGCCAGTGGCCAGCCGCAGCCAGGCAGTGTGGTGTTGTGGACGCGTTTGCTGATCGGTGCGGCCGATGCCGCCCTGCAGGCCCAAGGTGCGGCCGTGGTGTGCGAGTTGTTTGCCGATGAGGCGCTGCGGCAACCCGTGCGCCAATGGCGCTTGGCCACCCAGGCCAGCCGAGGCCACAGCCTGCATGTGCTGGCCGATGGCTTGCAGCCGGGACGGCATTATTGGTACCGCTTTGTGTGCGGCAACGCGGTCAGCCCAGTCGGCCGCACGCGCACCAGCCCAGCCACCGATGAAGCGGTGCGACGACTGCGTCTGGGCCTGGCGTCTTGCCAGCATTACGAGCAAGGCCACTACGCCGCGCACCAAGACATGGCCGCGCAAGATTTGGACTTGGTGCTGTTTGTGGGTGACTACATCTACGAAAACAGCAACAAGACATTCAAGATCCGTGCACACGAAAGCGGCATGCCTTTTTCGCTGGACGAGTACCGCGCACGCCATGCGCACTACAAAGCCGACCCCCACTTGCAGGCCTGCCATGCGGCGCACCCCTGGCTCATGACCTGGGACGACCACGAAGTGGTGAACGATTACGCCAACGACTTGGACCGCAAGTACACCGATCCGGTCGTGTTTTTGCAGCGGCGGGCGGCGGCGTATCAGGCGTACTTTGAACACATGCCTTTGCGCTTGGGGCCTGACCCCCTGCAGCCCAGCCAAATGCGCATCCACGACCGCATGGCTTGGGGCACGCTGGCCGAGGTGTGGACGCTGGACTGCCGCCAACACCGCGACCACCAAGCTTGCCCTGACCTGATGCGCGGCGGCGGGCGTGTGGTTTTGGGCTGTGATGCGCTGGCCGACCCGGCGCGCAGCATGCTGGGCATGCCCCAAGAGCAGTGGCTGACCGCGGGCCTCACGCAAAGCCGACAGCGCTGGAAGCTGCTGGCGCAGGCCACCTTGATGGCAAGCAGCGGCATACAGACCCCTTTGGGGCGCAGCACTTTCACCGACGGTTGGGACGGTTACCCGCAAGCCCGGGCGCGTTTGTTGCAGACCATTTCGGATGCGCGCCTGAGCGATGTGGTCATGCTGGGCGGCGATGTGCACGCCAATGTGGCCGCGCAGCTGCGCTTGCGGGCGGGCGATGAGCGTTCGCCCATCGTGGCCAGCGAAGTGGTCACCACATCGGTTTCGACCCGGGGCATGTCGCCCAACATCATGGCGCAAATTCAGCGCGACAACCCGGACATTCGGCATGCACGCTCAGACGAGCGTGGCTACACCCTGATCGATGTCAGGCCAGAGCGCCCGGAGGCGCAGTTTTTGACCACCCCGCACCCAGCGCGGCCGCAAGCTCGGCTGGCCTTGCAAGCACGTTGGAGCGTGCAGCAGGGGGTGGCAGGCATCGAGTCAGGGTCGTGAAGTGGCCTGAAAGCAGCCAAGGGTTACCATGCGGTCGCTTTTTGGCCTGCGCGGCTAGAATCGTCACATGAACACCGTCACCCTCGCCGCACCGAAAAAATCTTTCAAAGTCCAGATGCTCGCTGCCCGCGAGGTGGCCATCATCCAGTCGGTCAACCGGCTGTTGGCCGAAAAAGGCTTTGATGCCATGACGGTGGACGAGGTGGCGGCCGAAGTCGGCATCGCCAAGGCCAGCTTGTACAAGCACTTCACCAGCAAAGAAGAGTTGGCCTGCGCCGCCATGGTCACCGCCATGCGGCGGGCGCAAGAGGTGATTTTGGGCACCGACCCGCAGCTGGCCCCGCTGGACAAACTCAAGGTGGTGACCCGCTGGACCATGACCCTCAAGCTGCAAGGCCTGATGCCCTCGCTGCCCAGCCAAAACTCCAGCCTGCGCGCCACCTTGATGGGCAGCAAAGATTACATGGACGGCTTGATGCAAGTGAGCGATGCCTTGGGCGGCTGGATCGAAGAGGCCCAGGCGCTGGGCCAGATCAACAAAGCCCTGCCCGCTGTCGCGGTGCTGTACACCTTGTTTGCACGGGCTTGCGATCCGGTGCTGGAGTTTTTAAAAGTAGGCGAGCAGCACACCGACGAGCAAATCCTCGATCTGGTGATGAGCACCTGCTTCGAGGGTTTGAACGCCCGCTGAAACCCGGCTTTAGCGAACCAGCAGCACCGGCGCTTTGCTGTTGGCCAGCACCTGTGTAGCGACCGATCCCATGACCAAGTTGCCCAGCACGCCGTGGCCGTGCGAGCCCATCACCACCAAGTCAAACTTGCCACTGTCGGCGGTTTTGGAAATGGTCTCGCCTGCGTGCCCCACTTTGGCCATGGTTTTGGCATCGATGCCATGGCGCAGCAAAAACTTGGTCACGGGGCTGAGCACTTTTTCGGCTTCGTCGCGGTGGTAAGCGTCGACCATTTCCTTGCCCACGGCAGACCGTGCACGCGGGGGCAGTTGGGGGCTCACGGTCAACAAGGTGTAATGGTGCTTTGTGCTGAACAGCTCGTCGTGCGTGGTCAGGTAAGCCAGCATTTTTTTGGTGTATTCGCTGCCATCCACGGCCAATAAAATTTTCATGAAGTTTCCCGGTTGCTTGACAAAACAGCTGGTGACTTTAACAGCTGCTTCAGAGCCCCGTCTTGACTTGGGTCATCCCATCCAAGTACCGGAGCGCCAGCTTTGTCGTGTGTCAGCATGCACCGAATCAAGCGGCTTGCACTTCCAACACGCCGTGCGGCAAAAAGTGCAGTTGCTCGTTTTTGCGCGCATAGCCCAGCGGGTTGGCCACCACGCGGCAGTTGTGCTGGGTGTAGTCGCTGGGGCAGTGCAAATGCCCGTGCAGCCACAGCTGGGCGTAGGGCAGCAGCGTGTCCAGCGCGTTGCAAAAACTGGCTGTACCGGGCACCCGCCCGTAGCGGGGGTCGGCGCTGTGCAAGCTGGGCGCAAAGTGTGTAACGACCACGGTGGGACCTGCAAATGGCGTTTTCAGTGCCGCACTCAACCAGTCTTGGCATTGCAGCGCTTGCTCGCGCAGGCCCTCGGCCAACCAGGCCTCGCCGTGCCGCGTGGTCAAGGTTTTGCGCAGGTAATGGTTGGCGGCTCGAAACGCTTTGTCGCGCGCTTTGAGCTGGCGCGTGTAGGGGCTGTTGGGGTGGCGCAAGTGCGCAGGGACCTTGTTTTGCAGCGGGTCGGGCACGGCTTGCCCCGCCAGGGGGCCAAGTGCGTCAAAGTCGCTCCACAGCGTGGTGCCCACAAAGCGCACGCCTCCCAGATGCAGCACTTCGCGCTCGAGCCAGGTGATGCCCAAGCGGGCGCAGCTTGCTTGCAAGCGCTTGTGGGCTTGGTCAAAGTCCAGCCCGTCGTACTCGTGGTTGCCCGGCACAAACAACACCGGTGTGGGCCAACCGTGCAGGGGCGAAAACCGCGCCAAGCCAAAGTCGCCATCACCCGCAGCGGTCAGGGCCGAGCCGGTTTGGTACGAGCCAATGTCGCCCGCCAGCACCAAGATGTCGGCCCCGGGTGCCGGGTTGGGTACAAAGTCGGGGTGGGACTCCAGGTGCAGGTCAGAAAGGAGTTGAATCTTCATGTGGGGGCGTCCGTGGCAAATGCCTGGCGTGCCACTTGTTGCAGTTGGGTGCGCAGCCATTGGTGGGGGCTGTCTTGTTGCCGGTTGCGGTGCCACAGGGCGTGCACTTGCACGGGCGGCACGTCAAAGGGCAAATCGTGCAGCACCAAATCTTTGGCCATGCCGGTGGTGGGCACAAAGTGGCGCGGCAGCACCGTGAGCAAATCGGAGTTCACCACCACCCGACCGGCTGTGAAAAACTGGTTCACCGTGAGCACAATGCGCCTTTGCTGCCCGATGGCGGCCAATGCTTCGTCGACAAAGCCATAGGCGCGCCCTGAAAAACTGACCAACAAGTGTCTGGCGGCGCAGTAGGCCTGCAGGCTGATGGGGCGTTTGGCCAATGGGTGGCCTTGGCGCATCACACACACGTATTCGCCCGAATACAGGCGCTGGTGCTCGAACGTGACGGCTTCACCCGATTGGGCGCGAGCGGTCAGGTCGGCCAGCACCGCCGGAAAATAGCCCAGTGCGATGTCGGCCTTGTCTTCGCTCAGCAGTTGGCGTGGGTCGCGCGTGGTCAGGGGCAGCACCCGCAAGGACACGCCGGGGGCTTGCAGTTCCAGTTGCCGCGCCAGCCCGCCCATGAGTTCGGCGGCGGTGGCATCCGCCATGGCCAGGACAAAAATGCTGCTGGCCTGCTGCGCCTCAAAATGGCTGGGCACGATGGCCGCTTGCAGTTGCCGCAAGGCCTCGCGCACGCTGGGCCAAAGCACCAAGGCCCGGGGTGTGGGCTCGATGCCGTGGCCGTGGCGGCGCACCAGCTCATCGCCCAAGGTTTCGCGCAGTCGGCGCAGGGCATTGCTCACGGCGGGCTGGGTCAGCGCCAAATTGTGTGCGGCACGGGTCAGGCTGCGCTCGGCCATGACCTCGTCAAACACCCGCAGCAAGTTCAGGTCGAGGCTGCGGAAACTGACGGAGAGTGGGGTGTGCATGTCGGGCCTTAAGTATCACCATTATGAATGATATCCATCATGAATATAAAGTTGAACAACACTGGTAAAAACCCTAGTATGTGTTGAATGTTTTGTTGATTTGAACATTCAAAAAAGCAAAATTTTGCAAGGGAATAAAAAATGAACACCGTTAAAGAAAGCATTTTGCGCCACGCGCCCCCCACTGCGGCAGGCGCGCTGAGCGTGCCGTCTTCAAGTCAAACACTGGCCACGGTCATGCTGGCCGCAGGTGTGGCTGCCTTGGTGGTCATCGCTGACCGAATGATCGACAGCTGGGCCCAGTCCCACGTGGTGGCGGCTTGGGTGGCGCTGTGGGCCGTGGCGGCCTTGGCGATGGGTTTGCTGCGTGGCATCACGCGCGCCTTGGCGCACCAGCTGATGAAGGTGTTGGATGCGTGGTCTGCCCAAGTGGCCAGTCGCCGCGCTGACGAGCGTTTGTGGGCCATGGCGCAGTCGGACCCCCGACTCATGAGCGACCTTCAAGTCGCGCTGGACGTCGCCGCCAATGACGCCACCCCCGCACGCGACCTGGAAACCCAGATCACTGGTCGAGCCGCGCGCTTGGTGCGCGACCGTCTTTACTACATCTGAAGCTTCAAAACGCAGTGGTCTTGCCCCCGCGCGCGCGCGGGGGCAATCTTGGCCTGGCCAAACCGTGCGTTTACCTGGCCGACAGGCTTGCGGCTGGCTTGGGCTTGCGGCTGGCTTGGGCTTGCGCCCGGCGGGACTGGCCAAACGGGGCCTGGTGCGCCAGCCCAGCGGGGCAAGGCGCAAGGGCTTGACGCCGGTCGCAAGAGGCTCAGCGCTTAGAAGCCATGTAAATGCCGGGCAAGATCAGCGCCGCGCCCATGACGTGGTGCCAGCCCATGGCTTCGCCCAACACCAGCCATGCGGCCAAGCCGCCGTACAAAGGCCCCAAATACATGCTGGCAGCCACGCGGCTGGCACCCAGCACTTTTTGGCTGAAGCCATAGGCCCAGTACGCCCCAATGCCCGGTAACAGACCAGCGGCCACCACCAATACCGTGGCTTGCAGGGTCCAGGCGGGTCGGTCGGCTTGCAGGTACTCCCACAGGCTGAAGGGCAGCAGCACGATCACGCCCCCCATGCAGATGGCGGCCAGGCGGGCGGTGGAGCCCAGTGGGGTGCTCCACTTTTTTTGCAGCAAAGCAAAGCCTGCCCAGGCGGTCATCGCCACCACGATCCAGGCGTCACCCGCCACCCACTGCACCTGACCCAGTGACAGCCACTGGCCCTTGACCACCACATGAAAAACCCCGCTCATGGCCACCACCACCCCCAGGCCTTGCCGCCAAGAAAAGCGCTCACCCAACCAGATCACCGCGCCCATGGCGATCAGCACGGGCGAGGCCGCATAAATCAGCGCGATGTTGATGGCCGAGGTGGTCTTGGCACCGTGGTACACCCAGGCCCCGCAAATGAGCATGCCCAAAGCGCCCAGCACCAAATACCGACCACTTTGTGCCAAGGTGCTGTGGCGTTCGCGCCAAAGCTCGCTGCGCGCAAAAAAGGCCAAAATGGCCCCGGCCAAAGCCCAGCGGCCCAAGGCCAACATGTGCGGCTCCACCACGCCGGGGGCGGAGCGGGCCACGATGTAATTCACGGACCACAAGGCGGGCGTGAGCCACATCAGCCACAGCGCTATGCGGCTGCGGGATTCGGCGGATTGAAACAAAGACATGGACAGATTGTGCCGAGAAGAAAAACCGCCCCGGTTTTTGACCGGGGCGGTGAACAGACGGCGGGGTGCACCGGCGCAGTCAAGCAGCCAATGCGCGCAGGGGTTTTACGCCAAACGCGCTTGCAAAGAGGCTTTGGTGTTGAGCAGGGCCTGGGGCAGGTGATGGGCCAATTGTTCAAACAGTGTGTCGTGCAATTTGAACTCTTCTTGCCAAGCCGCTTTGTCGATGCGGGTGACGGCATTGAACTGTGCGGCGCTGAAGTTCAGCCCGGTCCAGGTGATTTCGTCATAGGTGGGCACAACGCCAAACAAGGTGTCTTGGCCTTGGGCTTTGCCCTCCAAGCGGTCGATCATCCACTTGAGCACGCGCATGTTGTCGCCGTAACCGGGCCAGATGAACGCGCCGTCCTCACCCTTGCGGAACCAGTTGACGCAGTACATGGCGGGCAGCTTGTGGCCAGCGGCCTGGGCTTGTACCTGTGCTTTTTCGCCGGTGTTGAGCCAGTGCTGGAAGTAGTCGCTCATGTTGTAGCCACAAAACGGCAGCATGGCAAACGGGTCGCGCCGCACCACGCCTTGCGCGCCAAAAGCGGCGGCGGTGGTCTCCGAGCCCATGGTGGCGGCCATGTAAACGCCCTCGGTCCAGCTGCGCGCTTCGGTGACCAGCGGCACGGTGGTCGAGCGGCGGCCACCGAAGATGAAGGCGTCGATCGGCACCCCGGCCGGATCGTCCCAAGCGGGGTCCAAGGCCGGGTTGTTGGTGGCGGCCACGGTGAAGCGGGCGTTGGGGTGGGCGGCCTTGGCGCCGGTTTCTTTGGCAATCTGGGGGGTCCAGTCCTTGCCTTGCCAGTCGATCAAATGGTCGGGCAGTTTGCCGCTGTCTTTTTCCATGCCTTCCCACCACACGTCGCCGTCGTCGGTCAGGGCCACGTTGGTGAAGATCACGTCCTTGTGCAGGCTGAGCATGCAGTTGGGGTTGGTCAACATGTTGGTGCCGGGGGCCACGCCAAAGTAACCCGCTTCGGGGTTGATGGCGTACATCTTGCCATCGGTGTGGGGCTTGACCCAGGCGATGTCGTCGCCAATGGTGGTGACTTTCCAGCCTTCAAACGCGGCCGGCGGCACCAACATCGAGAAGTTGGTCTTGCCGCAGGCGCTGGGGAAAGCGGCTGCGACGTGGTACTTTTTGCCATCGGGTTTGGTCACGCCCAAAATCAGCATGTGCTCGGCCAACCAGCCTTGGCTACCGGAGGGGCCGCTGGCCGCTTGTTTGCCCATGTTGGAGGCGATGCGCAGCGCAAAGCATTTCTTGCCCAACAGCGCGTTGCCGCCGTAACCCGAACCGTAAGACCAAATCTCGCGTGTTTCAGGAAAGTGCACGATGTATTTGGTGCTGGGGTTGCAAGGCCAAGAGGTCTTGTCTTTTTCGCCTGCGGCCAGTGGCGCGCCCACGGTGTGCACGCATGGCACAAAAGCGCCGTCGGTGCCCAGCACGTCAAACACGGCTTTGCCCATGCGGGTCATGATTTTTTGGTTGACGGCCACGTAAGCGCTGTCGCTCAACTCAATGCCGATGTGGCTGATGTGTGAGCCCAAAGGCCCCATAGAAAACGGCACGACGTACATCGTGCGCCCAGCCATGCAGCCGTCAAACAGCGGGTTCAGGGTGGCGCGCATTTGCGCGGGTTCCATCCAGTTGTTGGTGGGGCCAGCGTCTTCTTTTTGGGCCGAGCAGATGAAAGTGCGGTCTTCCACACGGGCCACATCCGAAGGGTCAGACCAAGCCAGGTAAGAATTGGTGCGCTTGGCGGGGTTGAGCTTTTTGAAGGTGCCCGCTTCCACCAATTCAGCGCACAGGCGGTCGTATTCTTCTTGCGAGCCGTCGCACCAATGCACGTGGGCGGGCTTGCACAGGGCCGCCATTTCGGCGACCCAGGCGATCAGTTTGGCGTTCTTGACGTAAGCGGGGGTGTTCAGGCTGCTGAGGTTCAGGCCCTGCATCACAGGTGAGTTCATGGCTGGCTCCAAGTTTAAAAATCGTTTTTTCAAAACCGCCAAGCAGGGGCTTTGAAAAAACGGCTCGGGGGCTGAGATACTGGCGGCGACTGAAGGGGTGGGCGCAGGCTTTTTGGCAAACCGCGGGGGCTTGATTTTAGGGAGCCTGACCGGCGTGTGCCTGGTCTTGCGGCGCAAAACCCCCTTAAAACTATGCAAAGGAAGCATGACGTTATGCACGACAAGCACAAGGACCCGGTCTGCCAAAGCCGACGCGCCAGTCTGGGGGTGGTTGGGCTTTGTGTTGGGGTTTGCTTGGGCGCGGGTGTTTTCTCAAGCCATGCCCAAGTGCCGGTGCGCCTGCCCATCGCGGCGGCGAGCAACTTGAAGTTTGTGCTAGCTGACCTGGCAAGCCTTTACAGGCAACAAACAGGCGTTCAGGTCGAGGTCAATTTGGGGGCCTCGGGCAATTTGGCACGGCAGATTTTGCAAGGCTTGCCGGTGCAGCAGTTCATCTCGGCCGACGAAGCTTGGGTGGCCGAGTTGGTCAAAGCCGGGCGCACGCTGGACGCCGGGCAGCGTTACGCCACCGGGCGTTTGGCCTTGATCGTGCCTAAAAACTCGGCACTCCCGCTGGCCCAAGGCTTGGCGGCGGTGGTGCGCGCGATGAAGCCGGGCGACAAATTCGCACTGGCCAACCCGGCGCTGGCCCCTTACGGCGTGGCCGCCGAGGAGGCTTTGCGGCAAGCAGGGGTCGGGCCATTGCCTGTGCGGCAAAAAGTGCTGGGCGACCACATCGGCCAAGCCACCCAGTTCGTGGCCACCGGCGCGGCGCAGTCGGGCATCACCGCGCTGGCGCTGGCCAGCGCCCCCGACATCGCGCGCAGCCTGCAGGTCTTGCCCTTGCCCGCTGAACTGCACGCGCCCTTGCACCAACGCATGGTTTTGCTTCAAGGGGCCAGCCCAGCAGCCTTGGCCTGGCATCGGTTTTTGCTGAGCCCGGCCGCGCAGGCGGTGTTTGTGCAGCAGGGTTACGCCTTGCCGCAATAATCAGGGCTTGCGCAAACCTTGGGACCAATGGCGCTGGGGGCATGCAAAGCCCGCAGCAACGGCCCAAGGGCTCGCCATGCAGGCGAGCCTGTCTAAAACGCATTTTTCACACCCTCACTGACGTCACCCCTCCATGGATTGGTCTGCCCTCACTGTATCGCTGACTTTGGCTGCTTTGACCACCTTGGTTTTGTTGCCGGTGGGCTTGGCGTTGGCGCGCTGGCTGGCGGTCACCGCCTGGGCTGGGCGGCCGGTGGTCGAGGCCTTGCTTTTGCTGCCCCTCTTGCTGCCGCCCACGGTGATTGGTTTTTACTTTTTGGTGGCCTTTGGCCAGGGCGGCGCTTTGGGCGCGTGGCTGGCGGCCTCAGGCGTGCGTTTGGTTTTCACGCTCGAAGGCTTGCTCTTGGTCAGTGTGTTGGTCAATCTGCCCTTCATGGTGCAGCCGATTCAGCGCGCCTTTGCAGCGGTGCCGCACAGCCTGCGCGAAGCAGCCTGGGTCTCGGGCTTGTCCAGCTGGCAGACGTTTTGGCGTATCGAATTGCCCCTGGCTTGGCCCGGTTTGCTGGCCGGTGTCGCGCTCACGGTGGCGCACACCCTGGGCGAATTTGGCGTGGTGCTGATGGTGGGCGGCAACATCGAGGGCGAAACCCGCACCCTGTCGGTATCGCTGTACGACAAGGTGCAAGGCATGGACTTGCAGTCGGCCCATGTGATGGCGCTGGCGCTGGTGGGCGTGTCATTGCTGGCGCTCACCTTGGTGTTGGCCTTTGACCGGGTGGGCCAGCGTGGCCGCGCCCTGCAGGAGCGCTGATGCAAGGCTTGCAAGTGCAACTGCGCTCGGCCAGCCCGATCCGTCTGGAGGCCGAATTTGACTGCGGCGCGGGCGAGTTGGTGGCCTTGGTGGGGCCGTCGGGCAGCGGCAAGACCAGCATGCTGCGCGCCATCGCCGGGCTGTGGACCCCGGCCGATGTGCAAGGCCATGTGCGGGTGGCGGGCCAGGCCTGGTTGGACACGGCAGCGGGCGTGCAGCTCAGTGCGCAGCAGCGCCGGGCCGGTTTGGTGTTTCAGCACTACGCCTTGTTTCCGCACATGACGGCGCACGCCAACGTGGCCCTGGCTGCGGGCGCGGGCTGGACCGGGGCCGATGTGCAGGCCTTGCTGGCACGCTTGGGTTTGGCCACATTGGGTGCACGCAGACCGGCGCAACTGTCGGGCGGTCAGCAGCAACGCGTGGCTTTGGCGCGGGCCGTGGTGCGCGTCATGCCCACGCCGACGGTGGCGGGCACACAGGCCAGCTTGCCCGGCGTGCTGTTGCTTGATGAGCCTTTTTCGGCGGTGGATGCACCCACCCGCCAAACGCTCTACCGCGAGTTGGCCGCTTTGCGCCAAAAGGTGTCGGTGCCCATGGTCTTGGTCACGCACGACCTGCAAGAGGCCCGCCGCCTGGCCGACCGGGTGGTGATCGTAGACGCCGGCCACAGCTTGCAAACCGGCGCACCCGCCAGCGTGTTTGCCAGCCCACGCAATGCCCGGGTGGCCGAGTTGGTGGGCATACAAAACCATTTTGAAGGGCGCTTTTTCAAAGACAAACCCGGCTGGGGGCGCTTGCGCTGGACCGATGCGCCATCGGCCAACAAGGAACTGGCGTTGGCCGTCTTTGACAAAAACAAGATCGACGATGGCACCCCCGTGACCTGGGTGCTGAACGGAGAACAGGTGGATGTGATGGCCGATGGCGAGGTGCCCAGCCTTGCGCCGCTCGGCCACACCCGCTTGCGCTGCCAGGTGCTGGAGGCCTTGTCCTTGGGCGAAATCAGTCTGTGCACGCTCAGGCCCGAAGCCTTGCCCAGCCAAGCCATCACCTTGAACCTGAACACCCGCCTGTTGCAGCGCTTGCAAGTGGGCGCCGGGGGCTGGGTGCAATTGCTGATCGCGCCACAGGCACTGCACATCATGCCGGTGCGCACCAGGTCGGACTGAATCTCTGAGCATGCGGCTCGGGCCCATGCAGACGGCCAGCTCACTGCGTTCATCGCAGAGACAAGCCTTCCCACCAGAGACAAGCCTTCCCACCAGAGACAAGCCTTACCACCAGAGACACCTTGCCCCGTCATCGCGAGGCACGAAGCGATCTCCAGATTGCCGCGCTTCGCTCGTAAGATTGCCGCGCTTCGCTCGCAATGACACAGGAAGCCAAACCATCCACGCACAGGCATGCCAAGCAAGCAACGGTCAGCTCACTGCGTTCAGCCCAGAGACAAGCCTGCCCACCAGAGACAAGCCTTACCACCAGAGACAGCTTGCCCCACAAGTTCGACACTTCCTGCACGTAAGTGATTGATTCGATTAGAAACCGAGGTCAAACCGCAGACTACAAAACAGGCTTGGCGAGGTCTGATGAGGTCGGCGGTGTCAATTCCAGGGCCGCAAAC
>NZ_JBIKIL010000048.1:0-24687 GCF_044361645.1 Limnohabitans sp. | reverse complement strand
GCCCTGAGCTACGCCATGGCCAACGGTGGCGGCAGGGCTGGCATCATTGAAACCAACTTCAAAGAAGAGACCGAGACCGACTTGTTCGGCGAGCAGGCTGTTCTGTGCGGTGGCGCGGTGGAGCTGATCAAGATGGGTTACGAGACTTTGGTCGAGGCCGGTTACGCCCCTGAAATGGCTTACTTTGAGTGCTTGCACGAGTTGAAGCTGATCGTGGACCTGATCTACGAAGGCGGCATCGGCAACATGAACTACTCGATTTCGAACAACGCCGAATACGGCGAGTACGTGACCGGTCCTGAAATCATCAACGAGCAGTCGCGCGAAGCCATGCGCAGCGCCTTGAAGCGCATTCAGACGGGCGAATACGCCAAGATGTTCATCTTGGAAGGCAAGACCAATTACCCGAGCATGACCGCGCGTCGTCGCTTGACTTCCGAGCATTCCATCGAAGTGGTGGGCGCCCAATTGCGCGCCATGATGCCTTGGATTGCCAAGAACAAGTTGGTGGACAAGACCCGCAACTGATGGGGCCCTTGGGTGATTTTGAAAAGGCCACTGCGGTGGCCTTTTTCTTGGGCGCGCGGTCTGTCTTAAACTTGACCGACAAGGGTGGCGCCCATAAAACCGTAACAGGACCAGACGATGAGTAAAACCAACGCAAACGAAGTTGCACAAGACGCAGAGGTCGCCGCCCCGGTGCGCAAACCCTCCAAGGGCATTTACATGTTGCCCAATATGATCACGCTGGCCGCGCTTTTTGCAGGTTTTTATGCCATTGTCATGGCCATCAATGGCCGATTTGATTTGGCCACGGTGGGCATTTTCAGTGCCATGGTGCTCGACAGCTTGGATGGCCGAGTGGCCCGCATGACGAACACCCAAAGCGCCTTTGGCGAGCAAATGGACTCGCTGTCTGACATGGTGTCTTTTGGCGCTGCGCCCGCCCTCATCGCTTATGTCTGGACCCTCAAGGAGTTGGGCCGTTGGGGCTGGATTGCCGCTTTTGTGTACTGCGCTTGCGCTGCCTTGCGTCTTGCCCGCTTCAACGTCAACACTGGGGTGGTGGACAAACGCTACTTTCAGGGCTTGCCTTCGCCAGCGGCTGCAGCTTTGGTCATGGGTTTTGTGTGGATCATGTTTGAAAATGCCGTGTCACCCAAATCGGTCTCTTGGGGCATGTTTGCAGTCTGCCTCTTTGCGGGTTTGACCATGGTGACCAATGTGCCTTTTTACAGTTTCAAAGACATGCACATGAAAAAGAGCGTGCCCTTTGCCACCTTGGTGTTGGTGGCTTTGGGCATTGCGGCAGTGAACATCGACCCGCCGACGGTCTTGTTTGGTTTGTTTGTCGCGTATGGCCTGAGCGGCTACTTCATCTACATCTGGCGCAAAGCCAAGGGCCAGCCCACCAGCATGATCAGCACCTCTACCGATGAGCCTGATGAGCGTGGTTTGCACCAGTGATGTCGTGTACCGGACATGAGCGATGTTGAGTTGTGCTAAAGTCTTTGTATGAAATTTGTTTTGTTCGCACTATTGCTAGCGCCTAACGGGCGGAGACGGTAGCGCGCACGCGTGTTCCCAGTCAACGGCCCGTTTGCACCCGCAGCGGGCCGTTTTCTATTGGGGCTGCCGGATCACCAGAACCTTTTTCACCTGAACACACCATGACCATGTTGAAGAACCCCGCCAGCAAATACAAGCCCTTCGCACCAGTGGGCCTGAAAGACCGCCAGTGGCCTGACGCCGTCCTCACCCGCCCGCCGATTTGGTGCAGCGTGGACCTGCGCGACGGCAACCAGTCATTGATCGAGCCCATGGACATGGCGCGCAAATTGCGCATGTTCGAGCTCTTGGTGGCCATGGGCTTCAAGGAAATCGAGGTGGGGTTTCCGTCGGCCTCGCAGGTGGAGTTTGACTTTGTGCGCAAGCTCATCGACGAGAACCTGATTCCGCCGGACGTCACCATCCAGGTGCTCAGTCAGGCGCGCGAGCACCTGATTCGACGCACTTTTGAGGCATTGCAAGGCGCTCGGCGGGCCATTGTCCACCTCTACAACGCCACGGCCCCGGTCATGCGCCGCGTGGTGTTGGGTCTGTCGGAAGACGGCATTGTGGATTTGGCCGTCGAAAACGCCAGGCTTTTCAAGGCCCTGGCTGCCGAGCAGCCTGCCACTGAGTGGGTTTTTCAGTATTCGCCGGAGATGTTTTCTGGCACCGAATTGCACTTTGCCAAGCGCGTGGTCGATGCGGTCACCGAGGTGTGGCAACCCACGCCCGAGCACAAGTGCATCATCAATTTGCCATCGACCGTGGAGCACTCCACACCCAATATTTTTGCCGACATGATCGAGTGGATGCACCGCCACCTGGCACGCCGCGACTGCCTGGTCTTGTCTGTGCATCCCCACAACGACAGAGGCACAGGCACGGCCGCGGGCGAGTTTGCGGTGATGGCGGGCGCAGACCGGCTTGAAGGCTGCCTCTTTGGCAACGGCGAGCGCACCGGCAACCTGGACCTGGTGAATGTGGCGCTCAACTTGTACTCGCAGGGCGTGGCGCCGGGCCTGGACCTGTCGGACATTGATGAGGTACGCCGCACCGTGGAGCTGTGCAACCAGCTGCCCGTGCACCCCCGCCACCCTTATGCGGGCGACTTGGTCTACACCTCGTTTTCGGGCTCGCACCAAGACGCCATCAAAAAAGCCTTTGCCGCCCGCCAAGAGGGCGACATTTGGGACATGCCTTATTTGCCGCTGGACCCCAAGGACTTGGGCCGCAGCTACGAGGCGGTGATCCGTGTCAACAGCCAGTCGGGCAAGGGCGGCATCGCTTACCTCTTGGAGAGCGAATACGGGCTGGAGTTGCCCAGGCGCCTGCAAATTGAGTTCAGCCAGGTGGTGCAGCATGTGATGGACGACACCGGCAAAGAGCAGTCGGCCCGAGACATCCATGGCCTGTTTGAGCGCGAGTACATGCTGGACGGCCACCAACTGTTGGGCCACGCCGTTCAACCTGCGGCGGACAAGCAGGTGCGGGTGCAGGCCCAGGTGCGCTGCGCTGGCCGGACGCTTGACATTGAAGGCCAAGGCAATGGTCCGATCGATGCTTTTGTGAACGGCTTGCAAGCGGGCTTGGGGCAGACGGTGCGGGTGCTCGATTACCATGAGCATGCCGTCAGCGGCGGCGCCAACGCCCAGGCGGCGGCCTACATAGAGCTGCGCATCGGCGAGCGGACCTTGTTTGGCGTCGGCCGCGACGCTGACATCGTGGCCGCCTCGCTCAAGGCCATCCTGTCGGGCCTCAATCGCACAGGCATGCAAGTCAACACCCAGGAGGCCACATGGCAGACA
Organism: Limnohabitans sp.; assembly: GCF_044361645.1. GTDB lineage: Bacteria > Pseudomonadota > Gammaproteobacteria > Burkholderiales > Burkholderiaceae_C > Limnohabitans_A. The sequence continues at coordinate 21,331 of NZ_JBIKIL010000048.1, read as the reverse complement.
AACTGATCATTTTCGACACCACTTTGCGCGACGGCGAGCAATCGCCCGGTGCCTCCATGACCCGCGACGAGAAGCTGCGCATCGCCCGCCAGCTCGAACGCCTCAAGGTCGACGTGATCGAAGCCGGCTTTGCCGCCAGCTCGAACGGCGATTTCGAAGCCGTCAAAGCCATCGCTGCCGCCATCAAAGACTCGACCATCTGCTCTTTGTCGCGTGCCAATGACCGCGACATTGCGCGTGCGGCAGAGGCTTTGAAGGGCGCCAACAGCGGCCGTATCCATACCTTCATTGCCACATCGCCCTTGCACATGGAAAAGAAACTGCGCATGACGCCCGACCAGGTGTTCGAGCAGGCCAAGCAATCGGTGCGTTATGCCCGTAATTTGATCAGCGACGTGGAGTTCAGCCCGGAAGACGGCTACCGCAGCGACATGGACTTCCTGTGCCGCGTTTTGGAGGCGGTGATCGATGAGGGCGCGACCACCATCAACGTGCCCGACACCGTGGGCTATGCCGTGCCCGAGTTGTACGGTGAATTCATCCGCACACTGCGTGAGCGCATCCCCAACTCGGACAAAGCCATCTGGTCTGTGCATTGCCACAACGACTTGGGCATGGCGGTGGCCAATTCCCTGGCTGGTGTGAAGATCGGCGGCGCACGCCAGGTCGAGTGCACCATCAACGGCTTGGGTGAGCGGGCGGGCAATTGCTCACTCGAAGAAGTGGTCATGGCGGTGAAAACGCGGCGTGACTACTTTGGTTTGGATGTGGGCATCGACGCCAGCCACATCGTGGCCGCTAGCCGCATGGTGAGCCAGACCACCGGCTTTGTGGTGCAACCCAACAAGGCCGTGGTCGGCGCCAACGCCTTTGCGCACGCCTCGGGCATCCACCAAGATGGTGTGCTCAAGGCCCGCGACACTTACGAGATCATGCGTGCCGAAGACGTGGGTTGGACCACCAACAAAATCGTGTTGGGTAAGCTCAGTGGCCGCAACGCCTTCAAGCAGCGCTTGCAAGACTTGGGCGTCACGCTGGACAGCGAAACCGAAATCAACAACGCCTTTGCCAAGTTCAAAGAGTTGGCCGATCGCAAAAGCGAGATCTTCGACGAGGACATTTTGGCCTTGGTCAGTGATGAAAGCGTCACTTCTGAAAAGGAGCAGTATGGCTTTGTCTCCCTGTCGCAGCACAGCGAAACCGGTGAACGCCCGCATGCCTCGGTCGTGTTCACGGTGGCCGGCAAAGAGGTGCACAGCCAATCCGATGGCAACGGACCGGTCGATGCCTCCCTCAAAGCCATCGAGTCCCACATCAAAAGCGGCGCGGAGATGGTGCTCTACTCGGTCAATGCGATCAGTGGCTCGACGGAAAGCCAAGGCGAGGTGACCGTGCGTTTGCAAAACAGCGGGCGCGTGGTCAACGGTGTCGGCTCTGACCCCGACATCATCGTGGCCTCTGCCAAGGCCTATCTGAGCGCCTTGAACAAACTGCAAAGCAAGGCCGACCGGGTGGCTGCGCAGGGTTGAGTGTGGTCTAAATAAGTAATTAATTGCTTTATGAAAGTCGCGTAAGTGATTGTTCTTGCGCGACTTTTTAATTTGGGTACACTCGGGTGCAAGTTGAAAAATTTGACCCTAAGGTGAGCTGTTGAAATCTGTCTTTTCTATACCGTTGAACAAAGCTTGGCTGCGCATGGCTGTTTTCGCCATGGTGGTGGGTCTGCTGAGCATCATCTCCAGCCAGTTCAGTTTGGTGTATGCCCAAAATGGCAAGCAAAAGACCAGCGCGGCACAAAAACAAACAAAGAAAAACGACAAAGCGTCGGTCGCCCGAAAAAACCAAAGCGCCAAAGCGCAGCCCAAGCGCAAAGGGCAAAAGCCTGCAGTTGCCTCTACCCGGAAAAAACAGACAGCCCAAGCGGCCTCCAGGGCTCAAGGCCCGCGCGCCAAAACGGCGATCAAACCACGCAACGCCAAACCCGTGGCAGCTGCGCGGCCGGTCCGCGCATCGTTTGGGCAGATGGCCGGTTTGCATGCCACCTCAGATGCTTTGGGCCTCAATTCCAGTGTGGCGCTGGTGGTGGATCAGGAAACCAACGAGGTTCTTTTCAGCAAAAACGACCATGCCGTTTTACCGATTGCCTCGCTGACAAAACTCATGACGGCTTTGGTCATCGCAGAGGCAAATTTGCCAATGCATGAGTCCCTTCAAATCACCCAGGCCGACGTCGACACGGAAAAATGGAGTTCGTCTCGCTTGGCCGTGGGCACAGTTTTGAGCCGTGGTGAGTTGATGCACCTGGCTTTGATGTCCAGCGAAAACCGCGCAGCCCATGCGCTTGGGCGCACCTTTCCGGGTGGCATGGATGCGTTTGTGCGGCGGATGAACCAGCGCGCCGTGCTGACCGGTATGGCCGACACCCGGTTTGTTGAACCCACGGGGCTGTCTAGCCTGAACCAGTCGAGCGCCAGCGATTTGGCTGTGCTGGCCGCCATGGCCTACAACGAGCCGATGTTGCGCGAACTCTCAACCTCCCATGGCCGAGAGGTGTCGGTGGGGCGTCGAACCCTGCAGTACAACAACACCAACCGATTGGTCAAGCATCCGGATTGGGACATTGGCCTGCAAAAAACAGGTTACATCTCAGAGGCGGGTCGGTGTTTGGTGATGCAGGCCCAGGTGGCCGGGCGCAAGCTGATCATGGTGTTTTTGGACTCTACCGGCAAAGTGGGACGCTTGGGTGATGCTGAAAGGGTTCGCAAATGGCTGGAGCAAAAATCGTCTTTGCACTCCGATGTCTCCACGCATGCCCAGCGCTTGCCCAGCTGAACGCTTGGCGCACCAGACATGTCCAGCCCTGTTTGTGTCAGTGCGGCTCGAAACCCAAGGTTGCAGAAATCGTTTTGGCTGTTTCTTGAAGTTGGAGCAGCCAAGCTTCGTCCAAGCGATCCGCCGGCGCTGAAATAGACAAACCCGCCAACAGCTTGCCTTGGTCGTCGTAAATGCCTGCGGCGATGCACCGCACGCCTAACTCCAATTCTTCGTTGTCGCGTGCAAAACCCGATTGGGTAACGCGTGTCAATTCACGCTCCAAGACTTGCAACTGTGTGATGCTGTTGCGGGTCTGGCCAGCCAAGCCCGTGCGAGCGGCGTAGGACCTGACACGCAATGGGTCGTCTGCAGCCAGAAACAGTTTGCCCACCGACGTCAGGTGCAAAGGGGCCCGCCCACCAATGGCCCGCACGACTTGCATGCCCGAACGTTCGCTGTAGGCGCGCTCAATGTAAACAATCTCATCGCCTTGGCGCATGCTCAGGTTAACGGGTTGTTGAATCAATTTGTGCAAGTCCCGCATGGGTGTCAAAGCCGCATCACGCACATTCAGGCGACCTTTGACCAAGTTGCCCAATTCCAGCAAACGCATGCCCAGTCGGTAGCTGCCCGCTTCGGGGCGGTCTACAAAACGGCCAGTCGCCAGATCGTTCAAAATCCGGTGCGCTGTGGACGGGTGGAGGCCGGTTTTTTGGCTGATTTCTTTGAGTGAAATGGCCTCCTCGCGTGAGGCGAGCACGTCAATCAGTGTGAACAAGCGCTCAATCACTTGGATCGTGGGCGCGGGTGTGGAAGCGGGGTCTTTTTTCATCGGGTACTGCAGGTGCCAGATGATCTTACACCGTGAGCTGCCGGGGCTGGGTCTTCAGGCACAGCCATCACGCACAACCAAGCTGCACCAGTGACTGCTGTGTACGGCACAGAGCCGGCCCCAGCGCAGGCCAAGCAGGCATGGGAGGTGGACTTACTCAAACGCTTGCCATTCTCCCTGGAGTCGAAGCTCACAGGGTCGAAACCTGGTCTTGTAATTCATCTTGGGGCTGCCCTCAATCCAATAGCCCAAATAAACGTAGGGCAGGCCCAATTGGGCGGCTTGTTGAAGCTGCCACAACACCCCATAAGTGCCGTACCCGGCTTTGTCATCGGGCTCGTAAAAAGTGTAGACCGCTGAGAGCCCTTGCCTTAGCACATCCACAATGCTGACCATTTTGAGTGCGCCCAGGGTGCCATCTTCGGCTGGCCATCGGAACTCAATCATGCGTGAATTGACCCGACTTTGTAACAAAAACTGGGTGTACTGTTCTACGCTGTCTTGGTCCATGCCGCCGCCTAAGTGCCGGGCATTTTGATAGCGCAAGTACAGGGCGTAGTGCTCAGGGTCAAATTGCAGGTCCAAGACCCGCACGCTCAAACCTTGGTGTGCTGCAAGGACTCTGCGTTGACTGCGGTTCGGCCGAAAGTGCTGGGCCAGCACCCGCAGGGGTTGACAAGCTTGGCACCCATCGCAATAAGGGCGGTAGGTGAACAGGCCACTGCGGCGAAAGCCTTGGTCCACCAAGTCGCCATACACCTCGTCGTGGATGAGGTGGCTGGGCGTGGCCACTTGGGAGCGTGCCAAGCGCTCGGGCAAGTAACTGCAAGCATAAGAAGCAGTGACGTAGAACTGCAGGGCTTGCAGTGGCAAGTCTTTGAGGTGGGTCACTTGTGATCACCCAATGCCGCAAGCGCAGGCCAGCACAAACTTTGCTTTGCCCAATCGATGCCACTTTGTGATTTGGCGTTGTGCACGCCCTGCAAGAAGTCGCGGCGCGGCATTTCCTTGGCTCCCAAAGAGGCCAGGTGGCGCGTGTTTTGTTGGCAATCGATCACCTGAATTTTGTGCTCTAAGCACACACTGACCAGGCAAGCAAGGGCCATTTTGGAGCCGTCGGTGACGGTGGTGAACATCGACTCGCCAAACACCGCACGACCCAAAGCCACAAAATAAAGCCCCGCCACCAATTCGCCGTTGACCCAAACCTCGCAGCTGTGGGCCAAGCCCAAGCGGTGCAGATCGTCATAGGCCTTGATCATTTTCGGCACAATCCAAGTGCCTTTTTGCCCTTGGCGTGAAGCGCTTGCACAACGGCGGATGACCTGCTGAAAATCGCGGTCAAAACACAATTCGAAGCCGGGGGTCAAGGCATGTCGGTGCAAATTTTTACGCAGCGACTTGTGAAGGCGAAAGTCCAGGGTGTGCAACACCATGCGGGGGTCAGGGCTCCACCACAGCACCGGTTGGCCGGCACTGAACCACGGGAAAACACCTTCGCCGTAGGCTTGAACCAAGCGCTGCGCAGAAATCTCGCTGCTGGCGGCAAGTAATCCGGGTGCCGGTGAAAAGGGCCCCCAGGCCAAGTCGGTGGGGGGCAGGGGTTTGTCCGCCAAGATCCACGGCAATTCGGGGGCTTCAGATGGCGCATCGGCTTGGCTGTTCATTTCGCAATTACACAATAAAACCGGGGCCAATGCAGTTTGCAGCGTTATGATTTTGTCGATGCAAACGACACCAGCAACTTGGACTCGACCCGATTGGCCAGCCCCTGCCGTTGTTGGCAGTGTCATGACCAGCCGTCAAGGCGGGGTGTCGCTTGCGCCTTGGGACCGCATGAACTTGGGCGATCATGTGGGTGATTTGCCACGGCATGTGCAGGCGAACCGCCAGCAATTGGCTGCATACACAGCAACAAAGCCGACGTTTTTGCGTCAAGTGCATGGCCATGACGTGGTGCAGCTGCAGCCGTCAACGCCCGATGGCTTGACTGCCGACGCGTCTTGGACATGGCATGCAGGCCTGTCATGCACCATCATGGTGGCCGATTGTTTGCCGGTGCTGCTCTGCGATCGAGCCGGGCGGTGGGTGGCCGCAGCCCACGCAGGTTGGCGAGGCTTGGCAAACTTCCCCCGCATCTCAGATTTTCTGCAGCCAGCAGGCCAGCAAGCGCAGGGTGTGCTGGAAGCTTTGTTTTCAAATTTGGCAGGCGCAGGTGTTGATGTGTCCCAAGTTTTGGCCTGGCTGGGCCCGTGCATAGGTCCTCAGGCGTTTGAGGTGGGACCCGAAGTCAAAGCCGCCTTGGACGATGGCACCATGGCCTCACAGACGATGTTCAGAGCTTCTGCAAATGGCAAGTTCATGGCCAATCTGGCCGGGCTTGCGCGTTTGCGACTGCAAGCACTGGGGGTGTCGGGCATTTACGGCAACGACGGCAGTTTGCCTTGGTGTACCGTCTCAAGGCCGGAGCACTTCTTTTCGCACCGCAGGGACAGCACTCGCCTCGGGCACACTGGGCGCATGGCCGCTTGTATCTGGCTCGGGCGCTGAGCTGTCGGGCACCGCTTTGGCGGCTTCTTGCCTGGCCAGCTGTTCTTTTTTCAAAATAGCCTTGCGGCGCAATGGGGTGCCCATGAGGTAAACCACCAAACTCATGGGCAGCAAACCATAAAACACAAAAGTGATGATGGCCCCCAGCACGCTGCCTTGCGAGCTGAAAGCTTCGGCCAAGGCCATCAACAAGGTGACATAAAGCCAGCCAATCACGATCAAATACATAAATTTTTAGCCCTTGTAATTTAGGTGACAACAAATTGAAAGATACTCCCCCGAGACCGTTCAAAAAATGATTCAAGCAGGAGACAAGCGATGAGCCAATCCCAACCGGATGTCTGGGCCCAAATGAGCGAGAGTTTTCAGCAAAACCTCAGCAAGACTTGGGGTCAGGCCCTGCAGCATTTGCAGACCATCGATTTAGGGGGCATGAAGCCCACCGCCGATGCGGCCTTGCCCGAGTTTAAATTCTCGCCTGAAAAGCTGCAGACCCTCCAAAGCCAGTATTTCAAAGACGCCTCTGATCTGTGGAATCAAGGCTTGCAAAACAGCTTGCAAGCCAAGGACCGCCGTTTTTCTGGCGAGGCTTGGGCGGCCAACCCGATGGCCGCCTTCAATGCCGCCACGTATTTGCTCAATGCCCGCACCCTGATGGGCCTGGCCGATGCGGTCGATGCCGACGAGAAAACCCGCACCCGCATCCGCTTTGGCATCGAACAATGGGTGGCGGCTGCGGCGCCCAGCAATTTTTTGGCCTTCAATGCCGAGGCGCAAAAGAAAGCCATCGACACCCAAGGCGAAAGCATTGCCAAAGGCATCCAAAACCTGCTGCACGACATGCAGCAAGGCCATGTCTCGATGACCGACGAAAGCCTGTTTGAGGTGGGCAAGAACGTCGCCACCACCGAGGGCGCGGTGGTGTTTGAGAACGAATTTTTTCAACTGATCGAATACAAGACGCTCACGCCAAAGGTCTATGAAAAGCCGTTTTTGTTGGTGCCGCCGTGCATCAACAAGTTTTACATCCTCGACTTGCAACCGACCAACTCGCTGATTCGCTACGCGGTGAGCCAAGGTCACCGCACTTTTGTGGTGAGCTGGCGCAACCCCGACGAGTCGATGGCGCAAAAAACCTGGGACGACTACATCGCGCAAGCGGCGATCGAGGCCATCCACACGGTGCAGGCCATCACCGGCGCGCCCAAAATCAATGCCTTGGGCTTTTGTGTGGGCGGCACCATCTTGTCCACTGCTTTGGCCGTGTTGGCCGCGCGGGGTGAAAAACCGGTGGCCAGCGCCACCTTCTTGACCACGCTGATCAACTTCACCGACACCGGCATTTTGGACGTGTTCATCGACGACAACTTCGTCAAGTACCGCGAGCAGCAAATGGGCCAAGGCGGTTTGCTCAAGGGCCAAGATTTGGCCTCGACCTTCAGCTTTTTGCGCCCCAACGATTTGGTTTGGAACTACGTGGTGGGCAACTACCTCAAGGGCGAGACCCCGCCCCCGTTTGATTTGCTGTACTGGAACAGCGACTCGACCAATTTGCCCGGTCCTTTTTACGCCTGGTATTTGCGCAACACCTACCTTGAGAACAACCTGGTCAAACCCCGCAAGCTCAAGGTCTGCGGCGAGGCCATTGATTTGGGCAAGGTGGACATGCCGGTCTACATCTACGGCTCGCGCGAAGACCACATCGTGCCCATTGGCGGCGCTTACGCCAGCACGCAAGTGCTGCCGGGCAAGAAGCGTTTTGTCATGGGGGCCTCGGGCCACATCGCCGGTGTGATCAACCCGCCAGCGGCCAAAAAACGCAGCCACTGGTTGAGCGAGACCGGCAAATTCCCAGCCGATGTGAACGACTGGATCGACCAAGCGCAGGAAGTGCCCGGCAGCTGGTGGACCGATTGGTCGGACTGGCTCAAGGGCCACGCGGGCAAGCAAATCGCCGCCCCCAAGACCTATGGCAAAGCCGGTCAATTCAAAGCCATAGAAGCGGCCCCGGGCCGTTACGTCAAAGCCAAAGCCTGATTGATTTTTTTTACTGGAGACAAAAAATGGAAGACATCGTCATCGTTGCAGCCGCACGCACCGCCGTGGGCAAATTTGGCGGCGCGCTCGCCAAGACCCCCGCCACCGAGTTGGGCAGCATCGTCATCAAGGGTTTGCTGGCGCGCAGTGGCTTGCCGGTGGACGCCATCGGTGAAGTCATCATGGGCCAGGTGCTGGCCGCAGGCGTGGGACAAAACCCCGCCCGCCAAGCCATGATGAAAGCCGGTGTGGCCAAAGAAACCCCGGCCCTGACCATCAACGCGGTGTGCGGCTCGGGCCTCAAGGCCGTGATGCTGGCCGCGCAAGCTGTTGCTTGGGGCGACAGCGAAATCGTGATCGCTGGTGGCCAAGAAAACATGAGCGCCAGCCCGCATGTCTTGAACGGCAGCCGCGACGGCCAGCGCATGGGTGACTGGAAAATGACCGACACCATGATCGTCGACGGCCTGTGGGACGTGTACAACCAGTACCACATGGGCATCACCGCCGAAAACGTGGCCAAGGCCCACGGCATCAGCCGCGACATGCAAGACGCCTTGGCCGCAGCCAGCCAGAGCAAGGCCGCTGCGGCGCAAGAGGCGGGCAAGTTCAAAGACGAAATCGTCGACGTGCTGATCCCTCAGCGCAAAGGCGACGCCTTGGTGTTCAACAGCGACGAGTTCATCAACAAGAAAACCACCGTTGAAGTCTTGGCAGGCCTGCGCCCCGCCTTTGACAAAGCGGGCAGCGTGACCGCGGGCAACGCCTCGGGCATCAACGACGGCGCTGCCGCTGTGATGGTCATGAGCGCCAAAAAAGCCGCTGCCTTGGGCCTCAAACCCCTGGCCCGCATTGTCGCCTTTGGCACCAGTGGCCTGGACCCGGCCACCATGGGCATGGGCCCCGTGCCTGCTTCGCAAAAAGCGCTGGCCCGTGCGGGCTGGAAAGCCCAGGATGTGGACTTGTTCGAGCTCAACGAAGCCTTTGCCGCGCAAGCCTGCGCCGTGAACCAGGCGCTGGACATTGATCCGGCCAAGGTCAACGTCAACGGCGGCGCGATTGCGATTGGCCACCCCATCGGCGCGTCCGGTTGCCGCATCTTGGTGACCTTGTTGCACGAAATGCAGCGCAGCCAAGCCAAAAAAGGTTTGGCCGCTTTGTGCATTGGCGGTGGCATGGGCGTGTCGCTGGCCATCGAGCGCGTCTAATTTGCTTAACTTGTTCATTTCAACCACTCATCCAAAATGGAGACAAACATGAGTCAAAAAGTAGCGTACGTCACGGGCGGCATGGGCGGTATCGGTACCGCAATTTGCCAGCGCCTGCATCAAGAAGGCTTCAAGGTGATTGCCGGTTGCGGCCCCACCCGTGACTTCACCAAATGGCTGGACGATCAAAAAGCCCAGGGCTTCACCTTTTACGCCTCGGTCGGCAATGTGGGTGACTGGGACTCCACCGTGGAAGCCTTTGCCAAAACCAAGGCCGAGCACGGCTCCATTGACGTGCTGGTCAACAACGCCGGCATCACCAAGGACCGCATGTTCTTGAAAATGAGCCGCGAAGACTGGCAAGCTGTGATGAACACCAACCTGGACTCCATGTTCAACGTGACCAAGCAAGTGGTCGCCGACATGGTCGAAAAGGGCTGGGGTCGCATCATCAACATCTCATCGGTCAACGGCGAAAAAGGCCAAGCCGGCCAGACCAACTACTCGGCCGCCAAAGCCGGTATGCACGGTTTCTCGATGGCCTTGGCCCAAGAGATGGCCACCAAAGGTGTGACCGTGAACACCGTGAGCCCTGGCTACATCGGCACCGACATGGTCAATGCCATCCGTCCCGATGTGCTGGAGAAAATTGTGGCCACCGTGCCGGTCAAGCGTCTGGGCAAGCCCAGTGAAATTGCCTCCATCATTGCCTGGCTTGCCAGCGACGAGGGCGGCTACGCCACTGGCGCAGACTTCTCGGTCAACGGTGGACTGCACATGGGCTGATCACAGGCTTTGGCGAGGCCTTGCCAAACCGATTGGTTGAACCAAAAAACCCGCCTTGGCGGGTTTTTCTGCGTCTACATGCTGGCCTTCAGCTGCTCGCCTGCTTGCCCGTGGCCACCATCTGCATGGCCGAGGCGATCAGGCCAGACACCTCGCTCATGTTGCCCGGCACGATCAGGGTGGTTTTGGCGTCTTGCGCCACCTTGGCGTAGGCCTGCACCGCTTGCTCGGCCACCTTGAGTTGCACCGCCATTTCACCGCCGGGCTGGCGGATGGCGCTGGCAATGCGCTCAATCGCCTGCGCTGTGGCATTGGCCATTTCGGTGATGGCAGCCGCATCGCCTTGGGCTTTGTTGATGGCCGCTTGCTTTTCGCCTTCAGAGCGGGCGATGAAGGCCTCTCGCTCGCCGGTGGCGATGTTGATTTGTTCCTGGCGACGGCCTTCGGATGCGGCGATCAGCGCACGCTTTTCGCGCTCGGCGGTGATTTGAGACTGCATGGCCAGCAAAATTTCTTTGGGCGGTGTCAGGTCCTTGATTTCGTAGCGCAAGACCTTCACACCCCAGTTCAAAGCGGCTTCGTCGATGGCTTGGACCACTTGGGCGTTGATGATGCTGCGCTCTTCAAAGGTTTTGTCCAGCTCCAATTTGCCGATCACGCTGCGCAAGCTGGTTTGTGCCAGCTGGGTCACCGCCATGATGTAGTCCGACGCGCCATAGCTGGCCAGTTTGGGGTCGGTCACCTGGAAATACAAAATACCGTCGACCTGCAGTTGCGTGTTGTCACGCGTGATGCAGATCTGGCTGGGCACGTCCAGGGGCACTTCTTTGAGGCTGTGTTTTTGAATCACCTTGTCGACAAAGGGCACGACAAAGTTCAGCCCCGGGGTCAGGCTGGCGTGGAACTTGCCCAAACGCTCGACCACCCAAGCCTGCTGCTGGGGCACGACCTTGACGGTTTTGACGATGAACAGAATGGCAATGACAAGCAGTACGATGGCGACTTCCATGGGTATCCCTTTGGTTGTTGTGTTTGAGATGAAAACTCAGCGCTTTTCCAGCACCAAGCGGTTGCCTTGCACGTCTTGGACGAGGTAAGCCCCGGGGGCGGGCTGTTGGCCTTCTGCCAGGATGGCCGTCCAAGTGGCGCCCCGGTGTTGCACGCGGGCCGTGCCCTGTGCATCCCAGTCGCTCACCTGCACGGTGGCACCGATGTCCAGGTGTTGAGAGGGGGCCAAGTCCGTGTCAGCTTTGGCCAGCCGTCTGCGCCATTGGCCCACCAAGGCCGCACCCAGCGCGCCCACGACCGCCGCTGCGGCCAATTGCGCATTCAGGGCGTAACCGGCATGCGCCGTCAAGGCCGCGGCGACCGAGCCGATGCCCAGCATCAGCAGATAAAAAGTCCCTGTGGTCAGCTCCAGCGCCACCAAGGCCCCGGTCACCAGCCACCAAATATTGGCTTCACTCATGCGCACCTCCTGATTCCTTATACGCCACGCCCATCTGCACCCCGCAGCTTGTGCGGCAAGCCCGGCGCAGGCCAAGGATAATCGAGTCCCATGTCATTTCCCGAAAACGCCCGATGGCGCCTGTCTGTGGCGCCCATGATGGATTGGACCGACCGGCACTGCCGGTTTTTCCACCGCCTGCTGACCCGCCACACCTTGCTCTACACCGAGATGGTCACCACCGGTGCGCTGCGCCACGGCAGCGTGCAGCGGCACCTGCGCTTGAATGCCGAAGAACACCCCGTGGCTCTGCAGCTGGGCGGCAGCGATGCGGCCGATCTGGCCCACGCGGCCAAGCTGGGCCAAGAGTGGGGTTACGACGAAATCAACCTCAACTGCGGCTGCCCCAGTGACCGGGTGCAGCGCGGCGCGTTTGGCGCTTGCCTGATGAACGAGCCGCGCACCGTGGCCGACGGCGTGAAAGCCATGCGCGATGTGGTGGACCTGCCGGTGACGGTGAAGCACCGCATTGGCATCGACCGCATCGAAAGCTACGACTTTGTGCGCGACTTTGTGGGCACGGTGAGCGAGGCCGGTTGCAAAGTGTTCATCGTGCATGCCCGCAATGCCTGGCTCGATGGCCCGTCGCCAAAAGAAAACCGCGAAATTCCGCCGCTGCGTTACGAGCTGGCCTACCAGCTCAAGCAAGATTTTCCGGGCCTGTTGATCGCGGTGAACGGCGGCATCAAGACCAACGAAGAGATTGCCCACCATTTGCAGCAGGCTGACGGCGTGATGATCGGGCGTGAGGCCTATTACAACCCCTGGCAGCTCAGCACTTGGGACGCCACTTTTTTTGGCGACACGCATGAAGTGCCCAGCCGCGAAGCGGTGGAAGAGGCCATGGTGGCCTACATGGAGCGCGCCTTTGCCGAAGACGGCTGCCCTTGGTATGCGATCGCGCGGCACATGCTGGGCCTGTACCACGGGCAACGCGGTGGGCGTTTGTGGCGGCAAGTTTGGAGTGACCACAAACTCAAGCCCTTGCCCCCGCGTGAGGTCTGGCAGCTGGCCCGCGCCGCGTTGGCGCGGGGTGCGGTGGTGACCGACTGAGCGGCTTTTTGGGGCGCTTCAATTTTGAAGTGGCGCAGCCTTGGCAAAGTAGGGTTGCATGACATCGGCAAGCAGCCCGATGCCTTTGTCTATGGCACTCTTTTTGAGACTCGCATAACCCAAAACGAAGCCTGCGCATCGTGCTTTTCGAAACTTGCTTCCTTCCGCGAAGAGCGGTGAGACAGGCCAGATGCCCACGCCGCTTTCCTTCGCCTTGGCAACGACTTCATGTTCTGAGTCCATTGGAATGTCCTTGAACCAAACGACAACATGCAGTCCCGAGTCGGCACCCTCAACGCGCGCCCGTAAGCCCAGATGAGCCGAGATCGCTTGCAAGAGCGCGCTCCTTCGTCGGTCGTTTTCCCGCTTGAGCCGCCGTACATGGCGTTCATAAGCGCCGCTGCGAATGAGTTCTGCCAGTATGGCCTGCTCCAACATGGGCGAGTGACGATCTGCCAGCTGTTTGGCTTGGCGAAATGGCGTCACAAGTGCAGGGGGCAGCACCAGGTAGCCCAATCGCAATTGCGGTGAAAGCGCCTTGGAGAAGGTGCCGATATAGATCACGCAAGCATGGGTATCAAGTGACTGCAAGGGGTCGACGGGCCTCAGCCCATAGCGGAATTCGCTGTCATAGTCGTCCTCGATGATCCAGCTCGATTGGCGCTGAGCCCATGCCAGCAGCGCTTGGCGGCGGCTGATCGACATCACCGAGCCCAAGGGGAATTGGTGTGAGGGTGTCACGTAGGCCAATGTGCATGGTGTACTGGGCAGCGCAGAGGAGTCCAAGCCCTGTTCATCTACCGGTGTCGCCATGATTTTGGCGCCAATCGACTCGAATGTGCGGCGCGCCATGAGGTAGCAGGGCTCCTCCATGACCACAGGATCACCCGGGTCGACCAGCACCTTGGCGCAAAGATCGAGCGCTTGTTGCGTTCCCTGCACGATCAGAATTTGATCCGATGTGCACTGCAAACCACGCGCCCTCATCAGGTAGCTTTGCAGTGCCTCCCGAAGTGAGGCCTCCCCCTCACTTGCGCCGTAGTACAGCAAGTGTTGTTTATCGACCAGAGCGCGGTTGTAGAGTCTGCGCCAAGCCAATGTCGGGAAATCTTCTTCGGCAATCGCCCCATATAAAAAGTTGATCTGGTGCGGGTCGCTCACGGGGCGCTGCGCAAACGCGAGCGCTCCCATTCTTTCCCCGTAGGCCGACAGTGTGCGGGTCTGCTTTGGGGCTTGGCGCATGGCATGTGGTGGGACTTGGCGAGTTTGGAGCCCATTGGACACCCGCGCGCGCGCGCCCACAGCCGTCTTGATGTACCCCTCGGCGGCAAGTTGTTCATAGATGACCACCACGGTGCTGCGCGAAACGCCCAAGTCGGCCGCAAGCGCTCGGGTGGAAGGCAATTTTTCACCCGGACTCCAAACGCCCGCATCGATACGTGAGCGGATCCAATCGTAAATTCGATGGTCAGATCGGTTTTGCTTGTTGTTCAACTGGTATGGGGATTTATTTTAAAACTGGATCTTCCAACGAAACCAGTTAGAAGGCAAGATGCCGTCTTCAGCTTTTCACCATTTGAGCCGATCCGATGTACATCCCAGCCCATTTCCGCATCCAGAATCCGCAAGATCTCCACACGATCCTCCGGGATCACCCGCTGGGCGCCCTGGTCAAGTCAGGGCCTGACGGCTTGGATGCGAACCACATTCCCTTTGAGTTTGACCCCAACCAGGGCCCGCATGGGCTGCTGACAGCGCATGTCGCCCGCGCCAATCCCGTTTGGCAGCAATGCCAGCAAGGTGCGGACGTGTTGGTGATCTTTCGCGGCAACGAAAGTTACATCTCGCCCAACTGGTACCCGAGCAAGCACGAAACCCACCGGCAGGTGCCCACCTGGAACTACGAAGTGGTGCATGTGCATGGCCGACTGACGGTGATGGACGAGGAAAAGTTTGTCCGTCGTGTCGTGGCGCGGCTGACCCGCGAACATGAGGCTTCCGAGCCCCGCCCCTGGAAGATGGGCGATTCACCGCCCGAATACATTGCCCAAATGCTCAAGGCGGTGGTCGGCATTCAGGTGGAAATCCAACGCATCGAGGGCAAGGCCAAGCTCAGCCAGAACCGTGAGGTGCGGGATCGCCTCAACGCCGCCGACACTCTGCTTGCCAAGGGGGCCGAGGGTTTGGGCGAAGCGATGCGTAATGCAATCAAGGAGTCATGATGCGAGCACATGAATGCGAAAATCCAAGTTATCCAGTTTCGGAGATCAATCAAGTCAAGCGACGACATGACCGAGGCTTTTATGACCATGCGACGGTCCATGCCTTGCTCGATGCCGCCGTTTTGTGCCATGTATCGTATGTGATCGATGGGCAGCCCTACTGCACACCGACTTTCTTTTGGCGAGAGGGCAATCGGCTTTATTGGCATGGCAGCAGCGCCAGTCGCATGCTGCGTAACCTTGCGAATGGCGAGGCCGCTTGCCTCACCGTCACGCATCTGGATGCACTGGTCCTGGCACGGTCTGGATTCAATCACTCGGCCGATTACCGCTCGGTCATGGCCTTTGGCAAAGCCCGGCTCCTGGAAGACCCACAGGAGAAGCATCACGCACTCGTGATGATGGTCGACCGCCTTTACCCGCAGCGCACCGCACAATTGCGATTAGCAAACGCGCAGGAGATCAAGGCGACCTCGGTGATTGCCATGGACATTGATCGTGCTTCGGCCAAGATCCGTTCGCGTGGTGTGGTGGATGACGAAGAGGATTACGCTTTGCCTGTCTACGCCGAACGCATTCCGGTGTCCACAGTGCTGGGTCAGCCAGAAGGATGTGCACGAATGGTGGAAGGAACACAGCGTCCCGACACACTTGCAGGCTATGCCGCTGGCCGACCGCTGCAGGACGCTTTATTAGAGGCTTATGTCACAACCTACGGTAAGTCATGAACGACCCAAGTCATCTGACATGTGTCGCCATTACCAAGGCTGATTTTCAACCCAATAACGGTCTTCAAGTTTTATTCGTATAACTTGTTCATCATTGCAAAAAGTAAGGCGAACACTGACGCCATTTCCCATTGCTTCAGCCGGGCATGGCGTGCAGGGCCGACAAATAAATGGATCCTCGCGTCTCTGCAAAGATATCCAGGGTCAGCGTCAAAGCCGACTGCAAGACCAAGCCGATGCCGATCCCGGCTGCCAGGTCGTGGCGCTGCCAAAAGGCAAGTAGGCCCAGCCCGAGGATCAGCAGCACCATTTCGACCCCCTTGTAGATCGAAAAGTTTTTCATGACGGTCTGCATGCGTGGAATTTCCTGGGCCTTCAGCGCCGCTGGTTCCCGCTGCAGTTGCGCGCTCAGGGTGGCGACTTGGTTGTCGGTGCGCAGGTAAATCGACACGCCCACCACCATTTGCATCAGCGCAATGACGACCAGCGGGTAGGCCATGGATTTGAGCCGATGACCGTTCATCCAAAGCCAGGCGCTCACGCCAATGGCCACCAAGCCCACGGTGATGAAGATCACGCTTTCTTGCTTTTCTGCGCTGAAGTAGTTGTTCAGTGGGTTGATCATGGCTTCGTTCTCAAGCGAGGGGGCGGGTCAAAATCTTCACCACTTTGGTGGCCAGATTGCGCGGCGTCAAGCGCATGCTTTGCGCCATGGCCCAGTTCATGAAGCCCGGTATATAGACCCGTTGGCCGCGCTGCATGGCGCGGTAACCCAAGGCGGCCACCTCTTTGGATGTGGGCAGTGTCTTGCCTTTGATCAGGGCCGAGTTGCCCAGTTGGGCCTTGTCCTGAAAGCCCGAGGCGGTGGGGCCGGGGCACAGCGCGGTCACCGTCACGCCGGTGTCTTCCAGCTCACTCGCCAGGGCCTCCGAGAAACTCAAGACAAATGCTTTGGTGGCGTAGTACACCGCCATGTAGGGCCCTGGCTGAAAAGCCGCCGTGGACGCCGTGTTCAAAATCTTGCCGCGTGTTGCGAGCAAATCCGGCAAGAACAGCTTGCTCAGCACCACCACCGTGTTCATGTTGAGTTGCATCATGGCCAGCTCTGACCTGAGCGCCGTGTCCTTGAACTCGCCAAATGCACCATAGCCTGCGTTGTTGACCAAGGCGCTCAAAACGAGGCCGCGTGCCTGAATGTCGGCGTGCAACTGCACGGCACCCGCTTCGGTTTCCAAGTCTGCACCGATGACAATGACCTGAACCTTGAATTGCTGCTGCAAATCGTCGGCCAGGGCTTGCATCTTGGCCACGCTGCGGGCGGCCAGCACCAGCTGGTAGCCATCTTGGGCAAAGTGATGGGCCAAGGCTTGGCCGATGCCTGAAGAGGCCCCGGTGATGAGGGCTGTTTTGTGGGGTGTGGGGTGTTTGTGCATGGCGAACTTCCTTGTTTCGTGAGTCAAAGAAAACATTGGAAACCCGGTACCTTGGTGCCA
The DNA here is from genome assembly GCF_044361645.1 of Limnohabitans sp. Classification (GTDB taxonomy): domain Bacteria; phylum Pseudomonadota; class Gammaproteobacteria; order Burkholderiales; family Burkholderiaceae_C; genus Limnohabitans_A. Next base: position 4,101 of record NZ_JBIKIL010000048.1, on the reverse strand, counting down.
TGTCAAGCGGTTATTTGTCCAAGGCCATTGAAAACCCCTTGACCCGGTCCTTAGGTGCCAGGTTTAGGATGGGTGCCAACATGATCAAAACCCTGACCACCGCCCATGATTTCAAGGCATTGCAGACCACCAGCGTCTTGTGCAAATCCGCTGGCGTGACCCGCGGCCAGTTGCGCTTGTATGAAGATGCGGGCTTGATTGCGCCCCAAAGCCGAACCGAAGCCGGTTATCGCCAGTACGGCAGCGACACGCCGGACCGGCTCAAGGCCATTCGGCATCTGAAGGATTTGGGGTTCACCCTGGCCGAGATCGCGCTGTTGCTCAGCGAACGCGACCAGGGCATGCTGGATGCGCCCGCCTTGGAGCGTCTGGCGGCTGCTGTGGTGGTCAAAATCGATGAGCGCATGGCCGCACTGCAGGTCATTCGGGCTTACGTGGCCCCTGTGGCCTTGGGCGACATGCGCGTGTTGCAAGATGAAGAATGCAACTTCGTGTTGACGTTCTTGAGCGCTTTGTCGGGTGGCCCCGCCCAAAAGCGCGCCTGAGTCTTGAGAGCGCTTATTGGGCGGCCTGCAAGCCGTTCGTGAAGTGTGCCGACATGCGCTCGGCCGCAAGTTCGGGCTGGCGCAGGGTCAGAGCCTGCACGATGGCGCGGTGCTCGGCCAGGGATTGTTCAATCCGGCCTTCCTTGAACAAGGAGCTGTGGCGGTTGAGCTTCATCACCTTGCGCAGGTCGGCCACCATCTGGTCGCGCCAGCGGTTGTCGGCCAGTTCCAGCAGCAACATGTGAAAAGCTTCGTTGATCTCGAAGAATCGGTCGCGGTTGCCCACGGCCTCTTCGAGGTCCTGGTGCAAGGCTTCGATTTGCGCCATTTGTTCGACGCTGGCGTTTTGCGCCACCATGCGGGCCGCGTCCGATTCCATCAAGGCCAGCAGGTGGTACACATCGCGCAGGTCTTTCTCGCTGACCTCGGTCACATAAGCGCCTCGGCGTACCTTCATGGTCACCAGGCCTTCGGCGGCCAACACCTTCAAGGCTTCACGCAAAGGGGTTCGGCTGATGCCCAGCGCTTCGGCAATGCGCAATTCGTCGATCCAGCTGCCCGGCTCCAATTCGCGCGCAAAGATGCGCTGGCGCAGCAGTTCGGCCACTTCTTCGTACAGGGCGCGGGGGGCAAGAGACAGGGCAGACATGGTGCTGGGTTTGCCGGAAAACCGGTTTTTGAAGTGTCGAGAGCAACTTTTTCAGAGCTGAGATTGTAAGCCGGGTAAAATATTCTGCATCAATAATTATGAATCACGGTACTTGTAAGCCGGTAAGTGCTCACCAGCTGCCAAAATCCGGATCAGCCATTTTGTCCCGAAAGCCCAGCGCCATGATGTCCAAATCCTTTGAATTCAAGGCTTCCAATTTGGAAGCTTGGCAAAAAGCAGCGGTCAAATCCGCCCCCGGTGGCGATGTGAACGCGCTCAACTGGAAGACGCCCGACGGCATCGTCGTCAAGCCTTTGTACACGGCCGAAGACACGGTCAACTTGCCCTATGTCAACACGCTGCCGGGCTTTGAGCCATTCCTGCGCGGCCCGCAAGCCACCATGTACGCGGTGCGCCCCTGGACCATCCGCCAGTACGCTGGTTTTTCGACGGCCGAAGAATCCAACACGTTTTATCGGAAGGCCTTGGCCGCGGGCGGGCAGGGCGTGTCGGTGGCCTTTGACTTGGCCACGCACCGTGGCTACGACTCCGACCACCCCCGCGTGACGGGCGATGTGGGCAAGGCCGGTGTGGCGATTGATTCGGTCGAGGACATGAAGATCTTGTTTGACCAGATCCCGCTGGACAAGGTCAGCGTATCGATGACCATGAACGGCGCGGTGCTGCCGGTGCTGGCCGGCTACGTGGTGGCCGCCGAAGAGCAGGGCGTCTCGCAAGACCAACTCTCCGGAACGATTCAGAACGACATTCTGAAAGAGTTCATGGTGCGCAACACCTACATCTACCCGCCCGAGCCTTCAATGAAGATCATCGGCGACATCATCGAGTACACGGCCAAGAACATGCCCAAGTTCAACTCGATCTCGATCTCGGGCTACCACATGCAAGAAGCCGGTGCCAACCAAGCGCTCGAGATGGCCTTTACCTTGGCGGACGGCAAAGAGTACGTGAAGACCGCCATCGCCAAAGGCATGGACGTGGACGACTTCGCCGGTCGCCTGTCCTTCTTCTGGGCGGTGGGCATGAACTTCTACTTGGAGATCGCCAAGATGCGCGCCGCCCGTTTGCTGTGGTGCCGCATCATGAAAGGCTTTGAGGCGAAAAACCCCAAGAGCCTGATGCTGCGCACGCACAGCCAAACATCTGGCTGGTCGCTCACCGAGCAAGACCCCTACAACAACGTGGTGCGCACCACCATCGAGGCCATGGCGGCCGTGTTTGGCGGCACCCAGTCGCTGCACACCAATTCGTTTGACGAAGCGATTGCTTTGCCCACCGAATTCAGCTCGCGCATCGCCCGCAACACGCAGCTCATCATCCAAGAAGAAACCCACATCACCAACGTGATCGACCCCTGGGCAGGCAGTTACATGATGGAGAGCCTGACGCAAGAGATGGCCGACAAGGCCTGGGCCATCATCGAAGAGGTCGAGGCCATGGGCGGCATGACCCAGGCCGTGGGCAGTGGCTGGGCCAAGCTCAAGATCGAAGCCGCTGCGGCCGAGAAGCAAGCGCGCATCGATTCGGGCAAAGACGTGATCGTGGGCGTGAACAAATACAAGCTGGCCAAAGAAGACCCGATAGAGACCTTGTCGATCGACAACGTGCGTGTGCGCGACGGCCAGATCGAACGACTCAAAAGCATCCGCGCCAGCCGAGACAGTGCCAAGGTGCAAGCTGCGCTGGATGCATTGAGCGCTTCGGCCGAATCCGGCCAGGGCAACTTGCTGGATCTGACCATCCAAGCCATGCGCCTGCGGGCCACGGTAGGCGAGGTGTCGGATGCGCTTGAAAAAACCTTTGGCCGCCACCGCGCCGACACGCAAAAAGTCACAGGTGTTTACGCCGCCGCCTACGACGACGGCCAGAACGTAGGAGACACCATGGAATACTGGAACCAGCTCAAAGCCGACATCGCCGCCTTTGCCGACGCGCAAGGCCGTCGCCCCCGGGTGATGATTTCCAAGCTGGGCCAAGACGGCCACGACCGGGGGGCCAAAGTGGTCGCCACTGCGTTTGCCGATTTGGGCTACGACGTGGACATGGGCCCGCTGTTCCAGACCCCCGAAGAATGCGCCCGCCAAGCGATTGAAAACGACGTGCACGCTGTGGGGGTGTCCACCCTCGCAGCGGGTCACAAGACCCTTGTGCCCGCCATCATTGCCGAGCTGAAGAAGCAGGGCGCAGACGACATCATCGTGTTCGTGGGCGGTGTGATCCCGCGCCAGGACTACGCCATGCTGTACGAGGCGGGCGTCAAAGGCATTTACGGCCCGGGCACCCCGATCCCGGTCAGCGCCAAGGACGTGCTGGAGCAGATCAAGAAGGCTTTAACTTGATGTTTGTGATACAGTAATACGGTATTGCAATCATCTTCAAGGAGTCTGTTATGGCTGTATCCGTTCGACTGGAGCCTCTGCTTGAAAAAGAGCTGGAGCTGACCGCCAAGCGCATGGGCGTGACCAAGTCACAGTTCATTGTTTCTGCGCTGGAGAGGGCCTTGGGGCGCAAGAACCCCTATGACCTGTTGCTCAAGGTGCAAGCGGAGGTGCGGGAGCCTTTGCCTGAAGGCGGCGAATACCTTTCGCCAACCAAAGCGGCCATTCGCTCCAAGCTCAAAACCAAACAAGATGCCAGTCAAGCCGATTGGTTGGCATATCAAGAGGCCAAAAAGCAGGGCAAAGTCTGGTCTGGCTTAGACCAAGAAACGGACATGCCGTGAAGGTGGCCTTGATCGACACCGGACCCATGGTGGCGCTGTTTGACGCCAGCGACGTGGCGCATCGGCACTACACCAGTTTGTTGGCTGACGACTGGCGGTTGACCACCACATGGCCGTGTGTGGTGGAGGTGTGTCATTTTCTGGGTGCCAATGCGGTCCAGCGA
>NZ_JBIKIL010000155.1:0-7488 GCF_044361645.1 Limnohabitans sp. | reverse complement strand
ACCTAAGTGATTTTCATCGGCAGAAAATTAATCAACAGGAATAGGTTCGAGAAATGGTCTGTAGCGCGTTGGCTGTTCGTGGTGCGAACTCTCAAGCATTGCCGCTGCTCAGGCCCCATTGCCGTCGGACCAAGCCTTGGACTGGAGTTGCGTCAGGCTGACAAACGTCAAGGCCCGCGCATGTGTGCTGGCCAGCACCACGGGCGGGGCCACGCCTGCGCTGAGGGCTTCTTGCCAGCGCATGGCGCACAGGCACCAGCGGTCACCGGGCTTGAGGCCGGCGAAGCGGTGCTCGGGTCTGGGCGTGATGAGGTCGTTGCCACGCGCCAATGAAAAGTCCAAAAAGGCTTGTGTGACTTTGGCGCACACCACATGGCTGCCCACGTCGTGCTGGTCGGTGTTGCAACAACCGTCGCGGTAGTAGCCGGTGAGGGGGTCGTAAGAGCAGGGGACCAATGCGGTGCCCAAGACATTCAAGGCGTTTTGGCTCATGGGTGTTTTGGCGTTTTGCGTTGGGCGTATGGCGTTCAGCGAAGAAAGTTCAGCGTTGGACGTTGAGCGTGAGGGGCAAGCTTGTGGGTGGCCCGCGTTTCAAGCCGCGACCATGCCTTGGTGTCTCAACAAGGCCTCCAAATTCGGCTCGCGGCCCCGGAAGGCTTTGAACGATTCGAGCGCTGGGCGGCTGCCACCGGCTTCCAAAATGGCTTGGCGGTACTGGCGTCCGGTGGCCACGCTGGGCGTGCCGTCGGCGGCGGCGGTTTCTTCAAAGGCGGCGTAGGCGTCGGCGCTCAGCACCTCGGCCCATTTGTAGCTGTAGTAACCCGCGGCGTAACCGCCAGCAAAGATGTGGCTGAAGGTGTGCGCCATGCGGTTGAAGGCAGGCGGGCGCAGCACGGCCACCTCGTCACGCACCTGCTGCAGCAGCGGCATGAAGTCTTGCGCCGGGTCGTGTTCTGAGTGCACCAGCATGTCGAACAGCGAGAACTCGATTTGGCGCAGGGTTTGCAAGCCGCTTTGGAAGTTTTTGGCGGCCAGCATTTTGTCGAACAAGGCGCGCGGCAAAGGCTCGCCCGTGTCCACATGCGCCGTCATGTGGCGCAGCACCGACCATTCCCAGCAGAAGTTTTCCATGAACTGGCTGGGCAACTCGACCGCGTCCCACTCGACGCCGCTGATGCCCGAGACGTCGCGCTCGTTCACCTGCGTGAGCATGTGGTGCAGGCCATGGCCAAATTCGTGGAACAGGGTGATCACGTCGTCGTGGGTCAGCAAAGCGGGCTGGCCGTTCACGCCTTCGGCAAAGTTGCACACCAGGTGCGCCACCGGGGTTTGCAGAACGCCCGTGTCGGGGCGCTGCCAGCGGCCGCGCACATCGTCCATCCACGCGCCGCCGCGTTTGCCCGCACGGGCTGGCGGGTCCAGGTAAAACTGCCCCACCAATTGGCCGTCGCGTTCGATGCGGTAAAAGCCCACGGCGGCGTGCCACACCGGCGCTTGGTCGGGGCGGATGCTGACTTCAAACAGGGTCTCGATGATCTTGAACAAACCGGCCAAGACCTTGGGCGCGGTGAAGTACTGCTTGACCTCTTGCTCGCTGAAGCTGTAGCGGGCTTCTTTGAGTTTTTCAGACAGATAGGGCAGATCCCAGGCGTTCAGGGGGCCCGTCAGGCCCAATTCTTGAGCGGCGAATGCGCGCAAATCGCTCAGGTCTTTTTCGGCAAAGGGCCTCGCTTTGGCGGCTAGGTCGCGCAAAAAGGCCATGACTTTTTCGGGCGACTCGGCCATTTTGGGCACCACCGAGACCTGCGCGAAGTTGTCAAAACCCAGCAGGCGGGCTTCTTCTTGACGCAGGGCCAAAATTTCTTGCATCAAGGGGGTGTTGTCCAAGTGCTTGGCGTCGTCTGGGGCTTGGTCCGAGGCTTGGGTGACATAGGCTGTGTAGAGTTGTTCGCGCAAAGCGCCGCTGTCGGCGAACTGCATCACAGGCAGGTACACCGGCATCTTCAGGCCCAAGCGGTGGCCTTCTTGGCCCTCTTTTTGTGCGGCATCGCGGGTGGCTTGCAGCACATCGGCGGGCACGCCTTGAAGCTGCTCTGCGCTCACATAGAGCGCAAATTGCTCGGTCGCGTCCAGTGTGTTTTCGCTGAACTTTTGGGTGATTTCGGCCAAGCGTTCTTGGATGGCGGCGTAGCGTTCCTTGGCCGCGCCTTGCAACTCGGCCCCACCCAGCACAAAGCTGCGCAGGGCATTGGTGCGGGCTTGGGTTTGTTCGGCGTTGAGGCTCTTCGCGTCGATGGCCTTGTACTTGGCGTACAGGCGCTCGTCGCTGCCCAGGCGCGTCCAGAACTCGGTCACACGGGGCAGGGCGGCGTTGTAGGCGGCACGCAACTCGGGTGTGTCGGCCACGCTGTTGAGGTGACTGACTGCGCCCCAGGCCATGCCCAGTTTTTCGGTGCTCACGTCCAGGGTTTGGGCGATGGCTTTCCAGTCGGCCGGGAAGTGGTCGGCGGTGACCAGGTCCAGGGCTTTTTCGGCGTCGGCCAGCAACACGTCCACAGCCTGAGCGACGTGCTCGGGAGCGATGCGGTCAAACAAGGGCAGGCCGGTGGTGTCGAGCAAAGGGTTGGTCATGGTGTTCCTACAGGTTGGCGTTGGGTGGGCATGTGAGGGCAGAGCGAGGGTTGAGCTTGCGGGTGGTGGCTTGGGCGCAGGCCGGTCAAGACACTTTACTTGGAGGCGCGTTCGGCGGCTTCAAGGGTGTTGACCAGCAGCATGGTGATGGTCATGGGGCCCACGCCGCCGGGCACGGGGGTGATGAAGCTGGCCACTTGTTTGACGCCTTCAAAGTCCACATCGCCGCACAGTTTGCCCGCGTCGTCGCGGTTCATGCCCACGTCCAGCACCACCGCGCCGGGTTTCACCATGTCGGCGGTGAGCACGTTGCGCTTGCCCACAGCCGCCACGATCACGTCGGCTTGCAAGGTCATGGCTTTCAGGTCGGGTGTGGCGCTGTGGCAAATGGTGACGGTGGCGTCTTTTTGCAACAGCATCAGGGCCATGGGCTTGCCCACGATGTTGCTGCGGCCAATGACCACGGCGTGTTTGCCACGCAGATCGTAGCCAATGCTTTGCAGCATCTTCATGCAGCCGTAGGGTGTGCAGGGCCAAAAGCCGGGCATGCCGGTCATGAGGGCGCCCGCGCTGGCGATGTGAAAGCCGTCCACGTCTTTGGCGGGGCTGATGGCCTCAATGACCTTTTGTGCGTCGATGTGCGCGGGCAAGGGCAGTTGCACCAAGATGCCGTGGATGCTGGGGTCTTGATTGAGCGCCTCGACTCGGGCCAGCAAGGCCGCTTCGGTCAGGCTGGCCGGGTATTTCTCGAGTACCGAGTGCAAGCCACTGTTTTCACAGGCTTTGATTTTGTTGCGCACATACACCTGGCTGGCCGGGCTGTCGCCGACCAAAACCACGGCCAAGCCGGGGGTGATACCTTGGGCCTTGAGGGCTTGGGTACGTGCGGTCACTTGTGTGCGCAGTTGTTGCGACAAGACGTTGCCGTCGATCAGTTGAGCGGTCATGGAGTCGGGTTTTGCAGGGCGGTGAACAGGAAGAGCGTGGTTTTGGCGGACCTTGCACAATGCAAAACGCCCGGCAAGTGCGGGCGTTGGACAGCAGGGCAATAGGCTCAGGCCTTGGGGGCGTTTTGGCCTAAAGCGATTTTCAGCAGGTCAGCGACGGTGTTGGCGTTGAGCTTTTCCATGATGTTGGCGCGGTGTGCTTCCACGGTTTTGATGCTGATGCCCAGGTCGTCGGCGATTTGCTTGTTCAGGCGGCCGGCCACGATGCGTTCGAGCACCTGGGCTTCGCGGCCTGTCAATTTGGACAGCAAGGCATCGCGGCTGGCCGCTTGCTGAAAGCCGGCAAAAGCCTCGCGGGCTTCGTCCAGCATGCGCTCGACCAAGCTGAGCAACTCTTGTTCTTTGAAAGGTTTTTGGATGAAGTCCATCGCGCCTTTTTTCATGGTGTTCACCGCCATGGGCACGTCGCCGTGACCAGTGATGAAGACGATGGGCAGGGGCGAGCGGCGCTCGATGAGCTTGTCTTGTAAGTCCAGGCCTGTCATGCCGCCCATGCGGATGTCGGCAATCAGGCAAGCCACTTCGCGGGGGTCATAGCGGCTGATGAAGGATTCTGCGCTGTCAAAGCAGCGCACGCGGTAGTCTTTGCCTTCGAGCAACCACTGCAAAGAGTCGCGCACCGCTTCGTCGTCGTCCACGACATAAACAGTGCCTTTTTTCGGTATCAAGCTCATTCAGTTGCCCCGTTGCTTTGTAGTGTGGTCAAGCGGTTTCGACCGGAATCCAAAAGGAAAAACGACATCCCATAACTTCGTCGGCATTGTAGAGGTTCTCGGCCGTGATTCGGCCTTGGTGCGATTCGACGATGCTGCGGCACAAATTCAGACCAATGCCCATGCCTTCGACCTTGGTTGAAAAGAAGGCTTCGTAGACCCGCTCAATGTCTTCGGGCGGCAGGCCTTTTCCGGTGTCGATGACTGAAAACTCGACCACCGATTGGTGCTCAATTTGCTTGGGCACGATGCGCAACTCGACTTGGCGTTGGTCGGGCGGGCGCTGGGCGTTGTCGATCGATTCGGCGGCGTTTTTCATCAGGTTGATCAGCACCTGTTCAATCAGCAACGGGTCAACCAAAAGCTGCGGCAGCCGGGCCGCTATGTAGTGGCTCAGGCGAACACGACGCCTGCGCATCTCGATCTCGGCCAACTCCAAAGATTCACTCACCATGGAGGAGACATCAGAGAGCGTGCGGTTGGGCTCACTGCGTTTGACAAAGCTGCGTATGCGCAAAATGATTTGCCCGGCCCGGTGGGCTTGCCTGGCGGTTTTTTCGAGCGCCAGCAGCAGGTCTTCTTCCTTGACTTGTTTGGACTGGATGCGCGAGATCATGCCGCTGCAGTAATTGCTGATCGCGGTCAGCGGTTGGTTCAGCTCATGCGCCACGCTGGAGGCCATCTCGCCCATGGTGATCAGGCGGCTGGCGGTTTGGGCGCGCTCGGCTTGTTGGGCGGCCAATTCTTCGGCTTGGCGGCGCGGCGTGATGTCGCTGGCGATCACCATTTGCGCCAAGCGGCCGTCGGCCCAGTTGATGTAGCGCGAACGCACCTCCAACCACTTGCCCAACTCAGGGACAAAGATTTCAGAGTTTTCTGATTTGGCCACAGACATACCCAATGTGGGCAGCCCCATCATTTCGTCAACGTCGTTGGCCGCCTTGGCGCGCTCGACGGCGTCGCTGGCACCGGCTTGCTCGACCAAACGCAAATGGCCCTCTGTGTTTTGCTCAAACCAAAGGCGGTACAACTTGTTGGCAAACAGCAACTCTTGGCTGCCCAGTGGGGCCACGGAGACCGAAGCGTCCAAAGCCTCCAGCACGATGGTGAAGCGTTCATGGGCACTGGCCAGTTGGTCACGGATGCGGTTGGGTTCGGTGATGTCGGTCATCGAAGTCATCCAGCCGGTTTGTTGCCCACTGGCGTCGATCAGGGGGGAGACATACATGCGTGCATCAAACAGCTGGCCGTTTTTACGCTTGACGCGGACTTGAAAGCCGCCAGCGGAGTGTTGTCCACTGATTTCTTCTTCCAATCTGCGCATCAACAATTCGCGGTCTTGGTCAGGCCAATACGGAAATGGTGCAACAGCGCCCACCAAGTCGGCCTCGCTCCAGCCCGTCATTTGACAAAAAGCCGGGTTCACGTAGGTGATGCGGCCACGCAAGTCCAGCGCACGCATGCCCGTGACCATGGAGTTTTCCATGGCCCGGCGAAAATTGGTTTCGGCCACCAAGGCTTTTTGGGCCTGCAACCGACGACGGGTGTGTCGCCAGTTGCCAATCAGCATCCAAGCGGTCATGACGCTGAGCACGCTGACCAACCAAAACAAACCGCTGCCAACCAGCCCTTGTGAGGTGCGCCAAGCTTGTGCGCGCAAAATCAAATCGTTGCCGACCGGTGATACGGGCACTTGGTAGCCATTGTTGGGTTGGTCAATCTCCGACCAAAGACTCCAAAGTGCCACACGCTCAGGAATGCTTTGCCCAGCCAACAAACGGCCGTTGCCGTCTTGCAGCGCCACAGCGTATTTGGCCAGCACTTCGGTGGGTATGCCGTAGCGCAGCAAACCCTCCATGCTGTACTCGGCCAACACCACGCCGCTAAAAAGACCTTGGTCGTTGGTCAAGGGTGTGTGCAGTTGCAGCACCGACATCGAGGTGTCGGGGTCGGCCTCTTTATCGAGTTGGCCATAAATGGGCTGCATCAGATCGCGCGCCAAACTGAAGTGGCTTTCGGTTTCGCCGATTTTCAGCACCAAGCCCGTACGCAGTTGTTGGTTGGGCGACAAACTCGAGACGCTTTGGTTGGCCAAAATGCGGCGACGGTCATCGATCCAAGTGAGGGACAAAAATTCGGGGTATTGCTGCACCAAGGCCTCGGCACGCAACAAAAATTGTTCCGTCCGTATCTCTTTGTTTGACACATCGCGGGCCAAACGCATGACTTGTTCTTGGCGCTCCAGCAAGCGCAGCCGCAAGCGTTGCTGCGCATATTCCACATCGCGTTTGATGGCTTCTTGCTCACGCTCGGTTTCCTCAACGCGCAGGTACCAAAATGCACTGGCAATGGCCGCCAAAAACAAAACCACGGCAGCCACTGGCGCCAAGTTGGCAAATCGGTCTTGGCGGTTGGGCGACTGGCTGCGCCACCAGGTCAACCACCAAACCCAAGGCCCAAGCTTTCTCACCACCGATGTTGCTTTGTTCAATTCCATGGCGCAAGTTTAGGTGACGGTGCAAAGCCACCTGCCCTTGCCCCGTCAATGCGTCGAGCAAAAACCGTCAAATTTTCACTATGCGAAACAGGTGCGCATAATTTGAAATTAAATGAAATTTATGTAAAAATTCCTGGCTTAACAAGACCCACACCTGAGGAGACAAGAATGACAGCGGCAACACCACAAGCACCTGCGCGCGACACAGATGCCCTAGAAACCCGTGAATGGATGGACGCGCTGTCTGCCGTGATAGAAAAGGCAGGCCCTGAACGCGCCCACTTTTTGCTCGAAGAGTTGCTGGAGGAAGCCCGCCAGCACAGCATCGACTTGCCGTTTTCGGCCACCACGGGCTATGTCAACACCATCGAGCCCAACGAAGAGGCGCGTTGCCCCGGCAACATTGAGATTGAAGAGCGCCTGCGCGCCTATATGCGCTGGAACGCCATGGCCATGGTGGTCAAGGCCAACCGCCACAACCCCGCCGACGGCGGTGACCTGGGCGGCCACATCGGCTCCTTCGCTTCGCTGGCCCACATGTTTGGTGCGGGTTTCAACCATTTTTGGCATGCCGAGAGCGAAAACCACGGCGGAGACTGCCTCTACATTCAGGGCCATGTGTCGCCAGGTGTCTATGCCC
>NZ_JBIKIL010000168.1:0-6427 GCF_044361645.1 Limnohabitans sp. | reverse complement strand
TGGCTTGGCTGGAGCTGGCCCCGCGCCGCTGGCAGCAGGCCTTGCAACCCTTTTTCTTGTTGCCGCTGGTCTTGCCTTCGGTGCTGTGGGTGGTGGGCTTGTACAGCCTGGCGCTGCACACTCGCTTGGAAGGCCAATGGCTGGGCCTGAGCCTGGCGCACGCGGTCATGGTCTTGCCCTATGTGCTGCTAGCGCTGGTGCCCGCGTATCAGGCGGTGGACCCGCGCCAAGCCGCGCTGGTGGCCAGCTTGGGCCATGGCCGCTGGGTCTATCTGTGGCGCGTGAAGTGGCCATTGCTGAAACGCGCCATCGCCTCGGCTTGGGCCGTGGGCTTTGCGGTCAGCGTGGCGCAATACCTGCCCACGCTCTATGTGGGCGCGGGCCGCTTTGCCACCGTCACCACCGAAGCCGTCACCTTGGCCGCGGGCGCGCAACGCTCGCTCATGAGCGCCTACGCCGCGCTGCAAATGCTCTTGCCCATCGCCGCCTTTGCGCTGGCCGCGTGGCTGGGCAGACCCCGCCGATTTGAGAAGATCGCCCCCATGAAAGCCACACCATGACCGACACCCCACCCGATGGCCTTCATCACGGCATGAACGACGGCCTGCACGTTCACATCGAACGCTTGGGCAGCGCGCATCACGCGCTGGTGAGCGGCCTGCGCCTAGACGTGCCGCCCGGCGCAATCCTCACACTCATGGGCCCGAGTGGCTGCGGCAAAAGCTCGGTGCTGGCATCAATAGCGGGCACGCTGGCCAGCGTGTCCGAAGGGCTGCAGCCCCTGCAGTTGCAAGGCTCGGTGCAACTCAATGGCCGCGAACTTGCGCACCTCCACACCCATCAACGCGGCGTGGGCCTGGTGTTTCAAGACGCCTTGCTTTTTCCGCACATGACGGTGGCCGAGAACTTGCTGTTTGCCGTGCCCGCAAGCAGCACCAACGGCATCAGCCTCACCAACGCGCAACGCCAAGCCCGCGTGCAACAAGCGCTGCAAGAAGCCGAGCTGACTGGCATGGGCAATCGCGACCCGTCCACGCTCTCGGGCGGGCAGCGTGCGCGTGTGGCGCTCATGCGCGCTTTGTTGGCCGAGCCGCAAGCGCTGCTGCTCGACGAGCCGTTTTCCAAACTCGACGCCGCCTTGCGCGCCCAGCTGCGCCCCTGGGTGTTTGCCCATGTGCGCGAGCGGCGCATCCCGGTGGTGCTGGTCACGCACGACGAACAAGACGTGGCCGACCCGCAGCGCGTGCTGCACTTTCGCGCCACCGAAGAAAGCCCAAGCCATGTTTGACCACCATGTTTGACCACCATGTTTGACCACCATGTTTGACCGCCACGCCCAAACCCTGTTGCGCCCCGTGCTCGACTTCACTGCACGCGGCTTGGTGCGCGCAGGCATCAGCGCCGACACGCTCACCTGGCTGGGCTTTGCCATCGGCATGGCCGCCGCCGTGGCCATTGCGCTGCAAGCGTGGTGGTGGGGCTTGGCGCTGCTGCTGGCCTCGCGCTTGCTCGACGGCCTGGACGGCAGCGTGGCCCGCCTGACCCAACCCACCGACGCGGGCGGCTTTCTGGACATCGCGCTGGACTTTTTGTTTTACGCCGCCATCCCCCTGGCCTTTGCGGTGGCCAACCCCGCCACCAACGCCCTGCCCGCTGCGGCCTTGCTGGCCAGCTTCATCGGCACCGGCAGCAGCTTTCTGGCGTTTGCCGCACTGGCCGAAAAACGTGGCCTGACCGACACCGCCTTGCCGGGCAAAAGCTTTTACTTTTTAGGGGGCCTCACCGAAGCCACCGAAACCATCACGGTGTTTGCCGCCATGTGCGTGTGGCCTGAACACTTTGCGGTGTTGGCTTATGGGTTTGCGGGCTTGTGTGCCATCACCACGGGGATGAGGGTTTGGTGGGGGTATCGGCGGCTGGGGTGATTTAAGCAGCCATGCGATCAGCTGGGATGCGACAGTTGGACGAAGCCGCTACGCGGAGCGGGTGTGCCGCAACGGCTGTTGGTGAATTCGTAAGCTGTAGGCTCATGCCTCAATTGTGGGGCATGTGATCTTCAACTTATCTGGAGTTTGCCCATGTCAACGTATCCCGGTGGCTATGACCCCGCCATTTTCCCCGAACCATTTTCCAGCGCGTACCGCACCCACCTGCAACACCTCAAGCTCAAAGGCCTGCAGCCCAAAACCATTGACGCTTACGCCCGTGCAATTCGGCGCATGGGCGACTACTTTGATTTTGCAATTGACAAGCTCTCGCCCACGCAACTGACCCACTATTTCAGCGATCTTGTGGCCTCTCATTCTTGGAGCGCCGTCAAACTCGATCTTTACGGCTTCAAGTTCTGTACCCTACACGTACTGGGCAAACCCTGGAGCAGCCCAAACTTCATCAAGCCCCCCAAGGTTCAGCGCTTGCCTGACATTGTCACCGTGGAAGAAGCGCAAGCTCTGTTTGCCGCCACTCGGGTGTTGAGTTACCGCGTGTTTTTCTTCACGCTCTACAGCATGGGATTGCGCCTGAGCGAAGGCTTGGCTTTGAAGGTCGCAGACATTGATGCAGTCCGCCAGCGCGTACATATTCGCGACTCCAAAGGTAACCGTGACCGGCTGGTTCCCTTGCCAGCAGCCACGCTTTTGGTGCTGCGCCGCTTTTGGGCCACGCACCGCAACCCCGTGCTGATGTTTCCCAATCGCCTGGGTGGATTCAAGGGCGCGCACGCGGCACGTACGCCGCTGGACCGGGGCGGCGTGCAAAAGACATTGCACCAAGTGGCCATCGATTGCGGCCTAAAAAAAAGATCACCCCGCACAGCCTGCGCCACAGCTATGCCACGCATCTGATTGAAGCTGGGGTCGATTTGCTGGAGGTGCAGAAGATTTTGGGCCACCACTCCATCCTCACCACCACCCGCTACACCCACCTCACCCACAACACCAACACCCAAGCAGGCGAACGCATTGAGGCCTTGATGGCACGCTTTTGTGTGGACTGGGGTGGTGTCAAATGATCACCTTGGCCTCCATCATTGAGCGCTTTGGCGCAGACTACTTGGCGCAGTATCCCCAGTGCGCCTCACACGTCCAGCGCCAGGCCCTCGCAGCCATGCAGCGCTGCCGCACCACATTGGCGCCGCGCATGCTGGCCCAGTGCACTGACTGTGGCGATCAGAAAATGGTGCCGCACTCCTGCGGCCACCGCAACTGTCCCCACTGCCAAGCCCACGAGAGTCAGTCCTGGATTGAGCGACAAACAACACGGCTGGTGCCGAGCAACTACTTTCTTCTCACGTTTACTTTGCCCAGCGAGCTGCGCACGCTGGTTTGGCAGCATCAACGCGTTGCCTACACCGCCTTGATGGACTGCGCTTGGCAGACGTTGCGCGTCTTCAGTGCCAACCACAAACAGTTGCAAGGCACGCCCGGGGCCATGGCCGTACTGCATACCCATTCGCGGCAGTTGGAGTTTCATCCACATGTTCATGTGCTCATGCCAGCGGCGGCGCTGGATGCCAATAAGGGCTTGTGGCGCAGCATGCGCCGCAGCAATAAGGGCGGCGACTACTTGTTCAGCCACAAAGCATTGGCCAAAGTCTTTCGCGCCAAGTTCTTGGCCGCCCTGCGTGAACAAGGTCTGACGCCACCAGCGAACTTGCCGCAAGTGTGGGTGGTCGATTGCAAGAGTGTGGGCAGTGGTCACAAGGCCATCATCTACTTGGGCCGCTATCTGTACCGGGGCGTCATTCAGGAGAAGGACATCTTGCGCTGCGACGGCAACAACGTCACCTACCGTTGGCGCGACAGCAAAACCAAACGCCTGACCTCGCGCACCGTGAGTGGCGCGCAGTTTCTGCGTCTGGTAATGCATGTGCTGCCCAAAGGCTTTAGAAGGGCGCGCAACTTTGGTTTCTTGCATCCCAACAGCAAAAGGCTGATCGCCTTGCTGAAGTTGCTGGTGTTCAAGCGCCCAAGTGGCATCGCAACCCCATCAGCGACTTCGGACACCACACCTCGTGCGCAATGGACGTGCGCGTGCTGCGCCGGTGCCATGAGGGTGCTGCGCCGCCGAATCTTGCCATCGACCAATGCGCCACCACCGCAACGCAGTGGGTCCACCACGAACCAGTAACAATCCCGATCTCAGCTTGAGGATTGCGCAACAGTGCCCCAAAAGCACTGAGCATGTGCTCGACCAAAAACAGCCACACACTGCCCAAAAGTGCCGCAATGGCACAAGGCGCACCGCCGTCATATCGCTTGAGCCATGTGAATGCTCAATCGCACAGGCAAGACAAAAAGATGTTTTCTGTAGGGCTTAAACCACCGCCCAGAACCGGGCTCGTCCAACAAACGGATCAGGTCGCGGCTTCGCGCGACCTATCCTTACTCGTTATGCATCAACCTTGATGACAAGGAGTTCATCAATCTTTGAGTCTGAAAGCGGGTCGTGCACGTACTTCACAAGGCAGTGAAGCCTCACCTGCTTCTCGGTCATGGAGAGTATGAAGTCCTCTACTTCCTGGTCTCCGATATTCCTGAAGCGATAGTTCCCTTGTAGAACCGCTTGATCAGGTGCCACTCTTGCGCGACCAACGTTCTCGTATTTGTTGAAATCGAAGATATCGCAGACGAGATGCACTGGCGACTCGTCGATGTTGGCTGGCGGAAAAAATCGTCCCTTATCTGCGGCGTTTAGCTCAAAGATTGGATTGTTCTTTGGGCCGAGAAGGGCAATGCGACTTACGGCCGGTACGCCAAGGAGATTATCCAACTCACGGACACCGCCGATGATCTGCGTTCCTACTTGGTAAACCGTTCCGTTGTACGTGTTGTATGTGTCGCCGGCAACTACAGCGACATTGCCGTCTCCATTTTGCTGAATCGTCGGCTGCTTTCCAGCGTGCGCGAGATCGTAAACAAACTTCAAGAAGTCGAATCCGTTCTTGGTATGTTCCCAAATTTGCAGAGGATCTGCGGTGAGCGGCAGCACGGCCTGCAGGCCCGTGTACACAGCACCAAGGCCAGCAATGAACGAGCCCTCCTTATAGCCAGTGACGCGAACTTGGTAGCGCTCGCGATCTAGCTCACTAATTCGTTTCTTGCCTGTCAGCGCGCGGTAGTTGCCGTCAAAAATGTGTTGAAGACCGCTGAGCCCAACAGCCAGCTTGTCGACTCGATCGCCGCCCTCGAAGGCCGTGCCGTGCATCTCGAAGCGGTACGGGTCTTGCATTCATGATCTCCCGGGAGTGACTGAGGCTGACTTTGCTGCCTAACGTGAAAGTCACCGGCGCTGCGCGGCTTGATCGCGCAGCATACGGTGGACCGCAGGTTTAGAGCTACTTTTCATTGCGAAAATCGGCTTTGCCCTTGCCGATGTAGTCGGTAAGTGTTTTCACACGTCGGTACAGCGACAAAAGGATTTTCAAACTTAGGTAGGGATGCCCTGTGCGCGCATTGATTTCTTCAAGGTTGTTGAACCCAAGTAGTTTCCCCATTTGCTCCAGGCATGACGTGATGAATTCCAGTTCTTCTTTCTTGAACTGAAGCTCATTTCTTTCGACCTCAAGTCGAAGTAGTTTTCGCTCAGACATGCCCCGAACGATACGGTCGTATACATCGTTGGCATGGCCGATAGTGTTGGCGATACTCTTGACAAGGCGCTCAACAGAGAAAGCAACGCTGAGAATAAGCGCGACTTCAAGCCAACCGGGTGAGGCATAGTGAATCGACGCTATTTGCGGGCGGTCTTTCTTCGGCGTTACAAATTTAAGCTGGTTGTAAAAGTTCACCGCGCTGTAGCCACCCCTCCACGGAAATGCGTGATATGCGTTGTGTATGCGCTCCAATGCATCTTCGTCACGCTCTGGCATAAGGGAATAGACAAGGAAATAGACCTGCTCGAATGCGCGCGGAAAGACATAGAGATCTTCAAGCGACCACTCGCCTTCAATATGAATTGTGTATGTCTCGAATCGTGTTGAGGTCATCGGTAGCTCTAACTTGATGTAGACCACAAAACCCAGTTGATACACCCGGTTTGAGTCGATACATCTCTTTTGTTGAAATCGTTGCAACCAGTTTCCGCCTTGGGCTTCAGATCCAAGTCAGCAATTCACAACATCCCCACCGCACCATCCAGGGCAGCAGGCCTGAACCGCCACACTATACCCAAATAAATACGAAAAATTATTTAAAAATTGCCTTTACGCGTAAACCCCCATGCGCCCCCCAAACCCACCCCAACCCCCAACCAAAGCTGGGCATAATCATTCACGCCCCCGCTGGCCACCCCGCCCAAACGCCCCTCCGGCAAACCGCCAAAAACAACAATCAGCCCCCGCACAGATGACCGCCAACGCCTTCCACAACATCGCGCAAATTGAAACCAGCCTGTGGGAAGCCGCCGATCAGCTCCGTGCCAACTCCAA
>NZ_JBIKIL010000224.1:0-7601 GCF_044361645.1 Limnohabitans sp. | reverse complement strand
GGGCTGGAGAAACCGCCAGGTTATGGCATAGTCCTTATCGATGGCCGCCGAACTCTCCCAGCAACCTGACCTCGGACCTGTCCGCCAGTTCTCCATCTTCGTCGAGAACAAGGTCGGACGCCTCAACGAGCTCGTCGAATCCTTGTCCGGAGCAGATGTGCACATCATGGCCCTCTGTCTGGTGGATACCACCGACTCGACCATCATCCGTATCGTGGTCGACTATCCCGAGCGCGCGGAGCAGATCCTCGACGAGCATCGTTTCGCCCATGACGACGTCCCCGTCGTGGCCATCGAGCTCCAGTCCGAGGCCCAGCTGAAGGACGTCACCGGCGTCCTGCTCAAGGCGGAGATCAATATCCATTACGTCTACCCCTTCTTGTTCCGTCCGAATGGTCGCTATGGACTCGTCGTACGCACCGAAGCCCAGGAACTCGCGGCATCCGTGCTGTCCAGCCACGGCATCACCGTGCTCAGCCGGAACGATATCGCGCGCTAAGCCCTCTGCGGCATGGTCGGGACCGCGTCACGACATAGTCTGCCGCGGGGTAGGGACAGCACCACGTGCTGTCCTTTCTGATTTCAGGCCGCCGCAGCGCGGCCGAGGGTAGGGGCGTAGCTCCGCTGCGCCCTCCTGTGGATCTGTGTTCGCGGTCGCCAGAACCTGCTTGGTAGTGCACGATGAATCGCACCCCCGACTTGGTTGGCCCTTCCAGCCGTATCCTTGTTTCCCCCTACGACTTCATTCTTGCGGCACACTCGGCTATTCTCATTCTTACTTTCAGGTGTGTAGGCGGCTAAGACCCGCCGAGATTCCTACCAGGGGGCGCTTAGGCGCCCCCTTTCCATTCTGGATGAAAGCTTAGCCCTCTTTCGCCGAACATTCTCTCGCATCTTTCTACGAGCCATCTGGAATTATTCCTACTGAAGAAGCCGGCAGGTTCGACCGTTTGCTTCGTCAGATAGGCCAGCATGTCGCAGGCTTGGAGAAAATCGCTGGCCCTTGAGTCTCGTCCAAAAGGCTGATCCAGAAGGATGGACTCCATGTCCAGAGACTTCTGCACCGAATCCAGCCACCCGCTACCTGGTGCCGTGCGGTGGTCGTCACAGATTACGATGATGCCGGGCGAAGAGCATCGAGCATGCTCGGAGGAGGTCGCGACTGACTTAGCCGCGCTGAGCATCTGGTGCCATGCGGTCGTCAGAATGTCGCCACGGAAGCGCCGTTTGTCGACGATGACGCGGACGGCGAACAGTGAGCCTTGCCGTCGGATCATCTCTACCTGATGGAGTGCCGCTTTAATGCGTGCGGTGCGGTCTAGTCCGAAGCGGGAAGGGCTGCGTCCCAATAGTTCGCTCGCATGGATCTCCGCTGCCTTCGGTAATCCGAATATCTGCTCCATCCGGCTTCTCATCTCCAGCAGGTCGGACCTTGCCTCATGCCAGTCGGCGTGATGAATCATCAGTCCGCACAGCACGAAGGTGTGGTTCTGTGGGTTGTGGCGGCCGGTGTCGCCGCTTTCGTCGACGTAGAGCAGATGCATGAGCCCGATTGACCGAACCCGCGTCAGCTTATCAAAGCAGGGAATCTGGCTTCTTTGGTGAGGTGTTCCCCCCCTCCCGCCGCTCACTTATACGCCGAGACGGGCTTGGGGACGATGCCGAGGCGTTTATAATCGAAGCCCGTGCCGAGGGGCTCGTAGGTGCCGACGAGTTCAACCGAACGATCACGTGTGATGGCGGCTTCCATGCCCATGCCCCAGTAGGCGGCGTTGATGACGAGTCGCCTCAGGCCGTCGCTCCGGAAATCATCCCCGCTGCCCATGGTGGATTGGAAGACGCGGGCATCTTGGCCGCCGCTGGTCCGCCAAGTCTTGAACCACGCCACAGGCAGGGCTTCGAGCTTCGGGTTGGGCGGATCATCGTGCTTCCGTCCCATGAGCGGCTGGCCCCAGACGAGCGCCGTGCAGCCACTCGGCAGGCTGCCGCCTTCTTTGTAGGTGCGGTACACATCGGAGTTGCCCCAGATATCTTCTACCCCGCGGAGAATGGGGTGATCTTTCTGACTCTCGACGATGAGGCCACGGGTAGAGTCAGCGTGGTAGCGTCCATGATGCCCGCGGAAACTGCCACCGAGGATGTCTTCCCCCCATTTAACCTGCTTGCCGTCGATCTTATAAGGCAACTGCGCGTGGAACCCGTGATTGGCCGTGCGCAAGGCAATGAAGGGTTTGCCGGAATCCACATACTTCACGATGAGCTCTCGCTCCGACATGGGCAGCGTGAGTAAGCGGCAGAAGAAGATGACCTGATCCGCCGAGGCGAGATGCTCAAGGCCAGCGATATGGTGCGTCTTGAACTCCTTCTCTTTGCCTTTCTCGGGATAGACCGGCATGGTCGGGTCGACGAGACCTTGGTCGCTCAAGGCGAAGAGTACCGTGCAATCGAAGCCATGACGGGTGCTGAGGATCTTCGCTAACATGGGCATGGATTGCTCGCTCCGGTATTCTTGGTCAGCCGCGATGAGGACGATGTGCTTACCTTTACCCGGGCCTTCACCGCCGTCATAAGTCAGCCATTGTGGGTTCTCGGGTACCGGATGGGCTAGGCCATGCAGGCTGCAGAACAGGGCGGCGAGTCGGAGTAATTTCATGAGAGGTGCTGTCGCCGCTTACTTCGTGACGGTGTAATACGCCTTGGTGTGGAGCAGGGGCGTGCCAGTCTGGGCGCGGATCTTCGCGAAACCGAATTCATGGATATGGCCCTCTTCGATTCGCTCCAGGGTGAGCCGGACCGACAGCCCGTCCGCCGCGGGCACGGCTTTGAGTACTTTGGGCTTGGTCTGATCGACTTCCGGGCTGCCATAACCCGCCTGGAAAATATGCGTGTAGGTCGAGATGTCGTAGCTTTCCGGGTTGGCCGCGGTCTCGGGGTCGACGGGTAGGGTGAACGTAAGCAGGAAGCCGTCGGGCTTGATGTTGATCTCTTTTACCTCAAAGGGGGTGACGCCGCTCCAGTCGATGCGCTGGAGCGCAAAGGGTTCGGTGCCGCGCACCGGCCATTGCGCATTGGTCGTGAAGCCACCGGCGACGAGTTGGCCTTGCGGCGAGAACTCCACGTTCATGGTACCAGTGGCGAGTCCTTCGCGGAAGGGGTAGCAGGCGCCTTGCCAGACTCCGTTGACCTGTTCGGTGGTGGCGCGCAGGAGGATGCTCAAGGTGTAGTCGCCGAGGAAGAACTGACCGGCAAAGGGCCCGAACTTGCCGCCGGTCTGATCAAGCCGGAAGCCCGATATCGAACGCCCCATCTTGATATACGGGAAGCGCACCGCCGGAGGCACGAGCTCTTTCACGCGTTTACGTTCAAGGTGCAGCCGCGAGTTGCTGTTGGGCTTCACGGGCTCTTTGAGGTCCTTGGTGAACGCATACCAATTGTAACTCGCCGGGTGACCGAGGAAGCCTCCCGGTTTTAGATGCTTGAGCGAGCAAGAGCCGTTCCACGGTCCTTGGCTCTCGATGACGAACATCTCGCCCTGGGTATTGGCCGCGATACCGCCGGGGCTGCGGAGGCCGCTGCACACAGGGATCATCTGACCCTGAGGCGTAATTTTCACGGCCCAACCGCGGAAAAGGTTATGCGATTCGTACGATCCGCTGAGGCCCAACGCCACCCAGATATTGCCCTGCGGATCATGCTTGGAAGCGAAGGCAAACTCATGGCCCTCGGCGTAACCCCAATTATTGGAGAGGGTTTCGTAGCGATCTGCGACGCCGTCGCCCTTGGTGTCCCGGATGCGCAGGACTTCGCTGAAGGAAGTTGCGGTCATCGCGCCATCTTTCCACGCGAGTGAGAAGATCTCATCCTGACCGGTCGCAAAAAGGTGGAACTCCGGCTTCGGCGGCGTGGAGAAAGCGCCTTGGATGAAGTAGATGTCGCCGCGGCGCGTCCCCACTGCGAGTCGTCCATCGGGCAATATTTCCAGGCCGCCTGGCCGCATCGGAATCGTCGAGGGGATCGGGATGTTGACGATGGGGTAATACTTCGCCTCCGCGGCGGCGGTGCCCCACGTGGCACCTAAGTCCTCGGCCGCGAGGCCGGGTGCGCAGGCGAGCATCGCCCAGACGAGGCCGGAGCGGAGCGTTACCATTGGTAGTCGAGGGTGAGAGTGGAGGTGCCCGCTGGTAGCCTGAGCGGAATGAGGAGTTCATCTTCACGCACGATACCTTGGTATGCACCCGTGAGGCGGACTTTTAATTTCGCAGCGACGAACGTTTGGGCGTCCGTCGCGGTGACCTTGGCGCCACTGATGGCGCGGAAGTAGAAGGGGGCCGTCCCGCTGGGAGCCGTGAAGGTGAGGGTGCGTTTGAAATACGCCTTGCCGTCGCTCCCGCGCACGTCCTCGAAGAAGTCCGCCACTTTCACTTCGCCGTATTCGTAGTGAAAGGTCGGACGCTGGAGCGCATCCAGGTCATAGCCTCGGAATTGGTAGCCGAGGTTTTGCGGGAAGCCGAAGGTGGTCTTGCCCTTGGCGGGCCAATTGTCCTCGAGGGATTTGAGCCGATGAAACGGCACGCCCGCCGGGAAGGGGACCATCGTATCCTGGGCTCGCGGCTGGAAGGAACCTAAGTCGACATTGGCGAACTCACCCTTCCAGAGTTGTCGCAGGGTCATCTCCTCTGAATCGAAGCCGAGGCTGATCCGACCAGGGTAGCCTACGGCGATGCCGCGGTAGCCGATATTGCTGCGTCCGCGGCAAAGCTCGGCCACGTCCGTCACGCGCAGTTCCTTGGACTGACGGGAAAGCCCGAGGGGATTCTTGGCCTGCGTGCCGGCTTCGAGGTACTGCCAGAGGGCTTCAATCTGTTGGGAGGTATCTCCTCCGAGCACATCGGGGCGCAGGGTTTGGCCACCCGGCCAATAGCTCGGCATGATGATGCCGGGGTGGAAGCGCTGCGGTGAGCGCATGTAGAGGTGGAACCAGTTCTTCTGAATGCGCTGGGTCATCCCGACCAAGTCCAGGGCCCCGGCCCCGGCGGATTTCTGACCGTTGAAATCATGGCACGCGATGCAACTAAAGCCTTTGGCTCCCATCATCTCATAGCCGGCATTTTTCGATTCCTGTAAGTTGGGCACTTCGGGCAGGACGGCTTTCTCGAGGTGGTCGACCTGACTAAAGAGTCCGACCAGCGGGCGCATATGGGCTTCCCCGAACTGCGGCATGGCCGTCGCAAGGTAAGGACGTGGCCGTGCTCCTTGGAGGAGCGCCCCTTCGAGTCCCGTGGTGGTGAGCTTCGCACCCACGTCGGAAAGCGTCGGCGGTAATCGGCCTTGATCACCCAAGGCGGGTGCGGTGCCGGTGAAGAGTGCGTTGCGAGCTGGAGCGATGCCGCCGAGCCCACGGCGGTCGTGGCAGGCGAGGCAATTGAAACGGGTGAGTTCCAGTTGGAGGGACTGTTCGGGTGTGGCGGTGAAGCCGCTGGGGCGAGTCAACGCGGCGCGAATCATCGCGCGTTGATCGGCCGAGAGGTCGAAGTGGGCCCAGGCCCCGGGCTGTCCGCTGAGGCACCCTTGCTCGAGATTCAATTTGGCCAAGGGCATCGCGGGCGCCGCTGTCACGCCGACGTCATCATGGCAACGCGCACAACCCATGCTGGCGAATTTCTGGCGGCCAGCGTCGGCGAGGGCGCGGTCGACGACGGGTCTTTGGAAAGCGGCGATAGGTTGATCCGAGACCGACAACATCGCCGACGGAATCGTCTGCCGCGGGAATTGCGGGCCTTGCATCTCGAAGTTCAGCGAGGGTTCACGGCCCGTATGGTAATAATCTAGCCGGAGTTTACGCCAGCCCGCCGCAAGCGACGCCATGCCCTGGACTTGGACGACCCCGCGTCGATCGCGGGGTACTTGGCTGAGGACATCTTTACCGTCAATCTGCAGGGCGCCGCCGTTCGCTTTGAGGAAGAACGTATACTGGCCGGTTGCGGGGAGGTTGATCCAGCCTTCGAAGCGGATCGCCATGTGATGATGTATCCGCTCGAGGTGGGTCAGCGCGAAATCGTCAATTGTGCCAGCCCGCTCGGGTTCGATGGATTCATGTTTAAGTCCTTCCCAGACCTGACCGCGGTACATGGTGTAGGCCAAGTGCCCCGGAAGGCGTGTATCCCGAAGTAGATAATGGGCGATGCTCTCGATTTCGCGCGGCGGCAATCGTAAGTCCGGCATGCGACCAGAGGGGCGACTCAGGTGCGGTTGCCGCAGGAAATCCGTCAGGCTCTTGAAACTATATTTTTGCTCCAGCTTACCGAGGGGCGTCGAAGTTTCGGCCATCGTCTCGTGCCCTTGGGCGTCGCGCGGCGAATGGCAGGCCGCACAACCACGGCTATGGAAAAGTTTCTCTCCTTGGGCGGCCGCGACTGCATCCGGCTGTTGGGGTGCGAACGTGGGCGGCTTGAGGGACAGTAGGAAGTGCGTCAGCTGCGTGGCGGCGGTGGCCCGCTCGGACTCCGGTAGTTTCCCGAGCATATCGGGCATCGTCGATCCCGGCTTGATGGCGTGCGGAGTGCGGAGGTAAGCCGCGAGGAAGTCGGGATGAATCCGTGCTCCGATGCCGCTGAGTCTCGGCGCTTTCTTCGAAGTGGCCGCGAGTGCCGGCGACGATTCGTGGCAGGCTACGCAGTTGAGTTCTTCGAGCAGGAGCTGCCCCTTAAGGGCCCCGTCGAGTTGAGCACCCGTGATACCAGGTACCAAGACTTCATTGGCGCGCGCGACGGTCCCGAGCAGTAGGATCGTTCCGATCAAGTAAGCTATCCGCCCGAGGGTGCGGGCAGGGTGGGAGGTAGCCGGGGCAGGCATCCGGATATCTAGGAGTCACGGGGCGGGTAAGTGGAGTGTAAAGGTGGGCGTAAAGCGTGGCCCCGCTTTGCCGCGGGAGGCTTAACGTTTCTGTGGATGGCCTGGGCTTGACCATAGCGCGTAGCCCCCCATTACTGACCTTCCTTCGAATTAACGAAGGACCTGGAGAGGTGGCTGAGTGGCCGAAAGCGCCCGTTTGCTAAATGGGTATACCCCAAAAGGGTATCGTGGGTTCGAATCCCATCCTCTCCGCCACTTTAACGCGTAGAGTCCGATCAAGGGCTTTGCGCGTGTTTTATGTGCTGAATTGGATAATTACTCCGTCGATCGCTGGGTCTGGTTGCTCCGACGCTACCTAAAACTCTACCAAAGATCGAGTGGGCCGGTCTGGCTATGACCATGATCTATGACCAGAACGTCTCTCATGCCCCGATGCCGCGAGGTAATGCCTTGGCCTGCTTGACTTCGCTCAGGTGGCTAGAAATATGACGTCAGTGGCCTTTGCCCGTTCCAGACTCTTCGCCTGCCTCGCCTTCTTTCTGTGGGCGACTGTCGGCGTGCTGGCGGTCGAACATTGTGCCTGTAAGGACGTCTCGTCGGCTTGCGAGCACGCGGGCGAGGCCTGCGTCCAGCCCGATGACTGTTCGGATTGCTTGGTTCCTGCCTCTCCGTCCGCCCTCGCGGATGAGCCGGTGGCCTTGCTCCCTTCGGCAAATATCTGGCTGAGCGCGCCTTTGCTGGTTCCGCTC
>NZ_JBIKIL010000047.1:0-25550 GCF_044361645.1 Limnohabitans sp. | reverse complement strand
GTTTTTCAGCTGCGGGAAGGTGGTCCGCAGCGTCTTCAGCGTCGCCTGGCCGTGCGCACCCCTTTGACGCTGCGCACCGTGGTGAGCGCCTTGACAAGGTTCACCGCATTGCCAATTTCGACCGTGAATGTCATCCACGCCGTGCCTTTGACCGACAGGGTTTGCACCCCGATGACGTTCATCTTTTCTTTGGCAAACACTTCAGAGATGTCGCGCAGCAGGCCTTGACGGTCATTCGCTTCGACCACCACGTCGACGGGGTACACCGAGGCATTGGGGCCTTTGTGCTCACCCCAGCGCACCTCGATCACCCGTTCACCGTGACGCACGGCCAGTTCGCGAAAGTTGCTGCAATCGTGCCGGTGAATGCTGACTCCTTTGCCACGGGTCACAAAGCCGCCAATCACATCGGGTGGGGCCGGTTTGCAGCAACGCGAGAGCTGGGTGAGCAAGGAGTCAACCCCCACCACCAATACGCCAGAAGGCGATTGACGGGCCATGGAGCCTTTGAACTTCTTTGGCAAAAAGCCTTCATCGTCAGCCGTGGGTTCTGGTGGGTTGAGCAAGACCTCGATGTTGCGCAGCGAATACTCGTCTTTGCCCACCACCTCAAACAAACCATCGGCCGACTTGAAGCCCAGTTGGCTCGCCAAGTCCTCCAATCGGATGGCGGTGCGGCCCAATCGCTGCAGGAATTTTTCAACCGCTTCTCGCCCTTTGGCCACGGTTTCCGCGATCACTTGCACATTGAACCAAGCCCGCACCTTGGCCCGTGCGCGTGGGCTGGCCAAAAAGCCCAAGTCTGGGTTGAGCCAGTCGCGTGAGGGCCCGCCCTCTTTGATGGCGGTGATCTCCACGGTTTGGCCATTGGCCAGCGGGGTGTTCAGCGGCACCATGACCCCGTCCACTTTGGCCCCTCGACAGCGGTGGCCCAAGTTGGTGTGCACGGTGTAGGCAAAGTCAACCGGCGTGGCACCTTGCGGCAACTCGACCACTGCCGCACCGGGGGTTAAGACATAAATGCGGTCTTCAAACAAGGCCCCGCTGCTGGCGCTGGCTTGCGCCGCGCCGGACAAGTCACGCTCCCAGGCCAACAGTTGACGCAAGACGGCAATTTTGCTGTCGTAGTCGCTGTTGGCCGAAACCCCGCTGTAGCCTTTGGCCCCGGCTTCTTTGTAGGCCCAATGCGCGGCCACGCCGTGTTCGGCATGCGCGTGCATGGCATGGGTTCGAATTTGCACCTCGATCGCTGCGCCAAGGCTGTCTCGTACCACCGTGTGCAGCGACTGGTAGCCGTTGGCTTTGGGCTTGGCGATGTAGTCGTCAAACTCTTGTGCAATGGGTGCGAAATGCTCGTGCACCCAGCTCAGCGCTTGGTAACAGTCGGCCACGCTGGGCACCACCACGCGCAGCGCCCGGATGTCAAACACGCGCTCAAAGGGCAGCGACTTGCCGCGCATTTTGCGCACGATGCTGTAGATGTGTTTGGGTCTGCCATCCACCTGGGCTGGTATGCCTTGCTCGGCCAATGCTTGTTGCAAACGCTCACGCAGCGACAGCATGTGGCGCTCACGTTCGGTGCGTTTTTCATCCAGCAGCAGGGCAATTTCTCTGTAGGTGGTGGGCTCCAAAAACCGAAAAGACAGGTCTTCCATTTCCCATTTGATTTGCCAAATGCCCAAGCGGTTGGCCAGCGGCGCAAACACCTGCAAGGACTCGCTGGCCAAGGCGGGGGGCACCGGCAACTTGGTCTGTGCGAAATGGCGCAGGGTTTGCAAACGCGAAGCCAGTCGCAGCATGACCACACGCAAATCGCGGCTGAAAGCCAACAGCATCTTGCGCACGTTTTCGGTTTGCAAGCGGGCGCTGAGTGGTGTGTTGTCGGGCCCGTGAATGCCCTTGTCCGAGGCTCGCGACATGCGCTGCACTTGCACCAGTTGCATGGTTTGCATGGCCAGTTGCGCCAAGGGCGCGCCGAAGGCTTTGGCCATCACCTCTTCGGGTTTGTTGAGGTGTTGGCAGGCATAGACCAAGTAGGTGGCCGCCTGCATGCCCACCGAGCCGCCGATTTCGGCCAAGATGCGGGCCACGGCATCGGCGTGCAGCAAAATATTTTCACCCGTGTCCAGGCTCTCAGCGGCGATGAAGGGCTCGGCAAACGCTCTGGCTTTGGCCCTGGGGTCGATCGAATCAGGCACCGCCAAGGTGTCTGCTGCGTCGGCGGTGGCGCGCATCACCGGGGGCAACTCGGTCGCTTGCGCGCTGGGTGCATGCATGCGCGCAGCGCTGCTGATGGGGCTGGCACCATGGCTGGAGACGGGACCCACCATGCCCTAAGCACCCAGCACAAATGAGGCCACTCGCGCGATTTGCCCGTCCTCGGTCAGGGTTGGGGCATGGCCTACTCCAGGCCAAGTCTGCAACTGAGCGCGGGGCCCACGCTGCGTCATTTCATGGGCGGTTTGTGCGGTCAATAAATCCGATTCTGCCCCCCTGATCAGCAAACTTGAGGCTTGAATCTGGTCATACAAAGTCCACAAGCTGACCTCGCCAACGGCTGCCGCCTCGGGCGTCAAAGCGCGCAGCGGCAGGGCAATGGCAGGGTCGTAGTGCAGCGTCAAGGCGCCGCCTGCCAGCGCGCGCGTCATGTGCACCGTCATCTCGCGCCAAACCGGTGCAGGCACTGGGCCAAAGCCCTGTGACACCAGC
Source organism: Limnohabitans sp. (assembly GCF_044361645.1). Taxonomy (GTDB): domain Bacteria; phylum Pseudomonadota; class Gammaproteobacteria; order Burkholderiales; family Burkholderiaceae_C; genus Limnohabitans_A. The sequence goes on along the minus strand of NZ_JBIKIL010000047.1, from coordinate 22,841 downwards.
CTGAGGGCCTCTGCAGCTTGGTCCAGATTGGCAAACTCACCGAAATGGCCCACATAGCTTTGCATGCGCTGCACCGATTCCCAACGGATGGCCGGCCCCACGTCGTTCAGCACCAAGCGCCGAATGGGCGCTGGCAGGGGCAAGCCGGGCTGTCCGGCCAAAATCAGGCCGACCAACCCGCCCATGCTGGTGCCAACCCAGTCGAGGGTCAGCGCAGCCGCTGTGCCGCCAGAGGGCGGCTCGGTGAAGGCGCTCAAAGGCGCGCAGATTTGACCAGCCACCTGGGTCAGCATGGCCAGCATGTCGGCCGCGTATTGCGGCAACTGGTAGTGGGCCGCATGGCCCAACCAATCGCTTTGGCCTCGGCCCACCACATCAGGGCAAATCACTTGCAAGGGGCGGGTGCTTTGGGCCACCAAAGCTTGGGCCAAACGGTCAAAATCTCGGCCTTGCCGGGTCAGGCCGTGCACACACACCACCACATGGCGGGCTTGGCCATCGCCCCAGCGCCAATAAGCCATGCGGTGCTGGCCCTCAGGGTGTGGGCAAGTGACAAACTCAAGTTGTGGTTGGTTAGAAAGCATTGCAGCAGGCGTGTGGGTCATGAGGAAAATTGGAAACAATCTGAAGGCCGCGCAAGCAAAACCCGTCTTTGACAGCGCCATAATGGACTTTTGGACATCCTAATTCATCTTTCGGAGCAGACACATCATGTTGCAAGGTAAAACAGCGTTGGTCACTGGTTCAACCAGCGGTATCGGTTTGGGCATTGCCAAGGCATTGGCCAAGCAAGGCGCCCACATCGTCTTGAACGGCTTTGGCGACTTTGCGGGCCCCAAGGCCGAAATCGCTGCTTTGGGCGTGAAGGTGGCCTACCACGGTGCCGACATGAGCAAAGCCTCTGACATTGAGAGCATGATGAAGTTTGCCGCCGACACATTTGGGCAAGTCGACATTTTGGTCAACAACGCTGGCATTCAACATGTTGCCAAGATCGAGGACTTTCCGGTCGAGCGCTGGGACGCGATCATCGCCATCAACCTGAGCAGCGCCTTCCATGCCACCCGCTTGGCACTGCCCGCCATGAAGGCGGCCAATTGGGGCCGCATCATCAACATCGCGTCCATCCACGGGCTGGTCGGCTCGGCCGAGAAGTCGGCCTATGTGGCGGCCAAGCATGGCGTGGTCGGCCTGACCAAAGTCACCGCCCTGGAAAACGCCACCACCGGCGTGACCTGCAACGCGATCTGCCCGGGCTGGGTGCTGACCCCCCTGGTGCAAAAACAAGTCGACGCCAAAGCTGTGGCCATGGGGCTGTCCAACGAAGAGGCGAAAAAGGTACTTTTGCAAGAAAAAGAACCCTCCATGCAATTCACCACGCCCGAAGAGTTGGGCGAATTGGCCGTGTTCTTTTGCTCGGCCGCTGGCAACAACGTGCGCGGCGCGGCTTGGAACATGGACGGCGGCTGGACGGCTCAATAACGCCACGCCCCCAAGCCCCCAAGCCCCATCCCCAACCCTGACACAGCAAGGCAAGGCCATGAGCGCATCCCACCGCTTAGACAAAATCCTCATCGTTGACGACGATGCACGCATCCGCGAACTGTTGCGCCGCTTTTTGTCGCAAGAAGGCTTTGATGTGCTCTTGGCCGAGGACGGCGTTGCCCTTGACCGCATCATGCTGCGCGAGTCGGTGGATTTGCTGGTGCTTGACCTGATGCTGCCCGGCGAAAACGGCCTGAACATTTGCAAGCGCCTGCGCGCCACAGGCGTCAAAACACCGGTCATCATGCTGACCGCCAAGGGCGAGGACGAAGACCGCATTTCGGGCCTCGAAATCGGTGCCGATGACTACCTGGCCAAGCCCTTTAACCCGCGCGAGTTGCTCGCCCGCATCCACGCGGTGTTGCGCCGCCGACCCGTCAACGAACTGCCTGGCTCGCCATCGGCCGAAGAAGAAGTCATCACCTTTGGGCATTTCAAGCTCGATTTGGGCGCACGCTCACTCAGCAAAGATGGCGTGCCCATTGCCTTGACCACTGGTGAATTTGCCATGCTCAAAGCCTTGGCCAGACACCCCAAAATCTCGCTCACCCGAGACAAACTGGCGCAACTGGCGCGTGGCCGAGATTTTGAGCCTTTTGACCGCAGCTTGGACGTGCAGATCTCACGTTTGCGCAAGATGATCGAGCTAGACCCGGCATCGCCCAAAATCATCCAGACTGTCTGGGGCGTGGGCTATGTGTTTGTGCCTGACGGGCCAGCGTGAAAACCCGCGCCAGCGAGCCCCTGTCGGCGGACCCTGAACCAGCCTCAGGGCCTTGGTTCCAACTCAGTCTTTTTTGGCGCACATTCATTTTGTTGGCCTTGCTGATTTTTTTCAGCATCCTGGCTTGGCTGTTGCTGTTCAAAACCCAAGAGGTCGAACCCCGCATCCTGCGCCATGCACACCAAATAGCCACCGTGGTCAATTTGACCCAAACAGCCTTGAACAACAGCGATGCCATGGCCCGGGTCTCGCTCATCAAGATGTTGGCCGAGGAGGAAGACGTTCGCATCCAGCGTCGCAGAGAGACAGACCAGATCGAAGCATTCACCGATTCAGGCATCGAAAGCCGCTTGGTGCGAGAAATTGTCAAACGCCTTGGCGAAGGCACGGTGGTGGCCGCCAAGATCAACGGCGAAGAAGGTTTGTGGATCGGTTTCGCCATCGAGACAGAACGCTATTGGCTGCAAATGGACCCCTCCCGCCTCAAGCCCTTGGGAGGAAGCGCTTGGTTGATTTGGCTGAGCGTGACCACCGCCTTGTCTTTGGCTGGCGCGGCCACCATGGCCGGGCTGATCAACCGACCCCTCAAACGTTTGTCGCTCGCCGCCAGTCAGATGCGCGATGGCCGCTTTGACGGTGCCGCCTTGGACGAAGGTGCCGCCACCAGCGAGATCCGCGAGGTCAACATCGGCTTCAACCGCATGGCCGAGCGTCTGGCCAAAATCGAAGCCGAAAGAGCCTTGATGCTGGCAGGCATCTCGCATGACTTGCGCACCCCCTTGGCCCGCTTGCGACTGGAAACAGAGTTGAGCGTCAGCGACCCGCAAACCCGCGAACTCATGGTGACCGACATCGAACAACTCGACGACATCATTGACATGTTTCTTGACTACGCCAGGCCCGAGCCAACAGCCCTGGGCCCGGTGCTGCTGAGCGGTGTGATCAGCCGCTGCATCACGCCTTGGCGCAACAGCCCAAGCATGCGCATCACGGTGGACGTCGGCGAAGACCTTCAAGTCCAAGCCGAGCCGGTGGAGCTGGGTCGGGTGTTGTCCAACCTGCTGGAAAACGCCCGCCGCTACGGTCAGAGCAGCAGCGACGGCATCACGCGGGTTGAAATTGTGGCCCGATTGCATGAGGGCTGGGTGCTTTTGAGGGTGCGCGACCAAGGCCCCGGGGTGCCCGATGAAAGCCTTAAAAACTTGACTCAACCCTTTTTCAGAGGTGACGCAGCACGCACCTCGGCCACCGGCTCCGGTCTGGGCCTGGCCATCGTCGAGCGCTCTGTTCAGCGCATGGGCGGCACTTTCTCGGTTTTCAACAACAGCGCAGGTGGCCTGATGGCACTCATGAAGCTGCGCCAATCGGACGAAGACTAGGGCTTGACCGTCGCATTGGTGCACCGTCAAGCTGCCGCCCCGGCCAGGGCCTTTTGAAAGCCACTGCGTCAACCCAAGCGCAGACCCGTGACCCCGTGTGAACAGCTGCCTTTGGCACACAGCTTGCTGTGCTTTGTGTATCTCGGCCGGGATGACAAAAAGCCTGTGGTGCCCAGCACTGCAAGGCTTGTGTGCATGCGCCACACGCCATCGACATCTTGGCCAATGCCGTTGAGGGCAGCTTTACCCCCATTGGGTTGGCCGCGCCACTGGTGGGCCGCGCCCGCCTCTTGGACTTGGGTATAATTGCCGGTTTTCGGCAAGCGCGACAGCAGCACCTCCGGCCCGACCACCGCCATCCAAGCGACGCCCCATGCGGGCCGGTCACCGTTCCGCAAGGACTGCACCCCAAATGTTCGCCCAACAGCTTGCCATTTCAGATGTGACCCCCACTTGAACGTCATGTTTGTGCCCTCCACCACGCCCGCGCCGGGATGTATTTGGCGCTGACTGTGTCTGTTTCCTTGTCTCTTTTTGTGTCCCGAGGTTATCCATGCCCGCTCAAAAGCCGAAGAAGCCCGCCCAGGCCCCTGCCAAAACAAAACTTGTAGCCAAGACCGCTGCTGCTTTGAAAACCGTCGCGCCCGCAGCGAAGGCCAAAGGGGCCAGCCAAGTTGCAGCCAAAGCAAGGGCCAAAACGCCCACCAAGGCAACCGCCAAAGTTGCCACCAAGGTGACCGCCAAACCCACCGCGCCCAAAAGCCCTGTCAAAGGGAACAAAGCGGTGGCCAAAGCGGTATCACCCCAAGTCAAAGCCTCCAAAAACCCGGCAGCATTTCCTTTGCCCGTGAAGAAAGCCGCATCCGTGCCCACCCAAAAAACCGCAGTGACTCACCCCAAACCCCCTGTCAAAGCCCTGGAAGCCAAGACCTCAGACGAGCTCAAAAAACCCGCCAAAGCGGGCAAAACCCCTGTCCCGGCCAAGGCAGCCGTGCCCGCCCCGGCCAAAACCACCATGGGTGCCAAGCGCGGCCCCAAGAAAAAGGGCAGCATTGCAGAGCCCAGCCTAGAAGACGAATTGGCCGCCCTCGAAGACGAGATGGAGCCTGAACCGGTCGCCGATGCCGGCAGTGACAGCGCAGAAAAAGTCAAACCGCTGCGCATGAAAATCAGCAAGGCCAAAGAGCGCGCCTTGATGAAGGAGTTTGGTTTGGACGAAACCGTCCTGACCGAAGCCGAAATGAAGCAGCGCCGCGACCGCCTGAAAGCCCTGATCAAGCTGGGCAAAACACGCGGCTACCTCACCAACGGTGAAATCAGCGACCACTTGCCCGACAAGCTGGTCGACGCGGAAACCCTGGAAGTGGTGATCGCCACCTTGAACGATTTGGGCGTGGCGGTGTACGAGCAAACGCCGGATGCCGAAAGCCTGATCATCACGGACAACGCCCCCACAGGCTCGACCGAAGAAGAGGCAGAAGAAGCCGCCGAGGCTGCTTTGTCCACCGTGGACAGTGAATTTGGCCGCACCACCGACCCGGTGCGCATGTACATGCGCGAGATGGGCACCGTGGAACTGCTGACGCGCGAAGGCGAGATCGAAATCGCCAAGCGCATCGAAGGCGGCTTGATGGACATGATGGCCGCCATCAGCGCCTCGCCCGCCACCATTGCCGAAATCTTGCGCTTGGCCAACGAAATCCGCGAAGGCAAGATCGTCATCTCAACGGTGGTCGACGGCTTTGCCAACCTGAACGAAGCCGACGACTACGTGGCCGAGGAAGACTTCGACGAGTTCGACGAAGCCGATGACGACGACGGCAAAGGCGGCTCCAAGGCGCTCACCAAAAAGCTCGAAGAGCTCAAAATACAAGCCCTTGAGCGCTTTGACCGCATCACCGATTACTTTGAAAAAGTGCACAAAGTCTACGACAAGGAAGGCTGGGGAACACCGGCTTATGTCAAGATCCAATCCTCGCTTTCAGAAGAGCTGATGACCATCCGCTTCACCGCCAAAACCATTGAAAAGCTGTGCGACATGGTGCGCGGCCAGGTCGACGACGTGCGCAAAAAAGAGCGCGAATTGCGCCGCATCATCGTTGACAAATGTGGCTACCCCCAAGACAACTTCATTGCCGACTTCAGTGGCCGTGACAAAAACGGCAACCGCGTGCCCTCGCAACTGCTCAACCTCAAGTGGATTGAAAAGCAAGCCGCAGCGGGCAAAAGCTGGAGCGCTGTGATGGGCCGCAACATCCCGCCGGTGCAAGACCTGCAGCAAAAACTCACCGATTTGCAATCGCAAGTGGTCGTGCCCCTGGATGAACTCAAAGACATCAACAAGCGCATGAACTCAGGTGAACGCTCGTCGCGCGATGCCAAAAAGGAAATGATTGAGGCCAACCTGCGCTTGGTGATTTCGATCGCCAAGAAGTACACCAACCGCGGCCTGCAATTTCTGGACTTGATCCAAGAAGGCAACATCGGTCTGATGAAAGCGGTAGACAAGTTCGAATACCGCCGGGGCTACAAGTTCTCGACCTACGCCACCTGGTGGATTCGCCAGGCCATCACCCGCTCCATCGCCGACCAAGCCCGCACGATCCGCATCCCGGTGCACATGATCGAGACCATCAACAAGATGAACCGCATCTCGCGCCAACACCTGCAGGAATTTGGCTTTGAGCCCGATGCCTCGATCTTGGCCGAGAAGATGGAAATCCCGGAAGACAAGATCCGCAAGATCATGAAGATCGCCAAAGAGCCGATCTCGATGGAGACCCCGATTGGCGACGACGACGACAGCCACCTGGGTGACTTCATCGAAGACAACACCCACACCGCCCCCATGGACGCAGCGCTGCAAGCAGGCTTGCGCGACGTGGTCAAAGACATCTTGGACAGCCTGACGCCCCGCGAAGCCAAAGTGCTGCGCATGCGCTTTGGCATCGAGATGTCCACCGACCACACCCTCGAAGAAGTGGGCAAGCAGTTCGACGTGACCCGCGAGCGCATCCGCCAAATCGAAGCCAAGGCGCTGCGCAAGCTCAAGCACCCGAGCCGCTCGGACAAACTGCGCAGCTTCATCGACACGATGTAAAACACCCTGCCCTGTTCGTTCAAAAGCTCCCCGACTGCGAGGTCGGGGAGCTTTTTTCATGGCCGCAGTTGAAAGGTCAAAGAGCCGTTCAGCGCGACTGCGCCTTGTTGCCGTAGGGGCAATGGTTGGGGCGTGGCCCCACTTGCGGGTGCAATCGGCAGGTGTTGGGGCGTTTGTCGTAGACGGTGCAGCGGCGCGTCTTGGCATCCAGCAAATGGCAGTCGCCACTGGCGCGACGCGCCAGGCTGAAGATGCTGTTCTTGAAGTTGAAGTGCTCAATCAAGCCCGCCTTGCTCAGGCGCTTGGCGATCTGCTTGGGGTCATCGTGTTCGGCCTCAAACGGGTCGACCATGCCCAAGCGCACCAAATCGGCCAGCTTGACCTCGACCGGCATGGTGCAGCAGTTGGCCGCGCAGCTGTCGCACAAACCGGCTTTGTAACGGGTCCAGGTTTCGCAACGGTCAACGTCAACGACGGCAATGGGGGATCTCATGGGTTTATCCAAGCGCAGAAAACTGCAAAGGCATCACGCGTTTCATGTCCACGTTTTGGCGCGCGATCCAAAGATCGTGGGCATCTTGCAGGCTCAACCAGCTTTCGGGCGTGCGGCCCAAGGCCTTCGACAAACGCAGCGCCATCTCAGGCGTGACACGGCTGCTGCCTTTAAGAATGCGGCTCAAGGTGGACGGTGCCACATCGAGTTTTTCAGCCAGTTCCCGGCCTGAAATTCCATAAGGGTCAAGGTAAATTTCCTGAATGAACTCACCAGGATGAGGGGGCGTGTGCATGGGCATCAGTGATAGTCCTCGTAATCCAATATGTAGGCATGACCGTCTTCAAACTCAAAGGTCAAGCGCCAATTGCCGTTGACGGTGATGGACCACCTGCCGCGCATCTCGCCTTTGAGTGCGTGCAAACGAAAGCCGGGAATGTCCATGTCGTCAATGACTTGCGCTGTGTCCAGCGCCGCCAATTGCATGCGCAGGCGCTTGACATGGCTGGCTTGGACACCCGCTGCTTTGCCCGACTCAAACAGACTGCGCAAGCCTTTGTGACGAAACGACTTGATCATGCTTGGACTGTAACATGTTGCGCATCACGCAACAAAAAAGGCATCAGGCCGACCAAAACCCAAACTTGCAACGCCGATTTTCAGGCCGCCTGCGCCTGTCCCCAATAGTGAAAAGTCATGGGCCGCGGGCCAGCCAGGTAGGCCGATTGTGTGGTGCTTGCAAAGCCCGCCTCTTGCAACAAGGCGGGTATGTCCCGCCCCAACTGGCATCCTCCGGCCAGCGACCCCCAGAGGGGCTGCAAGCGCTCTTGCCAGCGGCGCACGTTCGCGTCAGGGGCACGGCCGTGCTCGCAAAACAACAGCTTGCCGCCCGGCACCAAGACCCGGCGCATCTCGCGCAGGGCCTGAACCGCATCGGGGATGCTGCATAGGGTGTAGGTGCAGACCACGGTGTCGAAGCTGGCGTCGGCGGTGGGCAGTTGTTCTGCAGACAGGCCCATCAGTTCCACGTCGATACCCGCCTTGCGGCTGCGCTTTTGGGCCAGGTGGTGCATTTGCAGGGCCGGGTCCACGCCCACCAGGCGAGTGATGCGGGTTCGGTCGTAAAACGGCAAATTGCGCCCAGTGCCCATGCCAACCTCCAGCACACGGCCTTGCGCTTGGGGCACCAGCTGGCGGCGCTGCTTTTGCACCATGGGCAGGCCACAGGCGAAGTCGATCAAGTAGGGCAGGATGTGGCGGTCGTAGAGGTTCATGGTGTGTCACAGGTCTGTGCTTTTTTCATTCGATCGCGCCAATTTGTGCCAACGGTGGCTTCAACGATCGCTGTCCACAAGCCCGGCTCTGCCAACAAGGGGATTTCCTTGACCAGCACCTTCGACAGCTTGCCTTGGTTGGCCTCTACCGAGCGGATGACCCGATCAATCTGCACGTCAGGCATCTCAATGATGTCTTTGATCGCAGCACGGGCTTGAGCGTGGTTGTGCAAATAACGCGATTCTTCGCGCATGTCGTCTTGGATGGTGCGCACCAGCACATCGGCCAGATAGAGCACATGGCCCGTCAAATCCGGGTAACGCCAAACTGGCAGCGCTATGGCCTCCCCCTTAAACACAAAGTTCGATCGGATGCCATCGGGGTAGGCGATGGGCGTGTGCAGAAACTCGCAGGCTCCGGTCAACGCCCCCATCAAAGGTCGCGAAATGGCATCCAGCACGCTGTTGTAGGCGCGCCGCTCGGCCGGATCGCTGCTGATCAAGGACGAAACCGGCAGGATCATCGGTTCTTTGACCACACCATCACGGCGCAACACATCGTTCACCCAAAAGCGGTGAACTCGCCCGTTGCCATCGGCCAGCGGGTGAATGTAAACAAACCCAAAGGACATGACCGCGCTGCGCATCACCGCCGATTGCCCCTTTGTGCGTTCCCAAAAAACCGCCAGACCGTCGAGCATGGCCTGCATATCCTGCGCTGGCGGGGCCACGTAGTGAACCACCTCTTGGTAACGCACCACTTCCCCCACAAACATGGGGGATTGTCGAATCCCCAACCGTTGCAGCGTGTTGCGGCGACCCAAAATATCGGATTGCAGCTGCGCCAACACAGGGTCCTTGAGCGCCAAGTCCCCCTGCCCCGTGCGCCTGGCCAATACATCGGCAAACCGCTGAATGCGGTCGGACTGATCGGCCTCACCCTCCATGGCAAAACTGGACTTGCTCTCGCGCAGCGTCATCCAGACCGCTGAGCGCATCAGCACATCTTCGCCAAACTCCAATGCCAGCGCATCCAGCAGGCCACGGATGTCGACCGCTGCCGCAGCATCGAGTTCGCTGGTCTTGCGCACCAAGGGGCAAAAAGCGGGCGTTCCGGGCAAGTTGTCGCGCACCCGCCAGCGTCGGTTGGGCACAGACCGATCCGGAGATGCTGCGACCAACTTGCGCTCATTTAACACATCCACATAAGGGCCTGCCATGCTGGCATTGACGGCCAGCTGCCGCCCCGTCAGCCACTCGTACAAAAAGCCAATCCTTCTGGCGTATTGACCGCTGGGTTCGTCGTCGATCCAAGCCACCAGTTCTACTGCATCGATCCGATCAAACAAGCGACTGAGCAATTCCAGGTGCAGCACCTCGTGCTTGAGGTGAAAGGTCAAGTGCCCACGCAAGTTGGCACTGGGCCGCATGGCCTCTACAAAGGTCTCGGTCTTGATGCCATCGGCCAGCTCAGTGGTGCGGCGTCCGCCCACGCTGCTGCTCACGGCCAAAGGCATGACCAAGTCCATGCCGTACCGTGCCACCAACCACGCACCTCCTAGTAGATTTTGGAAATCCATGCTTGATTATGCGCAAAAACATGTTTTACTGCGAAAAAATATGTTTATTCACCGTTTTTTTCTCAAAAATGATATTTTAAAATCGGTTGGATTGGAGCTTGTGATGGCAGTTGGGTCATGTAATCGGTCACTCTCGACGCAACACCGACAGTCACACAAGCGGCACTGTAGACACTGTAGACACTGCAGCTACCGAACTTTCAATGTCCAGTGCAGGACGTGATGTTCCGACTGGCACCACGACGCTACAGCGCCATGGTGCCCATCAACCCCGCTTGGCCACCAGCGTCAAAATGTCATAACTGGCCACCACCTCGCCCAGTTGGTTGGTGACTTCCACGTCCCAGGCCACCACGCCTTGGCCCAAGCCCTTGGCGTCTTTCTTGTGGCGGTCGATCTTGCGTTTGGCCGTCAAGCGGGCCTGGATGGTGTCGCCAATGCCCACGGGCTTGACAAAGCGCAGGGTGTCCAGCCCATAGTTGGCCAGCACCGGGCCGGGCGCGGGCGAGACAAACAAGCCAGCCGCCGCTGACAACACAAAGTAACCGTGCGCGATGCGCTTGCCAAAGGGCGAATCCTTGGCCGCGATCTCGTCAAAGTGCATGTAGAAATAGTCACCCGACAAACCGCCAAAGGCCACGATGTCGGCCTCGCCCACGGTGCGGCGGTGGGTCAGCAGGCTCTCGCCAATTTGCAAGTCTTCAAAGTAACGGCGGAAGGGGTGGACTTCGGTTTCGATGAGCTTGGCACCGCGCATGTACTCGCCAGTGACGGCGGCGATCATGCTGGGGCTGCCCTGCAGGGCGGTGCGCTGCATCAGGTGCTTGACGGCGCGGATGCCACCGAGCTCTTCACCCCCGCCTGCGCGGCCCGGGCCGCCGTGTTTGAGCTGGGGCAGCGGCGAACCGTGGCCGGTCGACTCCACCGCCGATTCGCGGTCAAGGATGTGCAATCGGCCATGCAAGGCAGCGGCCACCGGGATCATGCGGGCGGCCACTTGAGGGTCTTTGGTCACGAGCGTGCCCACCAAACTGCCTTGGCCGCGTGCGGCCAGTTGCAGGGCTTCGTCGATGCCGTCGTACGGCATGAGGGTGCTGACGGGGCCAAAGGCCTCGACGTCGTGCACGCTGTCGGTGTGCAAGGGCTTTGGGCACAGCAGCAGCGTGGGCTGGAAGAAGGCCCCGCCTTCGACGCCCTGCCCCAAAGGTTGGAAATCGGCGCTGCCGCCAAACACCAGCTTGGTGCTTTGACGCAGCAATGCCACGCGCTCGGCCACGTCGGCCTGTTGCGCGTGCGAGGCCAAAGCCCCCATCTTCACGCCCTCGACCGAGGGGTCGCCCACCAGCACTTTGGCCAGACGCGCTTGGAGCTTTTCAACGACAGCGTCCAGGTGCTGGCGCGGCACGATGGCGCGGCGAATGGCGGTGCATTTTTGCCCTGCTTTCACCGTCATCTCGCGCGCCACTTCTTTCACGAACAAATCAAACTCTTCGTCGTCGGGCGTTACATCGGGCGCGAGGATGGCGCAGTTGAGCGAATCGGCTTCGGCGTTGAAGGGGATGCTGTGCTTGACCAGATTGGGGTGCACGCGCAGCATGGCGGCCGTGTCGGCCGAGCCGGTGAAGGTCACCACGTCTTGGCCGTTCAGTCGCTCCAGCAAGTCGCCGGTGGAGCCGATCACCAGTTGCAAAGCACCTGCGGGCAAGATGCCTGATTGCTCGACCAAACGCACCATGGCCTCGGTCAGGTAGCTGGTGGACGAGGCCGGTTTGCCGATGCAAGGCATGCCGGCCAAGAAGCTGGGCGCGAACTTTTCGAGCAAGCCCCAAATCGGGAAATTAAAGGCGTTGATGTGCACCGCGATGCCGCCACGCGGCACCAGGATGTGGGTGCCCGCAAAGCCGCCTTTTTTGCCCAAGGGGAATGCCGGGCCTTCGTGGATCAGGTTGCCGCTGGGCAACTCGTTGCTGCCGATGCCGGCGTAGGCGAACAAGGTGCCCGCACCGCCTTCGATGTCCACCCAGCTGTCGGCACGCGTCGCGCCGGTGTGGGCCGAGATGGCGTACAGCTGCTCTTTGTGCTCGCCCAGGTACTTGGCCAAGGCTTTCAGGCGCTGGGCGCGTTCTTGAAAATCGAGCTTGAGCAAATTGGGCAGGCCCACGCTGCGGGCATGGTGCACCGCGTCGCCAAAGTCGATGGCCTCGGCGTGGGTTTGGTACAGGGCTTGGCCGTTGATGGCGCTGCGCAGGGCTTGCGCGCCTTGCTGGCCGATCCACTGGCCACCGATGAAACTTTGCAGAACTTGGGACATGTGCGTGCTTTACTTGAGGTGGTCAAAAGGCTGTCATTGCGAGCGAAGCGCGGCAATCTATGGATCGCCACGTCGCTTCTCTTCTCGCGATGACGGGGTCATGGATCGCCACGTCGCTTCGCTCCTCGCGATGACGGGATGAATGGACAGACCATGCGGATGCCGATGCATTAACCAACCAGACGGTCGGCTAATTTTAGTCGCAGTGGCCCATCAAAGGCCGCCGATGAAGCTTTGCCGAACTTGGTACATGTGCGTGCTTTACTTGAGGTGGTCAAAAAGGGCGTCATTGCGAGCGAAGCGCGGCAATCACTGGCTACCGATGAAACTTTGCAGGACTCGGGACATGGGGTGCTTTCTTCAGGTGTTCAAAAGGCTGTCATTGCGAGCGAAGCGCGGCAATCTATGGATCACCACGTCACTTCGCTCCTCGCGATGACGGGATGAATGGACAGACCATGCGGATGCCAAGGCATTAACCAACCAGACGGTCGGCTAATTTTAGTCGCAGTGGCCCACCAAAGATCGCCGATGACGCCTTGCCGAACTTGGGGCATGTGCGTGCTTTACTTGAGGTGGTCAAAAAGGGCGTCATTGCGAGCGAAGCGCGGCAATCTATGGATCGCCACGTCGCTTCGCTCCTCGCGATGACGAGGTCATGGATCACCACGTCGCTTCGCTCCTCGCGATGACGGGGTCATGGATCACCACGTCGCTTCGCTCCTCGCGATGACGGGGTCATGGATCGCCACGTCGCTTCTCTCCTCGCGATGACGGGGTCATGGATCGCCACGTCGCTTCGCTCCTCGCGATGACGGGGTCATGGATCATCACGTCGCTTCGCTCCACGCGATGACGGGGTGCGTGGTCAGGACATGCGGATGCCAAGGCATTAACCAACCAGGCAGTCGGCTAATTTTGGTCGGCATGGCCCAGTGGATTTCAGCCTTCCTGCCGCTCGGGCACGGCTTGGAGTGGTACTGGGGCTTGCGAGCGCAGTTTCAAGTGCAAGGCCGCTTGGGCCATCAGGTTGGCCGATACCGGTGCCGTGACAAACACAAACAAGGTGATGAGCAACTCGGCCATGCCCGCACGACCCTGAAAGGCCGAGACCAGCATGGACGCCAACAAGATGCCGCCCACACCCAAAGTGGAGGCCTTGGTGGGCGCGTGCAATCGCATGTAAAAGTCGGGCAGGCGCGCCAAACCAATGGCGCCCACCAGCAAGAAAAAAGCGGACATGACGATCAGGGCCGCTGCGGTCCATTCGATCAGGGGGTGCATGTTGAACTCCATTTATTCGACCACGTCGCCGCGGCTGAGGTAACGCGCCAGCGCCACGGTCGAGGCAAAACCCAGCATGGCCACCAACAAGGCCGCCTCAAACAGCAAGGCGGTTTGCCAGCGGATGCCCAGCAACACAATCAGGGCCACGGCGTTCATGGACAAAGTGTCGAGCGCCAGGATGCGATCGGTGCTTTCAGGACCCCGAAAAAGCCGCCATGCGCACAGCGCGACAGCCACGGCAACGGCCACAATGGCGACCGACAGGGCGAGATCCAAGATGTTCATTGCGGGCCTTTCTGAGCCAGTGATGCTGCAGCTTCTTTGCACCCAAAGATGTGCAGCAAGGGCGCTTCGTAGCGGGTGTTCATGTCGTCGATCATGGCCTGTGCGTCGTCGCAGTTGAGCGCATGCACCAGGATCTCTCGCCGAGATTCATTGACCACACAGGACACCGTGCCGGGTGTGGTGGTGATGATGGTGGCCAACATGGCGTTGACCATGGGGTGATCGCTGGCCAAAGGGACCACCAACCAAGCAGGCGACATGGCTTGGATGGGGCCCAGCACCAAGCGGGCCACTGTGATGTTGGACAGCACAACGTCCTTGAGCACGACCAGCATCAAGCGCACGGCCGCATCCCAACGAATGTGCGCGGCAGTGCCCAAAAAGGGGTGCAACAAACGCGGCACGATGAGCGCGATCAACACCGCCGACAACAGGTGCACAGGGGCCACGCTGTGCGACAAGGCCAGCCAGCTCACGCCCAACAAGAGCGACAAGATGGGGTGGCTGAACCAGCGCGCTTTCTTGGGTGGGTGCGCAGGGGTCGGTTTCATGGGGTTTCCTTAGCGGGCGTTGCAGCGGGCGTTGCAGCAGGCGTTGCAGCGGGCGGCAAAGACGCACGTGATCCGGTGTAGGGTCGTGTGCTGCTCGAGGGCTGGCCAGGCTCCAGACCCAGCACCGCTTTGGCGTAAGCGGCGGTGTCGGCCAGCTGCGTGGCGGTGTCGTCGGTGTAGCGCTTGATGGGCGAGGCCAGCACGGCCATGGCCAAGGTCAGCGCCATGAAAACCCAGACCGCCAAAAGCAGCTTGGGGCTGCTGCCGGAGTTGCACTGCGCCTCATCCGGCTCGGGCTGCACATGCCAAAACAAGACCACACCCGCCCGGGCCAAACCCACAATGCTGAAAAAGCCCACGCTCAGCACCACAGCCCAGACCCAGGCCTGTGCAGGCAAACCAGCGCTGCTCTGCAAAATCATGAGCTTGCCCAAAAAGCCGGGCAAAGGCGGCAAACCCGCCGCCGAAGCTGCGCCAAACAGCAGCATCAGGCCCAGCAGCACCGGCTCGCGCACGGCCATGGCGGGGCGCAGTTTGTCGAGCGCTTGGCCACGCTGGGCGGCCATCAGCTCGACCAACAAGAACAAGCCCGCAATGACGATGGTGCTGTGCAGGGAGTAGTAAAGCGCGGCCGACAAGGTGTCGGTGGTGAACAAGCC
This sequence comes from Limnohabitans sp., assembly GCF_044361645.1. Taxonomy (GTDB): domain Bacteria; phylum Pseudomonadota; class Gammaproteobacteria; order Burkholderiales; family Burkholderiaceae_C; genus Limnohabitans_A. The sequence goes on along the minus strand of NZ_JBIKIL010000047.1, from coordinate 7,653 downwards.
CACACAGGCCAGCAAAGTGCCCACCGAAGACACCGTGAGGTAGGCCACCAAACGGCCCATGCTGTGCGCCGCCAGTGCGCCCAGCACACCCAAAACGCTGGTGGTCAGCGCCAGCGGCAGCAGCCAGTCGGCCACGGCCATGGCCGACTCCCCTGCCCCCACGCCAAAGATCACCCAATGCGTGCGGATGATGCTGTACACCCCCACCTTGGTCATGATGGCAAACAGCGCCGCCACCGGTGCACTGGCAGCGGCGTAGGTGCCCGGCAACCAGAAGTAAAGCGGCACCAACGCGGCTTTGAGCCCAAAAACAGCCAGCAAGACCCAGGCCGAGGCTTTGGCCAGCAGGGCATCTTCGCCCGTGAGCTGCGCCACTTTCAGGCCCACATCGGCCATGTTGAGCGTGCCGGTCACGCTGTAGACCATGGCCAGGCCAATCAGGAACAGGCCCGAAGCCGCCAAATTGAGCACCACGTAATGGATGCCCATGCGAAAGCGCTCGCGCCCTTGGCCGTGTACCAGCAGCACATAAGAAGCGATCAGCAAGACCTCAAAGAACACAAACAGGTTGAACAAGTCGCCCGTCATGAACGCGCCGCACAAGCCCATGAGCTGGAACTGGAACAGCGCATGGAAGTGCCGCCCGCGTGCGTCCCAGCCGCATGTGGCATACCAAAGCACCGGCACGGCCACCAGGTAAGTCAGCAGCACCATCAACGCAGACAAACGGTCGAGCACCATGACGATGCCAAAGGGCGCGGGCCACTCGCCCAATTGGTAAACCAGCAGCTCACCACTGCTGGCCTGCACCACCATGCCCACAGCCATCAGCAAACCCAGCAAGACCGAAGCCATCGCCAAGCGACGCGCCCAAAGCTGACGGCTGTCGCCGTGGCCGCCACAGGCCACCTGCTGCTCACCATCGCCCAGCAGCAGCAAGGCCACGGCCGTGAACACCGGCAGCAAGACCGACAACACAGGGGCATGTTGCAGCCAAAATGAAAAGAGAGACTCGAACATCAAGCCTGCCCTCCGCGTGCCAGAACAGCAGGGTCTTCAGTGCCTGTTTGTTTTTGGGTGTGGGATGGCCCTTGACCCGGCTCCTGCCCATCCACATGGTCGCTGCCGCTTTCGTGGCGGCTGCGCAAGGCCATCTCAATGACAAAACCGGTGGTGGCAAAACCGATCACGATGGCCGTGAGCACCAGCGCCTGAGGCAATGGGTCGGCCACAGGGCCTTGGCCCACCAAGATGGGCTGGGCGTTGCTCCACAAGCGGCCCATGGCAAAGATGAACACGTTGACGGCATAGCCCAGCAAGGACAAACCCAGCACCACGGTGAAGGTGCGCCCACGCAGCATCAGGTAAACGGCGCAGGCGGTGACAAAACCGATACCACTGGCCAACAAAAATTCCATGCTCATGAGAGGTCCTTGATGCGACTGAACGTGCTGATCGTGGTGAACGCCAAAGTTATGAAGGAGGTCATGCTGGCACTTTCTGGCGGGCACCGGAGACGCCCGGCACTTCACGCGTGACCGCGCCCAACACCGAGATGGTCAGCAAAGTAGCGCCGACAACGACCAAGTAAACCCCCAAGTCGAACAAGGCCGCCGAGGCCAGCGGCAACTCACCCAAAACAGGCACCACCGGGTTGCCGTGCGCGCTGGTCAAGAAAGGCCGACCCCACACAAAGGCCCCCACGCCAGTCAAACCGGCAATGCCCAGACCTGCGCCTATCCACTTGACAAAGCGCCGCCCGGCCTGGCCGCGCAGCAGGTACTCGGCCTTGGCCTGACCCATGGACATGAACTGCAACACCAGCGCCACCGCCGTGATCAAGCCCGCGATGAAGCCGCCACCGGGCATGTTGTGGCCACGCATGAAGATGTAGATGCTGAACACCAGCGCCACCGGCAAGACCACCGAAGCGGCCACGCGCAGCATCAGGGGTTGGGCGGCAAAGGTCCAGCTCCGGCCATCGCTGTCTTGGGTGGGGCGGCGCGTGCGCATGCCCTCCATCAAGGCCAGCACACCGATGGCCGCGATGCCCAGCACGGTGATCTCGCCAAAGGTGTCGTAGCCCCTGAAGTCCACCAGGATCACGTTGACCACGTTGGAGCCACCACCCACCGGAATGGACTTGTCCAAGAAGAACCACGAGATCGAGCTGTGCTCGCGGGTCACAAACACCCAAGTGAGCCAGGCCATGCCCGCACCGGCGGCCAAGGCCAGCGCGGCGTCACGGGTGCGGCGAGCGCTGCTGGACTCGCGCGGCGAATGTTGGGGCAACAAGGCCAGGCCCATGAGCAACAGCACCGTCGAGACGACCTCGACCGACAACTGGGTCAGGGCCAAATCAGGCGCAGACAGGCTGACAAAGGTGAGCGATGTGACCAAGCCCACCACGCCCACCAGCACCACCGCCTGAAAGCGTTGGTGGTGCTGCAGTGCCAGCGTCAGGCAGGTGGCCGCCAACAGCAAACCGATCATGATGGCCAAGGGCGATGCAGGACTGAGTTCGCGCGGGCCGGTGCCGATGCCACTGCCCAGCAAAGGCACACCCACAATCAGCACCACGCCGCCCAGCAGCCAGGCCAGGTAGCTTTGCAGCGAGCCGTTTTCTAGGCGTGTGGTGACCCGCGCCGCCCACACAAACAGGCCGTCGATCAGGCCTTCAAACATCTGGCGGCCGGTGGCGCGGCCAAACCAGGCCTCGGACTCGATGCGGTGCAGGCGCTCGTTTTTGGCCAGCATCAGGTACAGCGCCACACCCAGCACCAGCGCAATCGCGCTCATGAGCAGCGGCAGATTGAAGCCGTGCCAGATGGACAAGTGGTACTCGGGCAAGGCCTTGCCCGCCAAAGTGGTGGCCGCCACATCGACCAGCGGCCCCAGCGTGAGCGCGGGCAACACCCCCACCACAATGCACAGCGTGACCAACAAAATGGCGGGCAGCTTCATGCCCAGTGGCGGCTCGTGCGGGTGGGTGTTGGGCACATCGCCCAGCGGGCCGTTGAAATAAGTGTCATGCACAAAGCGCAGCGAATAGGCCACGCTGCAGACCCCGGCCAGCGTCACCAGCACAGGCACCAGCCAGGCCAAAACGCCCGAGGTGCCCACCACCGCTTCGGTGAAGAACATCTCTTTGGACAAAAAGCCATTGGTCAAAGGCACGCCCGCCATGGCTGCAGCGGCCACCATGGACAGCGTGGCCGTCCACGGCATGAGCGACCACAGGCCACCCAGCTTGCGCATGTCGCGCGAATGGGTTTCGTGGTCCACGATGCCCGCGATCATGAACAGCGAGGCCTTGAAGGCGGCGTGGTTGAGCACATGGAACACCGCCGCCACAGCGGCCAAGGGCGAGCCCAAGCCCGCCAAAAAGGTGATCAAACCCAAGTGGCTCACGGTGGAGTAAGCCAGCAAGCCCTTGAGGTCGTGCTTGAAGATGGCAATGAAGGCCGCAAACAACACCGTGATCAGGCCCACGGTGGTGACAATCGCCTCGAAATACCCCGACCCGGCCAGCACCGGGTACATGCGCATCAGCAAAAACACCCCGGCCTTGACCATGGTGGCCGAATGCAGATAGGCCGACACCGGCGTAGGCGCGGCCATCGCGTCGGGCAACCAAAAATGAAAAGGAAACTGCGCGCTCTTGGTGAAGGCCCCCACCAAAATCAAAAGCAGCGCGGGCAAGAACATCGGGTCGGCCTGGATCATGGCCACTTTGTCCAGCATGGCGCTCAGCTCGTAGGTGCCCGCGATGTGGCCCAAGAGCACAAAGCCCCCCAGCATGGCCAGGCCGCCGCCGCCCGTCACGGCCAGCGCCTGACGGGCCCCGGCGCGGGCATCGGGCCGGTGGCTCCAATAACCCACCAGCAAGAAAGAAGAGACGCTGGTCAGCTCCCAAAACACCACCAAGAGCAGCAAGTTGTCGGACAGCACCACCCCCAGCATGGCGGCCATGAACAACATCATCTCGCTGAAAAACTTGCCCGCCGAATCCTTGGCACTCAGGTAAAAGTGCGCATAAACAATGATCATCAGGCCAATGAACAAGATCAGGCCCGCAAACATCAATGACAGGCCATCCAGGCGGAACGTCAGGTTAAGCCCGATTTCAGGCACCCAAGACCAGCCATTCATCACCGTCTCGCCGGCCAACACGGCCGGGGCCATGGACAGCAACAAACCCAAACTGGTGGCCGTGACCACCCCAGCCGCGCAGGCCGTCAGCAGGCGCGACCGGGGACCCAGCCAAAACGTGGCCAAAGTGCCCAGCAAAAGGGGAAGCATCACGATGAGTAAGAGCACGGCATGTCTTTCAGGTAAGCCGAGGATTCTAGCCATGCCCCTTGCCCCCTCGGCATGCGCCGCTGGCTGAGCACCCACCGGGCGCCAACACCACTGGGCACAAGCCCCCGGTTTCCGGGGCCTTCACAAAAAAAACGAAATTACAAATTCGCGCGGCCGCCAAAACCACAAAAAAACAGGGGCTACACCGGAGGGTGTGCCCCTGAACAAAAGCCCGCGCTGCTCAGCGTGCGTCGTACACCGCTTTTTCGAAGTCAAGGTACAGCGGCAGCGACTTGTGGTCGGCAAACGGGAAAATTTGCGTGAGGTAGACCCCCGCCAGCCCGCTTGTGGGGTCAATCCAATAATAGGAGTTGGCCAGCCCTGCCCACATCATGCCGCCTGCTGGGCGACCGGTAGAGACCGCCTCGTGGTTGAGTTGAAAAGCCAAGCTCCAGCTCTTGGGCACGCCGGGGAAGAATTCGGCATCGTTGGTCAAAGGAATCGCCGCTTTCAAGTTGTAGACACGGCAGTCGCCCATGTGGTTCACACCCAGCGAGGCCGCACCTTCGGGGCTGATGATGCGCTCGCCGCCCAACTGCCCGCCGTTCAGCACCATGCGCAAAAAGCGCAGGTAATCCCCGGCCGTCCCGTACAGGCCGCCACCGCCCATTTCAAACTCGGGCTCCTGCGGAATCTCGAAGGGGAACACCGCCAACTGCCCATCAGGCCCCCGCAAATGGGGCGTGGCCAGGCGCTGGCGCATGTCGTCCGAGATGCGAAAGGCCGTGCTGTTCATGCCCAAGGGCCCCAAGATGTTGTCCTGCAGGTACTGCCCCAGGGTCTGGCCGCTGGCGGCCTCGATCATCTTGCCGGCCCAGTCGATGTTGATGCCGTACTCCCAGGCCTCACCCGGATCGAACAGCAAAGGCAGCGTCAGCGCCTTGTTTTTGCACTCGGTCACGCTGGGAATGCCTTGCGCGGCCTGCACCTTTTGCATGTCGGTGTTCCAGATTTCGTAGCTGAAACCGGCCGAGTGCGTGAGCAACTGGCGCAGCGTGATGTCGCGTTTGGGGGGGCGGGTGGTGGCTTGACCGTTGGCATCAAAACCCGTGAGCACGCCCACCTGGCCCAGTTGCGGGCAGACGTTTTTGGCCGGCTCATCCAACTTGAGCAAACCGCGCTCCACGCACTGCAAAGCAGCCACCGAGGTGATGGCCTTGGTCATGGAGGCGATCCAGCCGACGGTGTTGGTGGTCATGGCCGTGCCCGAACCCAGGGCCCGCTCACCAAAAGCACCTTCGTAAATCACACCCTCTCGGTTGGCCACCATGGCCACCACACCGGGTACATCGCCGCGCTGCACGCCTTGTGAAAGCAAAGCACTGATACTGTCTTGTAAGCCCATGAGGTTCTCCATACAAAATGATTGGGGAGGTTCAACATAATCTGCCAAAGGCCTCTGCCCTACAGGGTAAACCCGAAATTCATGGACCCTCTGACACCTCAACTGACACCCCAACAGGCCCCGCATGGGCCCACCGACCAGCGCGCCCTACCTGCTCTAGGCCCAGCCTTGGCAAAACAAGCCGCTGCGGCCATGCCCAAGCCGGGGATGGGCCAAAAAATTGGGTCCTCTTTTTTTTAATAAGTATACTTAGCGAATGTCGATTTTTTGATGCTGGCACCCAACGATCACCCCATGACCCCTGTTCCCCACACCCTCCCCGTCCTGGTCGCAGGCGGTGGCATTGGCGGCCTGGCCGCCGCCCTCGCCCTGGTGCGCCAGGGTTTTGCCGTCACCGTGTTGGAGCAAGCCCCCGAGATCGGCGAGATCGGCGCGGGCATCCAAATTGGGCCCAACGGCTTTCATGCCTTTGACGCTTTGGGCGTGGGCGACAAGGCCCGTAGCCGCGCCGTCTACACCGACTTCATGGTCATGCACGACGCGATCGACGAGTACCAAGTGGGCAAGATCCCGACCGACGCCGCATTCCGCCAGCGTTTTGGCAACCCCTATGCCGTGATCCACCGCGCCGATGTGCACTTGTCCTTGCTCGAAGCCGCACGTGATACCGGGCAAGTTCAATTTCACACCAGCACCCGTGTGGTGCGCATCGAGCAAGACGCGCACAGCGTGACCGTGTGGGACCCCAACGGCAAGGCCTTCCAAGGCTGCGCCCTGATCGGGGCCGATGGCGTCAAATCGGTGGTGCGCGAGCAGTTTGTGGGCGATGCGGCCCGCGTCACGGGCCATGTGGTCTACCGCGCCGTGGTCGACAAAAAAGACTTTCCAACCGACCTGCAGTGGAACGCCGCCGCCATTTGGGTCGGCCCCAACTGCCATTTGGTGCACTACCCGCTGCGAGGCGGCGAACAATACAACGTGGTCGTCACCTTCCACAGCCGCGCGCAAGAGGAATGGGGCGTCACCGATGGCAGCAAGGAAGAAGTGCAAAGCTACTTCCAGGGCATTTGCCCCAAAGCCCGCCAACTGATCGACCTGCCCAAAACCTGGAAGCGCTGGGCCACCGCCGACCGCGAGCCCATTGGCCAATGGACCTATGGGCGCGTGAGTTTGCTGGGCGACGCCGCCCACCCCACAACCCAATACATGGCGCAAGGCGCTTGCATGGCGATGGAAGACGCTGTGACTTTGGGCGAAGCGCTGCGCGTGCACAGCAACGACTGGCCCCAAGCGCTGGACATGTACCAACGCGCCCGCGTGGCCCGCACCGCCCGCATCGTGCTGTCGAGCCGCGAGATGGGCCGCATCTACCACGCCAAAGGTGTGGAGCGCCTGGTGCGCAACGACCTGTGGCGCGGCCGCAGCCCCGAGCGCTTTTATGATGCGATGGCATGGCTGTATGGCTGGAACGCGGGCAACTGCCTCGACGCCGCACAGCACACCCGATGACATGAAGACACCGCAACCGACATGAAGACACCCCAACCATCATCAAGCCTCCACCCCAACATCGCGGACAGCGAAACAAAAATTCCGTCATCGCGAAGATTCAAACAAAAATTCCGTCATCGCGAGGAGCGAAGCGACGTGGCGATCCAACAGCAAGTCATGAACCAAGCACTTCACCCAGTCAAACCGCCAACTGGATTGCCACGCTTCGCTCGCAATGACGGACTCTCATCGCGGACAACGAAACAAAAATTCCGTCATCACCAAGAGCGAAACAAAAACTCCTTCAACGCGAGGATTCAAACAAAAATTCCGTCATCGCGAGGAGCGAAGCGACGTGGCGATCCATAGATTGCCAAGCTTCGCTCGCGATGGCATCCTCTTGACCTCTGCATGAAAGGACACAGGTATGAACGACCTCGGCCGAATCGAAGACC
>NZ_JBIKIL010000046.1:0-25630 GCF_044361645.1 Limnohabitans sp. | reverse complement strand
CGTGCTGATTGCCATTGTTAAGAAGGAGTTGCAATTGAAGGCCTCGCTCTACACTTTTCTACAGATTTTGTCGGTGTCTGTTTTCGAGAAAACCCAGATTTCATGCGCCTTGCAGACCGATGCTCACGCAACACCACCACCTGACTGCGCTAAGCAGTTGAATTTGTTCACTTTTTAACCGGACACTACTGAGTGCGTACACAGAATCCATTCGTTGAGTTGGGTCGGTCAGCGGATGGAATAAAAAAAGAGCACCGGTTTTCATGAAAAATTTTTACCTGCAAGAAAAGCCAACTGGCATGATTCGAAGCCACGCCGCAGGCGCTTTGCCGCCATTTCATTCACAGAATGAATCGATTCGCCCCGGATGTATCCACCGGGTTTTGCGGTCTACATCACGTAAGCCGCGCTAAGCCACACCCTCCAAACCAAACTTCCTACGCACTGAAATGATTGCACTTTTTGTCTCAGCTTTCGTTCTTGGCTTGATCTTCAACGCCGCGCCCGGTGCGGTATTTGCAGAAACGATCCGCCAAGGTGTCCGTGGTGGTTATCGCGCTGCACTGCTCGTACAGATCGGCTCTCTCGCTGGTGACGCGTTGTGGGCAGTATTGGGACTTGTAGGGGTCGGCCTGCTGCTCCAGGCCGAAAGCCTCAGAGTTCCGGTCGGTATCGCGGGCACAGCCTATCTCCTCTGGCTGTCCATTGACTCTTGGCGTGCCTCGAGCGTTGAGTTTGGCGGACAGGTTGATGTATCCAAAGTCCAAAAGGGCGCGCTGCGTGCTGGCGTGATGCTCTCCGTCACCAATCCACAGAACGTCGCCTACTGGGCTTCGCTTGGAAGCGCCATGGGAGCCGTAGGCGTCCACAGCCCCACGGCTGCGCACTACGCGATCTTTTTCGCTGGGTTTATGGTTTCGTCTTTTGTGTGGGCGTTCATCTGCGCAGCGCTCGTCGCGCGCGTGTTCCGAAATGCGTCCGCAGGCTGGGCCAAGCTGACATACCGAGCATGCGCCATTGCCCTCCTTCTTCTGGCGCTGTCTTCGCTGCGTGATCTGGTTTCCGCCTCTTCAGCTCAGAACAAGAAGGTTTCCGTCGTGGTCCACCGCGGTACGGTCTGAACAAGGTTCAGATGGTCAGTTTTCGGTCGGCGGCAACAGATGGCGCAATGATTGAACGCACCATTGGCTTTTTCGGTCCGCTCAAGCGCGAGTCAGAATGACGTCCAAGCCTTTGTTGCTGCGGACGTGTTGCCAGTGTTGGGCCAGGGCGACAAAACTCGTGGACCGCCGCAGAAAAACAAATGAGGTTTAACAAAATGCCGCTCAACTCCTTCGCTTTCATCGTCAAGGGCCCCGGATATTCGCCATGCTCGCATACGGCGCAACTGTGAAAGGTTCTTCTCTCCGTACGCTACAGCGTCGAGGTCGTCGCGTATTTTCGCTCTACTGGCGATGGTTGGCAGGCACGCATGGACGGTGTTCTGCGCGAGTATGTGAGCAAGCATGTACCTCGAGGTCATGCAAGCTAAGGCCTAAGGAATGAGGACAGGTCGCGCGAAGCCGCGACCTGTTACGGGCCGGCTCTGCGTCAACTGCACCAGGACCAAAGTTCTGCGTGCGTTGTGGCTGTGCAATGGCGCGGCTTGATCATTTACGCACAGCAGGTACCTCGATGGGCAAGCCCTCACCGCGCCACATCAGGTACAGCGCCAGTTGCCGCATTTCCAAAGCGCCCCAAGGGGGTGTTTCGGCGCGAATGCCCGCATAGCAACTGCGCAAACGCCGCTCCAGTGAACCGGGTTTTTGCCATTCCAAACGGTACACCGGGTAGCCATTGGGCTGGCCTTGGCTCAGCGGGTCGGTGTACAGGCGTTGACCAAAATTGTGGTCATGGCATTGGGCGCACGACAAATTCATTTGGCCTTGACGTTGTGAAAACAAGGCCGCGCCGGCTTGCCAGTGGTCGCGCGCTGCGCCGCCAATGTCCACCCGCAAGGGCATGCCTTTGGAGGCCTGGGTCAGCAGCAAACTCAAGCCCAGCAAGGCATCGGATTCGGGCGTGAGTGCTGGTGCTTGCTGGTGGCGCGTGGTGCATTGGTTGATGCGGTCTTCCAGGTTGAAGAGGCGCCCACTGGCGGCATCGATGGCGGGGTAACGTGTGGCCACGCCTTGCATGCGGGTGGCATCTGCGCCGTGGCAACTGGCGCAGGATTTGCCGTTGGCTGCACTGGGCTGGCCCCAGGCTTGCGCCCCTTGGCTCAGCCACAGCTGGGCGGGGTTGGCAAACTCGTCGGCTTGCAAGGCTTGTACATCTTTACCCGCAAAATGCAGGCCCGATTTGAGCTGCGACAAAGGCAAGCTGCGTGCGGGTGGTGCCATGGTCTGAGCAGTTGAGAGACCGCTCACCCCCCATAAAACAAAAACCATGAAGACCAGCCAGCAGGCCTTTGCAAGCCTGTGCACGCCCTGTGCTGGGGACATCAACGCGAACGATGGAAGGCTCATGCGCTCAGGCGCTGGGTTTGGGCAAGACTGGCAAGCTTTGCCGCAAGCTGCCTTTGACGCCCCGGTCATCGGTCCATTCGACCAGCATGTCGGCGGTTCGGTCCGCGCGCACAAAAAATTCAAACAAGGGGTTGGCCGATATGCCCGAAGAAGGCTCCACACGGAACACTTCTTGTTGGCCCCAGGTGCAGGTCAACGAGCGGATCACATTGCGGGGCACCAATTTGCCCAACAGGTCTTGCAGATAACCCGTGTCCATGGGGTGTTGCACCAACAGGCGGACTTTGACCACATCGCCCGCCAAGACGCGTTCTGGCCATTGGATGCGTGCGAATGCCATGCTCAGGAGGCGTCGACGCAAGCCGACTCGGTGACGATGATTTCCATCTGGCCGTATCGAAACTCGCCATGGGACAAACGCGCCAAAGCGACCACCTGCTGGGTGCCCGCCAAGCGCAGGCGGGTGCTGACTTCGGCGCGGCCATTCCACGGCCCCAGATGGAAAACCGCCATTTGGGTCACCGGGTTGCGCGGCGACAAGAGGTACAGGTGCGTCACATGGTCTTGGGCCGTCATAGGGCTTTGCACTTGCACCGTGACAGGCACCAAGGTGCCGTTGTCGGCCAACACCGGCGCCACGATCTTCACTTCTTGCTGCAACACCCGTGCGCCTTGGGTCAGGGGCTCGGTCATTTGCGCCAGGCTCAAGGACTGGCCAGAGGCCATCTCTTGGGCTTGGCCAGGCCACAGCTGTGCAGCCGCACCATAGAGTCCGACCCGCAGCGCTTGCCGCAAGCCCTCGCGACGGGTCAATGTGGGCCACTTCATGGCGTTCCCGTCGTCGGCAAGAACAAATAACTCAAGATGTCTTCCAGCCCTTGCGCCGTCAAAATGGTTTGTCCCTTGTAGGGGTTGGCCACCTTGTTCAAACCTTCGGTGCTGAAATAGGCGGGCATGATGGTTTGCGGGTTAAAGCGCCTCGCATCGGCGATGCGCTCGCGGGCTTGGGCCTTTGTGCTGCGCTCGGCCAAACCGACCAAAGACGGGCCGAGTGCACCACCCGCAGGCAAACCCTGCACTTGGTGGCACAGCACACAGCCGCTGTCTTGTCTTTGCAAAAGCAAGGCTTTGCCCCGCTCTGCAGAAGCCAAGCTGAGGGGCTCTGGCACTGACACTGGGGTTTGCGCAACGACCCAGCCCCAGCCAGCGCTGCACACCAAAGCCCACACCCGCGCCAAGCCCAGCACCGTCATGCGCGTGCCAATGTCAAGCCATGGTTTTTCAAAGGCAAGCTGCGGATGCGTTTGCCCAAAGCGGCCGAGATGGCGTTGGCCACCGCCGGTGCCAAAGGCGCTTGGGCGGGTTCGCCCACACCACCCCAGAAGCCGCCGGTGGGCGCGATCACCACCTCCACTTTGGGCATTTCGTTCAAACGCATCATGCGGTAATCGTGGAAGTTGGATTGCTCCACACGCCCGTCCTTGATGGTGTTTTCACCCCAGAAGATGGCGGTCAAACCGTGCACCACGCTGCCCTGGAACTGGGCCACGATGTTGTCGGGGTTCACCGCGTAGCCGGGGTCAATGCCGATCACGATGCGGTGGATCTTGACCTCGTTTTTGGCGTTGACCGAGACATCGCACACGCATGCTGTCCAACTGCCATAACCGTCGGTGGCGGCCACGCCCCGGAACACACCCGGGGCCGGTTTTTTGTCCCATCCGGCCGCTTTGGTCACGGCCAGCAAGATGGCCCGGTCGCGGTTGGCCTTTTCGTTGTTGGGCAGCATGGCCAAGCGGTAATCCACCGGATCTTGTGATGCCGCCTGGGCCATCTCGTCGATGAAACACTCGCGCCCAAACGGGTTTTGTGAATGCCCCACGGTGCGCCAAAAACCCACCGGCACATTGGTGTTGCGCTGGGCATAGTCGACCAAGGTGTTGGGGATGTCGTAGGGGTGGTCGTTGAAGCTGGCCACGGCCTGGCCATCCACCCCTTTGGGCAAGGGCAGTTTCAGCAAGGTGGCCAAGATGGACGGGGCGCTGACTCGGATGTGCAGCGCCTCGGCTTTGCCCGTGGCGCTCAAACCCGCCTTGAAGCGCATCAAACTGGCCGGGCGGTACAAACCGTGCTGAATCTCTTCTTCGCGCGACCACAGCATTTTGACGGGCTTGCCCGGCATGGCCTTGGCAATCGCGACGGCTTGGCGCGTGAAGTCTTGCGGGCTTTTGCGCCCAAGACCGCCGCCCAATTGCATGGGGTGCACTTTCACGTTGGCCTGTGGCACGCCCGCAGTCGCAGCCGCCACAGCCAAAGTGGATTCGGGGTTTTGCGTGGAACACCACACATCAAGTTGCTCGCCCTGCAACCAAGCGGTACACACCATGGGCTCCATGGTGGCGTGCGCCAAATAGGGGGTGAAGTACTCGGCCTCGATGACCTTGGCCGATTTGCTCAGCGCGTCAAGCGTGTTGCCGTCGTTGCGGGCCACCGCCAGTTCGGACTGATCCATACCGGCTTTGAAGTGGGCCATGATGGCGGCGCTGCTCAAGGTGCCGTGCTCGCCCACATCCCAGTCCACCGCCACATCGCGCAGGGCCTCTTTGGCGCGCCACCAGTTGTCGGCCACCACGGCCACAAAGGTGCCCAAATTCAGCACCTTGACGATGCCCCTGCGGTTTTCTACCTTGGAGGCATCCAGGCTTTTGACGGTGCCATTGAACACCGGGCAAGCCGCCACGGCCGCGTGCAACATGCCCGGCACTTGGGCGTCGATGCCGAATTTCACACGGCCGGTCACAATGTCGGGTATGTCCACACGGGCGATGGATTTGCCGATCAATGTCCAGTCTTTGGGGTCTTTGAGTTGGACGTCTTTGGGCGCTTCCAGCTTGGCGGCTGCAGCGGCCAATTTGCCGTAGCTGAGCGTGCGCTTGCTGGGCACATGGGTGACCTTGCTGAGTGCAGCTTTGCACTCGCTGGCCGGCACGCCCCACTGCTGAGCGGCAGCGGCAATCAGCATTTCGCGCCCGGTGGCCCCGGCTTTGCGCAGGTATTCCTGCGAATTGCGTATGGTGCGGCTGCCCACCGAAGCCATGTCGCCGTATGCGCGTTTGGTGCGCAGGTTTTCGTGCGCGGTGGCGTATTCGACGCGCACTTTCTTCCAATCGGCCTCCAACTCTTCGGCAATCATCATGGGCGCAGAAGTCATGCTGCCCTGGCCCATTTCGGCACGGGCATAGCGAATGACAATGGTGTCGTTGGGCTCGATTTCGACCCACACATTCAGCTGTGGCGTATCAGCAGCTTGCGCCGTTTGCGGCACAAAAAACCCGACCGACAAACCAGCGGCTGCGGTGCTGGTGACTTTCAAGAAGTGGCGGCGGTCCATGCCGGAGGTCATTTCTGGGGGGCTCATGCGCGGGTCCCTTTCTTGGCTGCGGCGTGAATGGCGGTGCGCATGCGGGCATAAGTGCCACAACGGCAAATGTTGGTCATGGCGGCATCGATGTCTTCATCGGTGGGTTTGGGCTTTTTCTTGAGCAAGGCCACAGCCGCGAGCATCTGCCCGCCCTGGCAGTAACCGCACTGCGGCACTTGGTGGTCAATCCAGGCTTGCTGCACAGCGTGCAAGCGGCCTTTGTCGGCCAAGCCCTCGATGGTGATGACCTTTTGTCCCGCAGCACCCGAGACCGGGTAAGCACAAGAGCGCACCGGCTCGCCATTGAGCAGCACCGTGCACGACCCACATTGGGAGGTGCCGCAACCGAACTTGGGGCCTTTGATGTCCAGCTCATCGCGCAAGGCCCACAGCAGGGGCATCTCCGGCTCGACATCGAGGCTGTGGTTTTTACCGTTGACATTCAGTTTCATGACGGGTCACTCCTTGTGCACTGCAACAGTTTTGCACTTTGGCGAGAAGACCCTTTTTGTGCAACCGGGAAACAACTCAAATTTTACGAAAAAGGCTTTAGCATGTCGCATAGGTGACTTTCGCTTCGAAACCGTCTGAAAGCAAGTGGCGTCGCTTCAAACCTCTCCGTCTTGATAACCGGCTTCACGCGGGTGGCGAATGCGGGCCAGCATGACCCGGTGTTTCAGCGCATTGTTTTCGGTTGCAGCATGGCTGGCCGCTCACTCTGCCCTTGGCGATGCCTTTTCAGTTGAGAAAAGTAAACACGAACATCGTCCAACGCATGGCCTGCGCCAGTGGCCTTCATGTCGGCCAGCGCCTCTGCCGATTGCCGTGCAAATTTTTGCGACAAGCTCAATCTCATTTGCGTCATATCCGAGGTGACCAGTGAAATAGAGGTGACTATGGCATGGAGTCAAGCGATCAACATCAAACCCTTGTGTTGAATCACCGTGAGCAATCTGAGCGCTGGGCCGCCGGGCTTTTTGACACCTCGCTCCCAATCGGAAACCAGGTTCTTCGACACATTCAGGTATCGCGCAAACACCGGCTGCGAAATATGCTCGCGAATCCTGAGGGCCTTGATTTGTTCGGGCAGCATCATCTCAATGGGCGTGAGGCAAGTCTCGTCAAACTCCCGCATGGTCTGGCGATCCAGAGCGCCCACTTCATGCAAAGCCTCCATGGTTTCGTGAATCGCAGCCATAGCATCACTGCGGTATTTTTTAGGCATCTTGCACCACCTTTTCAAAATGTCCTTGAGTCACCAACGCCATCGCAGCTAGCCGCCAGCTACGCCTGCTCCGCAAGCCGCTGTTGTTCCAGCCACTGAGGGCCAGCGCGCAGCTTCTTGGCCAACGGTGTCTTCGGATCAATCACCCGCCAAAACGGTGCCACGACGGTCGTGGCCTTGCCAGCGCCCATCTCGTCCCAAGCAGCCTCGGCCACGGTTCGCAAAAAGATCGCCGTGGAAACGGGGCAAGTGGCGTCCGCACCATGCAGTGCAGCAAGCTCACGGCGAACCTGCTGGATTTCTTTGGTTGTGCCGTAAGGCACATGTGTTTTCAAGTAATCCTCCAGCTCCATCGGGCATGAGATGAGCAGCCGCGATCCAGCCGGTACACCCGCAAAGTCCTTGTCCAGCGTCACGGTGTGCGGGGGCTTCGCACGCTTTTTGTCGGCCCACGTCTTGGCAGCTCTTGGCACTTCACGCTCCTGGTTTGTTTTGCACAGCGCGATTTTCCCGAACAACATGCAAAGTGCCAATAATCCCCGTACAAACCCTAGGCTCGGGTCAGAGACGAGGTATGGCGCAACTGCCAGGCACAAGCGGCTGGATCAGGCATTCACCACAATCGCCCCCCGCCGAATCTGGTCGCGCTCCAGGCTTTCAAACAGCGCTTTGAAGTTGCCTTCGCCAAAGCCTTCGTCGGCTTTGCGCTGGATGAATTCGAAGAACACCGGGCCGAGCAGGGTCTGACTGAAGATTTGCAGCAGCAAACGCTTTTCGCCATTGGCCGTCGTGCCGTCCATCAAGATGCCGCGCGCTTGCAATTCGGGCACCGGCTCGCCATGGCCCGGCAGGCGCTCTTCGAGCATGTCGTAATAGATGTCATTGGGCGCGGTCATGAGTGGGATGCCGGCCATTTGCAGTGCGTCCACGCTTTTCAAAATGTCGTCGGTCGACAAGGCGATGTGCTGAATGCCTTCGCCGTTGAACTGCATCAAGAACTCTTCGATCTGCCCGCCGGTCTTGCCCGACTCTTCGTTCAGCGGGATGCGGATCATGCCGTCTGGGGCCATCATGGCCTGGCTGGTCAGGCCCGTGTATTCGCCCTTGATGTCGAAGTAGCGAATCTCTTGAAAGTTGAACAGCTTTTCGTAAAAACCGCTCCAGTACGCCATGCGCCCTTTGTAGACGTTGTGGGTCATGTGGTCGATGAGTTTGAGGCCGTGGCCCGGCGGGTGGCGGTCTGCGCCGTCGATGAATTCAAAGTCGATGTCGTAGATGCTTTTGCCGTCTTCAAAGCGGTCGATCAAATACAGGGGCGCGCCGCCAATGCCTTTGATGGCGGGCAGGCGCAGCTCCATGGGGCCGGTGGGCACGTCCACCGGTTGTGCGCCCAGGGCCAGGGCGCGCGCATAGGCCTTGTGTGAATCTTTCACACGAAACGCCAGCGCACAGGCGCACGGGCCGTGCTCGGCGGCAAAGTAACCGGCCAGACTTTTGGGCTCGCGGTTGACGATGAAGTTGATGTCCCATTGGCGGTAGAGCACCACATCTTTGGAGCGGTGCTTGGCCACCAGTGAAAAGCCCATCTGCTCGAACAACGGCTCCAGGGTGTTGGGCGTGGGGGAGGCGAACTCGACGAACTCGAAGCCGCACAGGCCCATGGGGTTGTCAAACAAATCGGCCATGAAAATCTCCAGCAGTGAATGGGGCCAAGCTGCAGGATGAGCGCGGCCCGAATGAAATCGGTCAAACGAAACAAGAGGGGGTTTGCAGGTCGGTGGCTTTGGCCGCCGACATGACGGTGGTGCACCGAAAACATGTCGGACCTGAAGGGCCGACCTACAAGAAAAGTTTCAAGCCTGCGGCGGTGCGCAGGGCTTGCCCCGCGTGCTGCGGGCGAGGTGGATGCCGAAAATCAATGCTTGGATGGCCATGGGCTGATGGTCGTCGCTGGCGCTCAGTGTGTCAAGCGCTGAACGCTTGCTCCGAAACTTTGCCCCTAAACTTTGCCCCTAAACTTTGCCCCGGAACTTTGCCCTGAAAGCCTGCCCGCCCTGTGCGTGCGGTGCGTGCGGTGCTTGCGGTGCTTGCGGTGCGTGCGGTGCTTGCGGTGCTTGCGGTGCTTGCGGTGCTTGCGGTGCTTGCGGTGCTTGCGGTGCTTGCGGTGCTTGAGGTGCTTGAGGCCATGAGGCCATGAGGCCATGGCACCACAAACATCGGGCGACAGGCGGGCCTTGTTGTCGTTGTCGCGTGCATTGGCCATCAAGTTGCCAAAGCCCAGCACATCCGAAAAGTCGGCTCACATCCTGTGGGCGGTGCTGATCGCACGCATCGACGAGGTCTTCCCGCTGCTGTGCCCGATTTGCGGTGGGCCAATGCGCGTGATCGCTTTCATCACATGCAGCGCCGATATTTGCAAAATTCTGGCGCACACAGAGGTGCCAGACGATCCCGATTGCGCTCATGTGCTGGGATTTCCTGCCAGCCTTTTGGTCTCTCAGAGCTTTTCAGTTTCCCCGGCTTTTGGCTGCCACTTCATCAGCCGCTTTTCAATCACCCCCACCGCCCCATCCAGCACCAAGGCAAACATAGTCAGCACCAAAATGCCGGCCATGACGGTGTTGATGTCAAATTGGCCTTCAGCCTGCAAAATCAAGTAGCCCACACCTTGGGACGAGCCCAGGTATTCCCCCACCACCGCACCCACAAATGCCAGGCCCACGCTGGTGTGCAAGGAGCTGAACACCCAGCTGGTGGCACTGGGCAAGTACACAAAGCGCAGCAGCTGTTTGCGGCTGGCACCCAACATGCGGGCGTTGGCCAGGACAACCGGACTGACTTCCTTCACACCTTGGTAGACATTGAAAAACACAATGAAAAACACCAAGGTCACACCCAAAGCCACCTTGGACGCCATACCAAGGCCAAACCAGACAGCGAAGATGGGCGCCAAAATGATCCGGGGCATGGAGTTGAGCGCTTTGATATAGGGCTCTAGGATCGCAGAAGCCATCGGGCTCAACGCCAACCATAGACCCGCCCCCAAGCCAGCGCCAGCGCCGATGCCAAAGGCCATCACCGTCTCGGCCAAAGTGACCCAAAGGTGTTTGTAGATATCGGCATCGGTGACAAACCAGACCCAAATTCGTTCAAATATTTTCAGCGGCTCACCGAAGAAAAAGGCCGCCTGACGGTCGTTGTCGAACATGAAAACAGGCACGAGACCGGGCTTGGTCATGACATGCCAAAACACAAACAGCATCACCAAAATGCCGATTTGCCAAAAGCGCAGCGTGGCCGCGCGGGGTTTGATCAGATTCCACATGGGTTTGAATTGATTCCAGTTCACCGCAAGTCAAGCGGCTTTCAGCAGTTGTTGCTGGTAACCCTTGAGCACCTCTTCACGCATGACGCTCCAGATGGCGGCATGCAAGGCCATGAATCGGGGCGTGGCCTTGACCTCGGCCACATCGCGCGGGCGCTCAATGTCGATTTTGAACTCACCAATCGGATGGCTGGCCGGGCCAGCGCTGAGCACCACCACGCGGTCGCTCATCGCAATGGCTTCATCCAGATCATGGGTGATGAACAACACCGCTTTCTTTTTAGATTGCCACAGCTCCAGCACCTCGTTTTCCATCAGCTGACGGGTCTGAATGTCAAGCGCCGAAAAGGGCTCGTCCATCAAGATGATGTCCGGGTCTAACACCAAGGTCTGCGCCAAGCTGGCACGCTTGCGCATGCCGCCGCTCATCTGATGAGGGTAACGGTCTCCAAAGCCTCCCAAGCCGACACGGCGCAGCCAGTCATCGGCCTGCTGGCGTGCTTGCTCGTCTGGCACACCACGGAACTGCAAGCCAGCCAAGACATTTTCAAGTGCTGTTCGCCAAGGCATCAAGCTCTCTGTCTGAAACATGTAACCGGCACGGGTGTTGATGTCGCTCAGGGCTTGGCCAAAGATGCGGATGGAACCCTTGCTCGGCACCAGCAATCCAGCCGCCACGTTCAGCAGCGTGCTCTTGCCGCAACCGGTAGGCCCTACAACGCTGACAAATTCACCCTCTTCGACCTTGAGCGACACGTTCTCAACGGCCGTGTAGCGCTGGCCAGGTGCGTCTTTGCTGATGAAGGTGCAGGCGATGTCCTGCAATTCGATGGCTGGGTGTTGCATAAAAGAATGGGCGTTAAACGCCAAGGGGCGATGCCAAAGACATCGAAAAAGCGGCCTC
This sequence comes from Limnohabitans sp., assembly GCF_044361645.1. Classification (GTDB taxonomy): domain Bacteria; phylum Pseudomonadota; class Gammaproteobacteria; order Burkholderiales; family Burkholderiaceae_C; genus Limnohabitans_A. The sequence goes on along the minus strand of NZ_JBIKIL010000046.1, from coordinate 14,248 downwards.
TCTGGGCCTTAGACGCCGCCCCCTCAATGGAGGCGACAAGTCCGAAGCAGCGGCGCGGGGGGCGTGCTCACTTGTATTTTTGATTGGCCTTTTGTGCAAAGGCATTGGTGAAGACCGCCCCCAAATCGAGCTTGGCGCTGCCCAGCTTGGCGTCCACACTGGCCAAGGCTTTGAACGCCGTGTCGGCCCCGCGCGCAGGAAACGCGCCATCGGGTGACAGGGCTTTTTGTGCCGCGAGAAAGCCATCGATGTAAATGGAGCGATCGCCCAAAAGGTAGCTCTCAGGCACCACTTTGATGATGTCGCCTGGCCCAGCCTGCTGAATCCACCTGTTGGCGCGCACCATCGCATTGGTCATGGCCTGCACGGTATTGGGGTTGCGGTCGATGAACGACTGTGGGCAATACAAGCAACCGGCGGGCATAGGACCACCAAACACTTGTTCAGCTTCGCTGACGATGCGCGTGTCTGAAATGATCTTGAGATCGCCCGAGCGCTGCAGCAGCGTGATCACTGGATCGAGGTTGCTGATGGCATCGATTTGACCCGAACGCATCGCGGCGACGGCCCCGTTGCTGGCACCCACACCGACAAAGCTCACGTCGCTTGGCTTGAGGCCCACCTTGGCCAAAGCAAAGTTGACCATCACGTTGGTAGAGCTGCCCGGCGCTGTCACGCCGATCTTCTTGCCTTTGAGATCGGCAACGCCCTTGAAATTGGGCATTGTCTTGGGGTTGTAACCCAACACAATTTGGGGGGCCAGACCTTGCAACACAAAGGCGCGCATGGGCTGACCTTTGAATTGCATGTTGACTGTGTGCTCAAACGCGCCGGATACAACATCCGCACTGCCACCCACCACCGCTTGCAGCGCACGCGATCCACCAGAAAAGTCGAAGATGGTCAGGTCCAGCCCCTCGTCCTTGAAGTAGCCCAACTGCTCAGCAATGGTTAAGGGCAGGTAATAAAAAAGATTTTTACCCCCCACGGCGATGCTGGTTTTTGGCTTTTCAATGCCTCTTGCCAATGCAAGCGAGGGCAATGTGGCTGCTGCGATGCCGCCCGCGATCAAATGACGTCTTTGCATTTTGTCTCCTTTGTTGTGCAATGAAGTTTAAAAAATCTGTTATCAGTTTTAACGATCATATGAGGTCAATGGGTCAAGGGGCTATCAGGGTTGGCCCTAGGCGTGCTTGGGCTCACATCCCTTTTTCTTGAAGTACAGGCCGGACGATGCAGCTGCAAGCGTCCCAGGGCCATCCGCAACACACCCTTGCTGTTGCATCAAATCGGTCGGCACATTGCCGCCGTTGGCCGCCAAGTTTTGCAGTCAGGGGCAAGCGTTGGGGCATCGGCTGCGACAGGCACCAGTTTGTCACCGTCGCCCAAACCGAGTTCAGGGCACCCAAGCCATGGGCGCTCAGTGTGTCAAGCGCTGAACGCTTGCTCCGAAACATCAAGCGACCGCTTGGATGCTGCGCAAGTGGGCAATCTCTGCCGCGCTCAGGCCCAGGCTTTGCAGCAGCTCGTTGGTGTTCTCGCCTTGCCGGGGTGGCTGGCGGCGCACACCCAAGCGTTGCCCGTCCATGGTGAAGGGGAACAGCGCCGCACGGGTCATCTGCCCCGCCTTGGGGCCATCAGACAGGCGCACATCGGCCAAACCGCCGGTCGCCTGAAGGTGCGGGTCATCAAACAACTCTTCGGGTTTGACGATGGGCGCAAAGGGCAGGCCCGCTTTTTCAAAAATGGCGGTCAGCTCGGCGGCGGTGAATGCAGCCAAGCGGCGGCGCAACGCAGGAATCAACTCGGCACGCTGCGACACGCGGGCGTTGTTGTCGCTGTAGCGCGCATCGGCCTTGAGGTCGGCAAAGCCCAGCACATCACAAAAGACGGCCCACTGCGCATCGCTCACGGCGGCCAAAAAGATTTGTTCGCCGTTTTTGACGGTGAACACGTCGTACACCGCCCAGGCCGAGATGCGGTTGGGCATGGGCTCGGCCGCTTGGCCGGTGATGGCGTACTGCAGCATGTGCTGGCCCACCAAAAAAACATTGTTCTCGAACAGCGCCGACTGGATCTCTTGGCCGCGCCCGGTGATGCCGCGCTGAATCAGCGCACCCAATACACCAATCGCGCCAAACATGCCGCCCATGATGTCGTTCACGCTGGTGCCTGCGCGCAGCGGGTCGCCGGGACGCCCCGTCATGTAGGCCAAGCCCCCCATCATCTGCACCACTTCGTCGAGCGCAGTGCGGTGGTCATACGGCCCCGGCAAAAAGCCTTTGAGGCTGGCATAAATCAGCTTGGGGTTAGCGGCTGACAGGCTGGCGTGGTCCAGGCCGTACTTGGCCATGGAGCCGGGCTTGAAATTCTCGGCCACCACGTCGGCCGTGGCGCACAGGCGGCGCGCCACCTCGGCCCCTTGCGGGTTTTGCAAATTGAGCTGGATGCTTTTTTTGTTGCGGTTGAACATGGGGAAAAAGCCCGCGCCCGAACCCAACAAATGCCGCGTGCGGTCGCCCTCAATGGGCTCGACCTTGATGACCTCGGCCCCCATGTCGGCCAGCACCATGCCGCAAGTGGGGCCCATGACCATGTGGGTGAACTCGACGACGCGCAGGCCTTCGAGCGGGAGCTTGCGTGCCGCTTCGGTCATGCGCTGATTCACCGGTAAAAGGCTTCGACTTGGCCTTTGATTTTGATCAGCAGCGGCTGGCCTTTGCGGTCCAGCGTCTTGCCTGCGGGCACGCGCACCCAGCCTTCGCTGATGCAGTATTCCTCGACATCGTTGCGCTCTTTGCCATTGAAGCGGATGCCGATGTCGTGCTCGAACACGGCGCGCACATGGTGCGGGCTGCGGGCGTCGATGGCCAGGCGGTCGGGCAGTGCGGGGCGGGCAGCGGCTGATGTGGCGGGGCTTGGGGCTTCGGTCATGGGGTGTTTGTGGGCAAAAATGGAACAACGCCGATTCTCCCCGATTTGACAGGGCTGACGGTGGCAGAATCCCGGGTCCTTTGACGGTCAGCGCTTTGACCTGCCACCTCCGCCACAGCACTTCTGCCTCAGCACCCTCTCTTACCCATGATGTCTTCCCCCGCCGGCACGCTCGGCATCGATTTCGGCACCTCCAACTCCGCCATGGCCTGGCTCGGCCCCAAGGGCAGCGCCCGCCTGATCCCGCTGGAAGGCGAGGCGCTGGCCATGCCCACGGCCGTGTTCTACAACGCCGAAGACGGCAGCACCCACTTCGGGCGTGACGCCCTCAAGCACTACCTCGAAGGCACCGAGGGGCGCTTGATGCGTTCGCTCAAAAGCCTGCTGGGCAGCCCGCTGCTGCTGGAGACCACGCAGATTGGGCACCAGCAGATCAGCTTTCAGGACATCATCGCCCGCTTTTTGGCCACCCTGCGCGAACGCGCCACGCAGCACTTGGGCAGCGCACCGCGCCGCGTGGTGATGGGCCGCCCGGTGCATTTTGTGGACGACGACCCCGAGCGCGACGCACAGGCCGAGGCCTCGCTGCGCCAGGCGGTCGAGGCGGTGGGCTTTGACGAGGTGTCGTTTCAGCTGGAGCCGATTGCCGCCGCACTGGATTACGAGCAGCGCCTGACGCAAGAAAGCACCGTGTTGGTGGTGGACTTAGGGGGCGGCACCTCGGACTTCACGGTGGTGCGCTTGGGGCCAGAGCGCATGCACAAGGCCAACCGCAGCGCCGACATCTTGGCCACCACGGGCGTGCACATTGGTGGCACCGACTACGACCGGCAACTGAATTTGGCGCAAGTCATGCCGCTGCTGGGCTACAAACACATCGGCCCGGCACAGCGCGAAGTGCCCAGCCGGGTGTTTTTTGACCTGGCCACCTGGCACCTGATCCACTGGCAATACCATGCCAAAGCCATGGCCCACGCCAAAACCCTGCGCAGCAATTACAGCGACATGCAGCTTTATGAGCGCTTGATGCAAGTGCTGACCGAGCGGCACGGCCACCACATCGCGCATGAGGTGGAGCAGGCAAAAATTCGTTGCTCAGCCAGCCGGGCTGACACGGGCATTGACCTGGCGGTGATCGAACGCGGCTTGCAAGCGCGCCTGGGCGTGAGCGACATGCAAGCGCATTTGCACGGCTTGCTGGCCCGCACCGTGGCCTGTGCGCGCGAGTGTGTGCAAGCTGCGGGCCTGACCGATGCATCGCTGGATGCGATTTACCTCACGGGCGGGTCATCGGCCTTGAGCACTTTTCAGTCCGCCTTGCAGGCCGCCTTTGCGGGCGTGCCTGTGGTGGAAGGCGATTTATTTGGCGGCGTGGCGCTGGGCTTGGCCTACAGCCGCTGAATCTGTCGCTGAATCTGTCGCTGTATCTGCCGCCGAAAATGCCCTTGAAAGAGGCGCGTGAACTCAGGTCCAGTCGTCGCCCAAGTCCCACAGGCCGTCGCCCGCATCCGGCTCAGCGGTAGACACGCCCCCCGCTGAGCCCTGGGCCCCATCGGGCGATGCGGCATCGTCGCCCCACAAGGCTTGCAGGCCTTGCAACAAGGCACCGCCCGCCACTACGCCCGCGGCCACACCCAGCGCTGTGCCGCCCACTTGCCCCACCAAGCCCCGCATCCACAGGCTCGGTTGCGCCGCATGGGCTGCGCCAGTTGTTGTGGGCGCTAGAGCCTGAGAAGGCACGGCGTTGGCGACGGGGTTGGATGCTTCAGAGGCTTGCCCTGGACTGGAGGCTTGCAGCGCCGCAGCCGATGCGGCTTGTAACTGCTGCAATCGGTTTTGCGTGGCTTGCAGTGCCAAGCTCAGGGTCATGGCCCGTTGCACCAACAAATAAGTGGCATCGGCTTGCGAGGCCAAAGCATCCCGAATGAGGCCATCGGCCACCGGGTCTTTGGCCTGCACGCGCTGCTGCCGCAAGCTGGCCAAGAATTGCTGAAGTTGGTCGCGTTCTTGTGCGTTCATGAGCGAGGTTCTCCGGGCAGGGCCATGACGGGGGTGCAGGCCGTTGTGAACAAGCCTCCGCCCCAGCGGACGGCATAGGCGTAGGCATTGTCAGGTTTTTTGCAGATAAACATAAGCCCCCATGAGGGGCTGGGCTTGGTCCAGCCGCAGGGGCGCGCGGTGCAGCTTGGCCCATTGCCAGCCGTGCTCTGCGGCCAGCTTTTGCAAATAGCTCAGGGCATGCGCGTAACGCAAGCTGCTGTGCAGCTGCACTTCAAAACCCGGGGCGGCCTCTTCCACGCTCAGGGCCAGCCAGCCGCCCGAACGCACCCGGGGGCTCAGGGCCTCAAACACCGCCTCCAGCCAGCCCACATAAATGAACACATCGGCCGCCAGCACCAAGTCGGCGGGCTCAGCGCTTTGCTGCATGAAGGCCACCAACTCTTGGGCATGCAGGCTGTCGTAAACCCCCAGCGCACGCGCCTTGGCCACCATGGCCGATGACAAATCCACACCGGTCAAATGCTGGGCGCGGGGGCGGATCAAGCTGCCGCACAAGCCAGCCAGGCATCACACGGCTGGTCATCGGCCGCCAGGGCTTGGCGCAGGCACTCGTCGGCCCGCTCAAAGCGGCCCAACTGCACGCAACTGGCGCCCAGGTTCATCAACACCGAGGGCCTGCCCGGTGCCAGCTGCAAAGCCCGTTCAAAAAGGGCTGCTGCCGCCTCAAATTGGTGGCGTTCAAACTGTTCAATGCCCTCCAGAAATGCCTGGCGGGCTTGTTCGAGTGAGGATTCCATGCGCGCCAGTGTGACACAGGCTCAGGCACGCACCCATGCCTGTGCGCGGGACCGCACAATCGCAAGGCACAATGCTTTGCAAGATGCCAACACCGGAGACACCATGAAAGAAACCCCCTACGCTTGGGTGGTGGTTTGGGCCACCTTTGTGTGCCTGGCGGTGATCTTTGGGGTGTCGTATTCGTTTGCGGCGTTTTTTGAGTCCTTCGCCGTCGAGTTCTCGGCGCAGCGGGCCGATGTGTCCTGGATTTTTGGCCTCTCGGGCTTTGTTTATTTTGTGCTCGGCGCAGGCGGCGGCATGCTGGCCGACCGCTTCGGGCCGCGCACCGTGTGCTCGGCGGGCATGGCGCTGATTGCGCTGGGCTTGCTGGCCACCAGTTGGGCCACGTCTTTGCTGGCGGTGTACGTCAGCTATGGTTTGTTGGTGGGCTTGGGCATTGCCTTGGTCTACACCCCGTCGATTGCCAGCGTGCAGCCTTGGTTCACCACCCGGCGCGGCTTGGCCGGGGGTATTGCCAGTTCGGGCGTGGGCGCGGGCACCTTGCTGGTGCCGGTGGGGGTGGCCATGGCCATTGGCCCCATGCCCTGGCGCGAGGCGATGCAGGTCTTGGCGCTTAGCGTGCTGGTGCTGGGTTTGTTGGCGGCGGCTTTGCTGCGGCGCGCACCTGCGGCACCGACAACGGTTTCAGGTCGCACGGGTGCAGGCGGCTCGGCCACGGGCTTGAGTTTGCGCGAAACCTTGCGCAGCCCCACGTTTCGTTGGCTGTACCTGGCCACGGTGTTGGCCTCGCCCGTCATGTTCATCCCGTTCGCGCACGTCTCGGCTTCGGCCCGCGATTTGGGCCTGAGCGAGGCGTTGGCGGTGGGCTTGGTGGGCTTGATCGGCGTGGGCAGTCTGGTCGGGCGCTTTGCCATTGGTCTGGTGGCCGACCGGCTGGGCCGGGCGCAAACCCTGGTGCTGATGCAGCTGTCCATGGGTGCGTCTTATATGCTGTGGGCTTTGGCCGGTGGCCATGCGTTGCTGGCCTTGTTTGCGCTGTGGTTTGGCCTGAGTTACGGCAGCATTGTGTCGCTCTTGCCCGCCATTTGCATGGATTACTTTGGCGGCAAATCGGTGGCCAGCGTGGTGGGCGCGCTCTACAGCGGCGCGGCCTTGGGCAACTTGCTGGGCCCGGTGCTGGCGGGCGCAGCCTTTGACTGGAACGGGCATTATTTGGGCGTGATGGCGGTGTGCGCTGTGCTGTCGCTGTGCGCCACCTGGGCCTCGCACCAAATGAAGCGCAGCGGCTTGGCGCGGTATTGAACGGAAAGAAGGACTCTCATGCACAACGATTTGCACGCGCTGCGGCGCATCCTCAAAAGTTGCCCCACGATTGCCGTGGTGGGCTTGTCGGCCGAATGGCACCGGCCCAGCTACTTTGCGGCCAAGTACATGCAGTCGCACGGCTTCAAGATCGTGCCCGTGAACCCGCGCTATGCGGGCGGCGAGATCTTGGGCGAGACCTGTTACTCCAGCCTGGGCGACATCCCTTTCAAGGTGGACATGGTCGATGTGTTTCGCCGCGCCGAAGACGTGTTGCCGATTGCCGAGCAAGCGCTGCAGATCGGTGCCAAGTGTCTTTGGCAGCAACTGGGCGTGGCCAACCCCGAGGCCGATGCGCTGGCCCGTCAAGCGGGCATGGATTCGGTGAGCAACCGCTGCGTCAAGATCGAGCACGCCCGGCTGTTTGGCGGCCTGAACTGGGTGGGGGTGAACACCGGCATCGTCTCGGCGCGGCGGCTGGTCTAGAACAAGCCATCGCCCACGGGGTGGGCTCCTACAAATTCAAGCCAACTTTTCATACCCAACACCATGACCGACCGCCAATTCCACCCCGAGACCCTGGCCATCCACGCCGGGCAGATTCCCGATGCGGCCACGGGCGCGCGCGCCCTGCCGATTTACCAAACCAGCAGCTTTGTGTTTGACAGTGCCGAGCACGCCGCATCGCTGTTCAACCTGCAGACCTTTGGCAATGTGTATTCGCGCCTGAGCAACCCCACGGTGGCGGTGCTCGAAGAACGCGTGGCGGCACTCGAAGGCGGGCGTGCCGGGGTGGCCAGCGCCTCGGGCATGGCGGCCGAAACCATGGCCCTCATGACCATCTTGCAGTCGGGCGACCATGTGGTGGCGGCTGGGGCTTTGTACGGCGGCTCGGTCACCATGCTGGCCGTGAGCCTGGCCAAGTTCGGCATTGAAACCACCTTTGTCGACGCAACCCAACCCGAGGCCTTTGCCGCCGCCATGCGCCCCAACACTCGGGCGGTGTACGCCGAAAGCCTGGGCAACCCGAGCATGGTGGTGCTGGACATCGCGGCCGTGGCCGAGGTGGCCCACGCGCACGGCGTGCCGCTCATCATCGACAACACCGTGCCCAGCCCGCTGCTGTGCAACCCACTGGCCTTGGGGGCCGACATCGTGGTGCATTCGGCCACCAAATACCTGGCGGGCCACGGCACCACCCTGGGCGGCGTGGTGGTCGAAGGCGGCAAATTTCCTTGGGACAACGGCAAGTTTCCCGGCATGACCGAGCCGTCCAAGGGCTACCACGGCGTGAAGTTTTACGAGACCTTTGGCGACTTTGGCTTCACCATGCGCTGCCGCATGGAAAGCCTGCGCGTGTTTGGCGCGGCGCTCAGCCCCATGAGTGCCTGGCAGATTTTGCAAGGCGTTGAAACCTTGCCGCTGCGCATGCAAAAGCACTGCGACAACGCTTTGGGCGTGGCGAAGTTTTTGCAGGCCGACCCGCGTGTGGCCTGGGTCAACTACCCGGGCTTGCCTGACCACCCGCAACACGCCCTGATGCAGCGCCAGATGCGCGGGGCCTCGGGCCTGTTGGCCTTTGGCGTGAAAGGCGGCTTGGCGCAGGGCGTGAGCTTCATCGAGTCGGCCCAGTTCATGAGCCACCTGGTCAACATCGGCGACACCCGCACCCTGATCAGCCACCCGGCCAGCACCACGCACCGCCAGCTGGACGAAGCCCAGCAACTGGCCGCAGGCGTGCCGCCCGACATGGTGCGCATCTCGGTCGGCTTGGAGAACTTGGACGACATCTTGTGGGACATCGACCAAGCGCTGGCCACGGCCTGTCGCTGAGGCACTCTTTCACGAGTTAGCCGCACTGCGCTGGCGTGACCCGGCTCACACGAGCCGCTCAGTAGCCGAGCAAATTGCGCCGCACATGCACCAAATGCTCAGTGGCGAGCGCTTTGGCCTGAACCGGATCTCTGGCCTTGATGGCGTTCAAAAGGGCGCGGTGTTCCGCTTGGTAGGCCAGGCGGCGCTCCGGTGTGAGGCTGCGTTTTTTAAGCATGCCCCATTCGCCTTGGGCGCGGGCTTGGTTCATGAGTTTGAACAACCGTGCCACAAAAGCATTGTGTGACGCACGGGCAATGATTTCGTGGAACCTGCCGTCCCACACCTCAAACTCCTCCACGCTGGTGGCCGCTTCCGCACGCGTGCAGCAGTTGTCCATTTGCTCAAAGTCCGCGGTGGTCGCGTTGCCAATCACCATCTCGATGATGGCGGGCTCCAAGGCCATGCGGGCGTCCATGAGTTCAGCAGGGCTGGTGTGCCATGCGGCCTCCGGAGGGGCAAGTGGCGTTGCATTTTTGACGCTTCGACTGGCCAACACTTGGTCGGTGACATAAGTGCCGCTGCCCACAGTTTGTGCAATCAAACCCTGTGCCTTCATGTCGGCCAGCACCTTGCGCACGCTACTTCGGCTGATTTGGTATTGCTCGCCAAACGCACGCTCAGTGGGCAGCCGTTCACCGACCTGCCACTGACCGCTGTGCAACTGGTCGAGCAAGGTGATCCGAAAGAAGTAGGCGGTGTCCATGGTGGTCGGTTGCGATTTGAACCAAATCATACCAATGATGTCCGAGCCCTTAAAGCGCCTAAAAGCTCAGACTCTCCCCGTGAAAACCCTCATCTGTATTGTCCTGCACGTGTCTTGACCGGCCTTTCTTAATCCGTATGATGGTTCAAATTGGTTGAGCCTCAAACCAATCATGGCCAAGCGCCAGCTTGTGTCCCGCCTCAGGAGAAGAGTTTTGCGCATCGCCACATTTGTTCACCACGGAAAACGCCATGTCGGCCAGGTATCGGCCGATGGTCTGCATGTCACGCCCTTTGCCCTGAGCGAGTCACAAGCCCAACGCGGCGCTCAGCCCATCATTGAAGCCTTGGTTGCAGGGCAAGCCCTGCCTGCCTTGACGGGTGCCGCGCTGGCCGTGTCCTCGGTCCGACTTGAATCCCCGCTGCCCGCGCCCCGCCGCAACGTGTGGTGCGTGGGCCGCAATTACCATGCGCATGCCAAGGAGTTGCAAGCCTCAGTCTTCAAAAACAGCAACACCGACACCCAGGCCTGGCCCATCGTCTTCACCAAAGTGCCCGAGTGCGTGGTCGGCCCGAACGACGACGTGCAACTGCCCGGCGCTGCCGTGTCCGAGCAGATCGACTACGAAGCCGAGTTGGCCGTGATCATTGGCCAAGGCGGCAAGAACATCCGCCAGGCCGACGCCATGCAGCATGTGTTCGGCTACACCGTCGTCAACGACGTGACCGCCCGCGATGTGCAGATGCGCCACCAACAGTGGGACATGGGCAAGTCCTTTGACACCTTTTGCCCTATGGGCCCGTGGATTGTCACGGCAGACGAAATAGACGGCCGCAAAACCCGTGTGCGCTGCTGGGTCAATGGCGAGTTGCGCCAAGACGGCCCGACCGCGAACATGATTTTCGACATCCCCACGCTGATCGAAACCATCTCGCGCGGCATCACCCTCTACCCCGGCGACATCATTGCCACCGGCACCCCCGCCGGCGTGGGCATGGGCCTGAACCCACCCCGCTACATCGCCAAGGGCGATGTCATCCGTGTTGAGATCGACGGCATTGGCCAGATTGAAAACCGCTTTGTTTGAGACCCCGTCGGCCGCAAAGACAGGCTCGGCGGCCGCACCCCACCCTAAGGAGACTTCACATGAACCGACGCCCCCTCATCTGCGCTGCATTGAGCATCCCATTGGCCTTGGCCAGTTTCGGCCAAAGCGCTTTGGCACAGACTTACCCCAGCAAACCCATCACCATGGTGGTGCCCTTTCCACCCGGTGGGGTGGCTGACACGGTGGGACGTCCGGTGGCCGAAGCCATGTCGCGGCACCTCAAGCAAAGCATCGTGGTCGAAAACAAAGGCGGCGCAGGTGGCGGCATCGGCATGGCGCAAGTCGCCAAAGCCAAAGGAGACGGCTACACGGTGCTGATGTCCTTGTCGTCGTTGGTGGTCTTGCCAGAAGCGGCCAAAATTTTGCAACGAACACCGCTTTACGAAACCCGTCAGCTCAAGCCGATTGCCCGCTTCACGGCTGATCCCACGGTGCTGGTGGTGCGTGCCGACAGCCCCTGGAAAAGCTACGCCGAATTCATCGCTTACGCCAAGAACAATCCCGGTCGCATCAGCTTCGGCTCGTCTGGCAACTACGGCACCATGCATGTGCCCATGGAGCAACTCAAAGCCGCCACTTCGACCTTCATGCTGCATGTGCCCTATACCGGCGCCGGACCCGCCATCTTGTCATTGCTCGGCGGTCAAATAGAAGCCTTGTCCACTGGCCCTGCCAGCGTGAAGCAACACATCGATTCTGGCCGCTTGCGCGCCCTGGCGCACTGGGGTGATGGACGCTTGGGCAGCATGCCCACTGTGCCCAGCTTCAAGGAGTTGGGCGTACCGATCCAGTACTCACAATGGGCCGGTATGTTTGTGCCTGCCGACACCCCGGCTGCGGTGGTTGACAGCTTGCGCCAAGCCGCCAAATTCGCCGCACAAGATGCCCGAGCTGTGGGCGCTTTGACGGCCGCAGGCACCTCCTTCATGTACCAAGATGCGCCCGAGTTCGAGCGCTTTGTACAAGCCGATGCCAAGGAAATGACCGCCTTGGTCAACCGCATTGGCAAAGTCGACTGAGCCCCGCGCCGCTCAGCGTCAAAACCCTCAACGCAGCCAACACCAGCCTCAGGTGTTGGCGCGTTTTTTGAGCCAGCGCATCAAACCGCCCAGCACGGGCAGTTTTTCGTACAACTCCTCGGCCGCGTCCCAGTAATCGCGGTGCAGGGTCACCAAGCCTTGCTCGTTGAACACCACGTGGCTGGCACCGCGCACGGCTTGCAGCGTGGTGGTGTCAAAGCGCTTGAAGCGAAAGCGAAATTCCCAGGTCAGAAAGGCTTGCGCGCCGTCCACCACCTGCGCGCTGACCACAAAATGCGGCTGCTCGAGCGCCGCATACATGTGCTGAAAAATGCGTTCAATGTCGGGCAAGCCTTGCACCTCATTGAACGGGTCTTTGAAGCGCGCCTGTGGGTCGTAGACCGTGTGCAACTGCGCCACACTGTGCGGTGACAAAGTTTCAAAAAACGTGGCCAGGTTTTGTGTGGCTTGTCGGGTGTCCATGGGCGGCTTTCAAATCAAATTCACAAGCCGGTGAACTTGCGCACCAGCGGAAAATACAAGCGGTAGGGCAGCAAACGCAGCAGCTTGAGCCACAGCGTGAAGCGCTTTGGGAAATGGATGTCAAATTGGCCTTGAGCCCAGCCCTTGAGCATGGCCGTGGCGGCTTGCTCGGGGCTGATGAGCGCGGGCATGGTGAACTGGTTTTGCGCCGTGAGCGGCGTGGCCACAAACCCGGGATTGACCACGCTCACGCCAATGCCTTGGTCTTGCAAGTCCATGTACAGCGTCTCGGCCAAATGGGTCAACGCCGCCTTGGTCGGGCCATAGGCCAGGCCATTGGGCAGGCCGCGCCAACCGGCCACACTGCTGAGCACGCTGATGTGCCCGTTTTGGCGCGCCAACATGCCGGGCAGCACCGCGTGGATGACTTGCAAGGCGCCTTGGTAGTTGACCTTGTCGTGTTGCAACAGGTCTTCAAGGTCCATGGCCGTGGCACGTTGTGCGCGGTAGTAACCCGCCGCATACACCACCATGTCGAGCGGGCCTTCGGCCTGCAGAACACGGGCGGTGGCCTGCACTTGCGACGCGTCGCTCACATCCAGCGCCCGCCACTGCACGCCCGCATCTTGTGCAGCCCAAAGCTCAACGCCCTGCGGCGTGCGGGCAGACAACACCACGCGCGCACCGGCGCCGCGCAAGGCCTGTGCGCAGGCCAGGCCAATACCCGTCGATGCGCCCACCAGCCAGACCCGCTTGCCTTGCCAATGGTACAGCGGTGTGTTCAATGCCCAAGCTCGGCGGGCCTTGGCCTGCGTGCGCGACAAGGTGGCCTCTTGCGTTTGGGGGCCGACTTTGGGCATCGCCATCTCGGTCGACAGCACCGAGTGCGCCAGCACTGTGCCCATGGCATTGGGGCTTGAATGAGAGGTGTTGTGGTTCATGTGCTTCAACCCGGCCTGGCCACCAAAGGCGTGCGGCGCGTGAAGGACAAAGTGACCTCGCCCAGCTTCACGCCCCATTTGCTCATGTTGGCTTTGTTCAGCATGACACGGTCGTCCATCAGGTACATCCAGTCGTCAAAGTCGACGTTCCACACCCGGCCATCGACCGGCAAAGCCATGGTGTAACCCCAGCGGAACGCGTTGCCGCTGACCTGGCCCGTGGCCTGGCCCACCACATCGTCGGCCCGGCCCGTGTAGCTGCCGTTGGGTCCGGCTTTGAGCCGCCAGATGCGGCGCTGCGTCGTTCCGTCCGAATACACAAAGGCTTCGTCCAGCACGCCCTCGTCGCCATTCCAGCTGCAGTCCATGACCACGGTGAAGCGCTTGACCACCTGACCGCTGCGGTCGGTGAACACGCCCCAGGCGTCGATGGTGCCGGTGAAGTAGGTGCGCAAATCCAGCAGCGGTTTTTCTTGCGCATAGCTTTGAATCTGTGGCCCAGCGCAGCTGGCCAAGAAAGGCGTGGCCGCCACCACGGGCAGTGCTGCCAAGCGGGTCAAAGCGGTGCGGCGGTGAATCATGGCGTTGGGTTGGCGCATGGGTAACTCCCCTTGTCTACAGTCAAAGCGGCTTCACGCCGAAAGGCGGGCCTTTGCAGGCCCCGAAATCAAATCGGGCCGGCGCATCAGGCCCGTATACAAAGCCAATCCGGCCATGGATTTGAGCACACAAGGCAACAAACCATAAGCCAGGCCCAGCGCCAACACCGCGTCGGCGTCTTGTTGGCCTGGAGCGTAGCCCCACAGGCCCAGCAAAGGCAAGGACAGGCCTGCGGCCAAAGCCAGATTGAGTTTGGTGGCCAGATTCCACCAGCCCATGAATGCGCCGTCTGTGCGGCCACGCTCGCCGCAGCGGTCTATCAACTGGTTGAGCAAGGCACCGGGCACCGTGAGGTCGGCGCCCAGCGCCATGCCCGACAAGGCGCAGACCACCAAAAAACCGGTGGTGTCGCCAGCGCCCAGCATGATCACGCTGACAAAAGCCAACACCGACAAAGCCATGCCCGTGGCCCACGTGCGCAGCA